>JAFGJK010000130.1 GCA_016929135.1 Spirochaetota bacterium | reverse complement strand
TTCTGCCACTATGACACGTATTTATTGACAAGTGGTTGTTGCATGGTACTATTTAGAAGAAAACAATAGGATAATCAAATGAAACAACCCAGTTCCATTACCCTTAACAAATCATTGTGTAGTGTCAAGGGTATCGGACAAAATTATCCACCCTGCCCATTTTTTTACTTGCCAGAAGGGCTCCCACGGTGCAATAGCAATAATAATTTGCAGTTTTCACGGCGACATGCCGAAAGATATCATGAAAAAAAACGGGCGGGTATTGCATTTTCCCGCCTCTTTGGTATCTTACTGTAGAGAATGATCCGGCACGCGGATCGAAAAACTGAGTTCAATCTTTATTGAAGGAAGAGGTGTGAAACATGAAAAAACTGGCTCTGTGGGTGATGATGCTCCTGTGTCTGCCGGCGCTTCTGTGGGCCAGAACCGGCATGGCCCGTGTGGCGAGCGATGCCGCATCAGGAGATTCCATGATACTGTGCCAGGATTCCAGTGATACCGACGACGGCGACGATCAGAACGACGACGGCGGAGACGATTACAATGACGACTCATCCGATGACGGCGGCGATGACGGCTCAGACCTGGATATGAACGGTGACTTCGACGACGAGATAGAGGAATAGCGGCTCGCCGATAGCCCCCATCACGGAATAGCATACCCCCCCCTCCGGGGTGACGGAGCGCACCACCGGCTGATTCGGACCTCAGCCGGCGGTGTCCCCTTTTCACTCCCCCTGCCGACTAAAAAAATTAACGTCCCGGTAAAAAAATGTTTGTCATATTTCACTCTTTTTCTTATTTCAGTGGTCGTTTCAAAGCGGGTTGCGGCACTGCTGGAGCAATCCCTCATGGAACACAAAGGCCGTATCTATCATGGAAACAGGAGGGTTCCCGCGCCGAAAAGCCGGTTCTCCTCGGGCAGGGGCCCGTGACGCCGGCGAATGCTTCGATATCAGCACATAAAGGCATCACCCTGTGGTGCTGCTGCTGGCTCTATGGTACTATCGCTTTTGGAGGGATTATGAACAGCAACGCACTGCTGGATGAAATTCTGGCTCCCGGCAGGGTCTATGCCGGGAGCGTCGTCGTCGGAAACAGGATTCCCAGGGACTACTTCATTGCCCGGGGGAAGGGTGAAAGTGACATCACCGTGCATGCCGGTTCATACCACCTGGCCCTCAGGGATGCCGGTATCGAGATGTGCAACATAATGACATATTCCTCAATCCTGCCGTCAATCGCCCGCGAGGTTGAGAGGACCGATGACCTGGTCCACGGCTCGGTCATGGAGACCATCATGGCCGTGGCGAACGCCGATCGTGGCGAGCGGGCCACCGCCGGCATCGTCTACGGGTGGCTCCACGAGAGGGAGGGGGGCGGCCGGTACGGCGGCCTGGTGTGCGAGTACAACGGCGTCAAGAGCGAGCGGGAGGCGCGCGAACAGCTCCGCGACAGCCTCATGGAACTCTACGAGAACGGCTATTCGGAACGGTTCCGGATGGGGGAGGTTTCGATGATATCAGAGAGCTTCGTCCCCGCGAAGCGGTACGGTACCGCCCTCGTCGCCCTCTGTTTCCTAAACTATCTGATACCGTTGCCCGGCGGGGAGCGATCATGACGGCGCCATCGCGCGGCTTCGGCGACCTCCCCGACGAATACGATTCCCTGGAACGGGCCGGGGCCGTGATCATCCCGGTCCCCTACGACGGCACCAGCACCTGGATGAAGGGGGCCGACAGGGGCCCGGATGCCATCATCGAGGCCTCGGCGCAGGTGGAGCTCTACGACATCGAGACCGGCCGGGAGCCCTACCGTGTGGGTATCTATACAGACGGGCCGGTGATGGACTCGTCGTCACCCGAGGCGATGGTGCGGGCGGTGGAGGAGCGGGTAGGCATACACATGGACGCCGGGCGCTTCGCCGTGGTGCTGGGGGGAGAGCACTCGGTATCGGTGGGATCGGTTCAGGCGCACGCCCGCCGCCATGGGGACCTCTCGGTGCTGCAGCTGGACGCCCACGCCGATCTCCGCGAGGAATACCACGGCTCGCGCTACAACCACGCCTGCGTCATGGCCAGGGTGCGGGAGCTCTGCCCGGCGGTACAGGTGGGGATCAGGAGCATGGACGTGTCGGAGCGGGAGGGACTGGGGAAGGGGAGGACCTTCTTCGCCCACGAGATCGCCGGCGAAAGGAAGTGGATCGACGCCGCGGTTGCCAGGCTCACCGGGAATGTGTATATTACCATTGATCTCGACGTCTTCGACCCCTCGATCATGCCCAGCACCGGCACCCCGGAGCCGGGCGGGCTCGACTGGTACGAGGTCCTGGCACTGCTGAAGAGGGTCGCCGAGAAGCGGCGGATCGTCGGTTTCGATGTTGTGGAGCTCTGCCCCTCGGCGCAGAACCGGCACGCGGATTTTCTCGCGGCGAAGCTGGTCTACAAGCTGCTGGCCTATTCTTTCATGGGAGATAAAAAATGAAGACTCCGGATAAAAGGGCATTACTGAAAGACACGGTGAAGCACATCGACATCACCGCCTTCGATTCGACCCCCATCATCGACGCCATGCGGGAGATGTCCTTCACCTCGCGCGACACGGCCCAGGGGGCCGACATACTGCAGCGGATGGTGACGGACAGGGACTGCACCATAGTCCTCACCCTGGCCGGGAGCACCAGCGCCGCCGGGTGCATGCAGGTCTACTCTGACATGATCAGGTTCCGCATGGTGGACGTGGTGGTGGCCACCGGCGCCTCCATCGTGGACATGGATTTTTTCGAGGGCCTGGGATACAGTCACTACAAGGGGAGCCCCTGGGTTGACGACCGGATGCTCCGGCAGCTCTACATCGACCGGATTTACGACACCTACATCGACGAGGAGGAACTGCAGGCCTGCGACAATGCCGTGAAGGCCATCGCCGACGGCCTGGAGCCGCGCCCGTATTCGTCGCGGGAGTTCATCACCGAGATGGGAAAATTCCTGGCCCAGGGGGGGGCGAAGAAGAAGGGCTCCCTGGTGCAGACCGCCTACGAACAGGGGGTGCCGGTATTCTGCCCCGCCTTCTCCGACTCCAGCGCCGGTTTCGGCCTGGTGAAGCACCAGTGGGAGAGGCCCGAGCGTCACGTATCCATCGACTCGGTGAAGGACTTCCTGGAGCTGACGATGATAAAGATGGAGGCCGGCACCACCGGTCTCTTCATGATAGGGGGCGGGGTCCCCAAGAACTTTGTCCAGGACACCGTGGTATGCGCCGAGGTGCTGGGGAAGGAGGTCCCCATGCACGCCTACGCGGTGCAGGTCACCGTGGCGGATGTCCGGGACGGCGCCTGCTCCAGCTCCACCCTGAAGGAGGCGAGTTCCTGGGGGAAGGTGGACACCATGCACGAGCAGATGGTCTACGCCGAGGCCACCACGGTGGTCCCCCTCATGGCAAGCTACGTCTACCACCGGGGCGACTGCCTGAAGCGGCCCGCCAGGGAGTGGGCGAAGCTCTTCAAGTGACGCATCGGATTGACGAAGAGGAAAGGCCGCCGTATCCGGCGGCCTTCTTGTTTCTGCAGCGGTGCGGGTGCGGGAATCCGCCTACGCCTTCTGGTCCTGCGAGAGGATCCTGGGGGACTCCTTCAGCACGATGCTGATGATCACGTTCACCACCATCATTCCGATGAACACGAAAAGCGCGGTCATCATGCCCAGCAGGTTCATCCCCACGATGAATATGATCCCGGATATCTGCCCGGCCAGGAGTATGATCCCCTGGGAGAGCGACTCCGGCGCCGGGTAGCTCACCTCGGCGCAGTACTGGAACCCCACCGGGGCGCCGGCGCCCAGCAGGAAGAATCCCATCAGCCCGGCCGAGACGAGCACCAGCGGGTAGCTCCCCAGCACGGTGAGTCCCACGAGGCCCGGCAGCATGCAGGCCATCGAGATGATGAGGAAGGGCTTGCGCCTGCGGAGCTTGTCGGAGATCGGCGGGAGCACCAGCGCACCCACGATTCCGGAGATGAGCATCAGCCCCATGATCATTCCGCTCTGTTCTATGTTGAATCCCTTTATCTCGCTGATCTGGTCGATGCATGTCGCAACGGCGTTGAAGACGCCGAGGCCGATGAAGAAGAGAAGGATCATCAGCAGCATGTCCCTGTGACGGAAGATGTGCTTGAGCCCCTCCGTGGTGAGCAGCCGGTCCTCCCCCTCGGGGCCGGCGGGCGTGGGGGGGTACTCCCGCAGGAACAGGAGGAGGAGCAGGGCGCCGGCAACGGAGATGATGCCGTAGGTCATGAGCATCCCGTGCAGGTCGTAGGTCTCGCCGACCCTGGTTATCAGCAGCGGTGTCGCGATGTTGACCGCGATCATACCGGCGAACTGTGCGAGAGTTGCGACGCCCACCGCCGTGGCGCGCTCGTTGATGGGGAACCAGTGCACCGCCACCTTGGTCACCGAGTTCATTATAAAGGGCTGCGCCACCGCGAGGCCCACCTGCGATATCGCCACCATGGCGTAGCTCCCCGCGAAGATGCCCTTCATGAGACCGAACACCCCGGTGAGCACCGCCCCGATGCCGACCCCCACCCTGAGCCCGTATTTGTCCAGGATGTAGGAGGCGGGGATGCATACCACGAGGAAGACCCCCATGAAGATCATGGAGAGCAGGTCGATCTGCAGCGGCGTCGCGCTGTACACGATGCGCGCCTCTCTCGCGATGGGGGCGAAGGTGAGCCACTGCATCTGAATGATCATGTTGATGAGAAAGTAGACCAGCAGCACGACCCATCGGTAGCCGTATACCCTGTATTCTGTTGTTGCGTTCACATGGACACCTCACACCGGTAGTATCCGAAAACCTTATACCTGTTTCGGGATCAGGGGGGATAATCATTGCGGCATATGTATCGGCGTGTATATCGTATATCCGGTGATTATTCAACAATAAAATATTCGCTGATCGGTTTTTTCATGATCCCCGTGAATCGCGTATGCTTCTTCAAAAATCCATGGCATTGGCGGGACGTGCCCTGGGCCGGCGATCATCGGCGGCTTCATGCAGCCGGCATGGATTCCCCGCCGGGAGGGATGCATGCATCCCGGGATCGTGTTGCGCACAGGCAACGGGGATGGCGATGTTCCCGAAGGCACCGGTGTCTCCGGGGGGCGCCTGAATCGAGATCTGTAGGTGCCGCACTGAGTATCCGGGAGGTGCGGTGAACGGGGGAACGGGGAGGGGAGACCGGCCCCCTGCCGGCGCGTACCGTGATCAGCGCTTCTTGGCGACGCTCTGCCAGAAGGGATTATGGAGGCTCCTGCGGTTGATGAAGCCGTGCCGCATGGGGCGCACGTCCTCAATGGTCACGAAGGCCCCGGGCTCCAGGATGTTCACGATGTCAAGCACGTTCGCCAGCCTTCGCTTTGGGATGATGGTGTGAATGATGAACACGTCCCCCTTCATCCCCTTGCCGTCAACGGAGGTGACCCCGAAGCCCTGTTCGCGGAGCTCCAGCGGCAGGGCGGTGGCCCTCCTGCCGGTGATGATCTGCACGTATTTGTAGCCGATCGGTATCCTCGCCTCCAGCAGCATCCCCACGAAGTTGCCCATGGCGAATCCGCCGGCGTAGATGAGGTAGCTGTAGACGCTGTCCAGGTTCTGCAGGGCCTTGTTTATCGCCGTGAGCCAGATGAGCACCTCGGCGAACCCGAAGAAGGGGGCGATGTAGCGGTACCCCTTGGACACCAGTATGATGCGGATCGTGCCGATGGACTGGTCCAGTATCCTGGCGAAGAAGATGTACAGCATCGTGACTACTTCCGGCATCATGGCGCGCTCCAGAGGGGAGGTTGGTTTTGCAAAATGCCATCCTATCATTCGGCGGCGGAACGATGCAATTCTTTTTACCGGCCGTCGGTGCTTTTTGCCTTCCCGCGGATCCTCCCCTTGAGCATCGCCGCTATCTTCGCCGGGGCCAGGCGCAGGGCCAGCTGTCTGAATCCACCCGAGGGTCTCCGGTATTCCCTGTTCTCCCTCATGACGATGGCCCCGGCGGGGCAGGCGCCGACGCAGTGGCCGCAGCCGACGCACCGTGCCGGGTCGAGGGAGTGGATCCCCGATTCAAGGCGGTGGGCACCGAGGTTGCAGGCGGCCACGCAGCGGCCGCAGCCGGTGCATTGCTCCTCGTCCACCAGGGCCAGGTATTTCGGCTGGGTTACGATGAGGCCGGGGTCAACGCCGATGATCTGACCGAGCATGTGGCAGCAGCAGTCGCAGCAGGTGCAGATCTGATTCGCGCTCCCCGCGGCGACGTTGCCGGCGAAGAAGACGAGCTTGCTGTCGATTCGCTCCCTGACGATGGACCGCATGGAGTCCCTGTCCACGCGGCGGGCACCCCCGCGCTCCAGATAGAGGTGCGCGAAGCTGCCGAAGGCGAGACAGCCGTCGAGCCGGTTGGCCCTGCTGCACTCCTGTCCCTCCAGGTACCTCGCCTGCCGGCACTGGCAGTTGTGCAGTACCGCCAGGGTGTCATGGGCTCTGATCATCTGCTCCACCCTGTCCGGATCCACCGGCTCGCTCCGTGAGTCCAGCTCTCTCCCCAGGGGTATGCTCCGGACAACCCTGGTGGGCTGTTCCAGGTAGCGGCGCACATACCCTGTCTCGTAGAGGCGGCTGGCGATCCTGGCGAACTCCCGGTGCCAGGGGGTTTCGCCACCGTCCATGAGGACGTTTTCGAACATCCCCGGAAGGATTGGGAGGAGTGCGTACCCCCTGCCGCGCCCCCGTATGAGGCCCTTGGCCACCATGCGCTCCAGGAGGGGCCGTATCTCATCGGGCCGTCTCCCCGAGCTCCTGGCGACCCTTTCGATATCGTGGGTTGTGTAGAATGCCGGCAGGTGCAGGGCCACCGCCGCCTCCTCCTGAGTGAAACAGTGCCTCAACAGCTCCATGAGGAGCTTCTCCTTCTCATCAGGGCCGATCATCGCCTCCGTGGAGAACAGCTTCGCCAGCCGTATGTAAGGATCGATCTCAGTGTTCATATACGGACTCCTATAGGGTACCTCACCGTTGCGAACAACGACGGCGGGATGAAATTGTAATTGCACTGCGATTCGTGCGCGGTGTACTTTTGCGTTCGGAATCAATAATCGATCCGACGGTGAAAGGTCAAGGAATATATGAAACAATCGCCGTGCACCCGGATACTTTGCGTGATCCTCCTGGTTCTTCCGTCCCACCTGGGGTCCGTGGAAACCCTCCCGGAGGGGATGTCCACCGTGCACCTGCCGGACGGGGATGACGGCCAGCAGCGGGAAGAAATACCGGTGGACGTCTTCATCCCCCCGAAGGGGATGAAGACGTCCGGCGACATGCTGGTGCTCCCCGGATGGAGGTTCTCCCGTGACCGCTGGTACCGTGAAACCGACCTGCTCTCCCGGGCGGGGAGGATGGGGATCCGCGCCGTCTTCCAGGAGATGGCCGTCACCTGTTACGAGTCACGGTATTTCCCCGAGACCCGCATGAAGTGGGCACGCACCCCCGGGGGGGAATGGATACGGACCGTGCTGATCCCCGTCATGCGGAGCAGATACGGCATATTCGAAAGGGGGAATCGGAATTATCTCCTGGGGCTGTCCACCGGAGCGAGGGGGGTGCTCCTGGTGGCGCTGCAGAATCCGGGGATTTTCTCCGCCTGCGCTGCCCTCTCCGGCGACTGCGACCAGTCGATCATGCCCGGGGATAGGCTCACGGCGGCAATCTACGGTTCTTTTCACACGCACAGGAGGCGGTGGGCGGAGATTGACAATCCCCTGGCTGCGGTGAAGAGGGGAGAGTGGACCGCGCCACTATATATCGGCCACGGGAGAAGGGATGCGGTATCTCCCTTTTCCCAGAGCGAGCTGCTCTACCGTACGCTTTCGGCGCGCGGCGGCGGGATTCCGATTGTGTTCAGCGACCCTGCCTGGGCGGGCCATGACTTCCGCTACTGGAAAAGCGAGCTTCCCGCGATCATGAGGTTCTTCGAAGACAACGGCGGCGCCAGGTGAGCCCCCGGAGCGCCGTGTTGTTCGGCGCTATGAGACCTTGTTCCCCGCCTGGGCGCCGCTGTCGGGACCCAGGAGAAAGACGCCGCCGTCGCCGGTGGTGGCGGCCAGGAGCATCCCCTCGGAGACGCCGAATTTCATCTTCCGGGGCTTCAGGTTCGCCACGACGATGATGTGCCGGCCCGCCAGCTCCTCCGGCTTGTACTGCTTCTTTATCCCGGCGAAGATCGTGCGCTCCTCGGTTCCCAGGCTTATCCTGAGCTTCAGAAGCTTGTCGGCTCCCTCAATATCCTCGGCGGCGATGATCCTGGCGACCCTGAGGTCCACCTTCGCGAAGTCGTCGTATTCGATCTCGGCGACGCCACTTGTCTGTTCTTCCATTTGCTTCTCCTTCTGCTTCTCCTTTGCGGGTGTCTCGGTTTCCATGCTGCTCTTTATGATGGCGTCTATCGCCTCTTTCGGTATCCGCTGGGCCAGGTGGGTGTAGGGACGCACCTCGTGGTGCTCCAGCACCCCCTGCGCCGATTCCCAGGTGAAGGGTGTCTCGTTCAGCAGCTCCTCAACCTTCTCGGCATAGACCGGGAGCACCGGTTTCAGGTAGATCGCCAGAAGCCGGAAGGCGTTGATCACCGCGGTGAGGATTCCCCTGGCCTTCTCCCGGTCCTGGCCGATCACCTTCCAGGGCTCGTTGTCGTCGACATACTTGTTGGCCTCCTCGGAGAGCGCCCGTATCTCCATCATGGCCCTGTTGAAGTTCCTCCCCTCGTAGAGCTCGGCGATCTTCCCGGCCCTCTCCCGTATTCTCTTCACCAGGGCACGGCCGTCCCCCGAGAGCTCGCCGGTGGTGAGCCCGATCTTGGCGAGCATCTGGATGCTCCGGGAGGCCAGGTTCGTGATCTTGCCGATGAGCTCGGCGTTCACCCGGTTCACGAAGTCCTCCATGGAGAGGTCCACGTCCTCCACCGAGGAGCCCAGCTTGCAGGCGTAGTAGTAGCGGAGGTAAATCGGGTCGAGGTGGTCCAGGTAGGTCCTGGCCTTGATGAAGGTTCCCTTGGACTTGCTCATCTTTTCGCCGTTCACGGTGAGGAAGCCGTGGACGAAGACCTGGTCCGGTGTCTTGTATCCGGCCAGGGAGAGCATCGCCGGCCAGAAGAGGGTGTGGAAGTAGACGATGTCCTTGCCGATGAAATGGTAAAGCTCGGCATTCCCCTCTTGCCAGAATTCCCGGTAGTCCCTGCCGTTCCTGTCGCACCAGTTCTTGGTCGAGGAGATGTAGCCCACGGGTGCGTCCAGCCACACATAGAAATACTTGTCCTTCATCCCCGGTATCTGAAACCCGAAATAGGGGGCGTCGCGGGAAATATCCCAGTCCCGCAGGTCCTCCTTCAGCCACTCGTCGAGCTTGTTGGCGATCTCCTTCGAGGTGTGGCCGCTCACCCACTCCTTCAGGAACGGGCGGAAGTCGTTCAATTTAAAAAAGACATGCATGCTCTCCCGCTCCACCGGGGTGTTGCCGCAGATCACGCATCGCGGCTCCTTCAGCTCCGAGGGGTTGTAGGTGGCGCTGCAGGAATCACAGGAATCGCCGTACTGGTCCGGAGAGCCGCAGGAGGGGCAGGTCCCCTTGACGAAGCGGTCCGGGAGGAACATCCGGTCGTGGTTGCAGTAGAGCTGGTGGATCGCCCTCTCCTCGATGTGCCCCCTCTCCACCATCTTCTCGTAGATCGCTTCCGACAGCTCCCTGTTTTCCGGGCTGTTGGTGGTGTAGTAGTTGTCGAACCGGATCTTGAAATCGGTGAAGTCCGTCAGGTGCCGTTTGTGGAACCGGTCGATCAGCTCCTCCGGGGTGATCCCCTGGTTCCTGGCGCTGATCATCACCGGCGTGCCGTGGGTGTCATCGGCGCACATGTAGCGGCACTCGTGACCCCGCATCTTCTGGAAGCGCACCCAGAAGTCGGTCTGCAGGTATTCCACCAGGTGGCCCAGGTGGATGTCCCCGTTGGCGTAGGGGAGGGCCGAGGTGACCAGTATTTTCCTTTTCCGTTCCATGCCTTGCACCTGTCGTTTCAGTAATAGACGATTGCTCACAGTGGACGAGGGGGGATGACGTGTCAATTACATATTTGCACACCGTGAGGAGCGGCCATGGTCGGGCCTGAATTCTCTTGACAGGGGGAGTGCGTTGTGCCATTATACGGTCCCGCGGTCGGGGATTTCTTCGGGTCCCCGCGAGAGGGGTCGACAGAAGCGATAATTGATTAAGGAGAACTGAACATGGATTTTTGGACAAAACAGAGGTATGCGGTCGCAGCGGCACTCATCGCCGTCACGGCGGTGCTGCTGGCGGCCGGCTGCTCCTCCTTCGGGCTGAGCGGGAGCAGCGAGATGGAGCCGAATAACGATGTGAGCCTGGCCGACCGGGTCGCCGGCTTCGAGATCAACGGGGTTATCGGATTCGAGGGTGACGTGGACTGGTACGTCCTGAACAATCAGGAGGGATACAATCCCACCTTTTCCGTGTTCCACGATCCGTCCATAGACGTGGACTTCGAGGTGTACAATACCATGGGCGGAAACATGAGCAGGGTCGGGTCGGCCCAGGGAACCCAGAGCGGCGATTCAATACGGGTGTACACGCCGGGGCAGGTGCATCTCAGGGTGTGGTCCTATCGCGGCACCGGGCCGTACCGCATTCAGATCATGCCATGATGATTCGGCGTAGAGGGTGTGCGTCGATGGCGACTACTGTAAGGAGGGTGCAACAATGAGTATTATTATCTTTATAATCGTCGGTCTCGTCGCCGGATGGCTGGCGGGCCTCATCTGGAAGGGGCGGGGCTTCGGCGCCGTGGGCAACCTCGTCGTGGGGGTCGCCGGCGCCTTCATCGGCGGGTTCCTGCTCAGGCTGATCGGATTCCATTACGGCGGCATTATCGCGTCCATCGTGGCTGCGGTGATAGGCGCCCTGATTCTTCTCTTTCTCATCAACCTCATTAAAAAGTAGGACGATATGACAGGCGCATGCCCGCCCGAGACGCAGGCGGGTATGCGCGCAAGGATCACGGGGTGCCGATCACCAGGCCGATCCTCTCTTTCCCCTTCGTCCAGTGCCAGTCGTCCCTTGCGTTGTAATACAGATAGAACTTGTTCTGCGAAGGGACGTATTTCACGTCGCAGGCGTAGACATGGCTCTGCTGCCATCCGGAGGTTGGCCGCACTATGGGCTCATCCTTCATTCTCTGCCAGTCCCTGCCGTTGAAGGACTGCAGCATCATGATGGCGGAACCGGACTTTCCATTCCTCTTGTCGCTATAGATGCCGTTCTGGAACCCCACAAAGCCGTCATCCATCCGCTTCACCTTAATGGAACCGGCCCCGATGTTGTCCCACCGGCCTTCCGGCTCTGAGGAGATGATCGGCTCCGGGTGCACACGATAGGGCCCGTTGGGCCGGCGCGATTCGGCGACTCCGATATGCTTCGGTTCGCAGAATCCGCAGTCCGGAACGAAGGAGAGGTTCGCGCTGAAGTAGAGGAGGTATCCCTTCTCGGACCTGGCCAGACAGGGATTGCTCACCGATTCACCGTAGCGCACGTCCCTCTGCCACAACAGCTCCGGACGGAGCATGACGTCGGCCCCGCTCCAGGACTTGAGATCCTTCGAGGCGCGCATCATGATGCGGGATTTCCACTTCCAGAAGCGCATCCAGGGGAACATGATCTGCAGCGGCCGGTATTTCTCGTAGAGCAGGTAGTAGACCCCGTCATCGTGGAAGATGTGGGCCCGCATGGCGTTCCTGAAGAGGAGCTTCGACTTCCCCCACTTGATGCCGTCGTCGGATCTGAAATGATGGATGCCCCATATCGTGTGGGCGAAGAGGTGCCATTTCCCGTCCGGGGTCTCCTCCGGCACCAGCACCGTGGGATCCGCCAGTATCGGCGAGCCCCAGGGGGGGGTGATGATCGGATCGTCACTGTAGGGTTTCCATTTAATCTTGTTCAACTCGAATCGTTTCATCGGCCTGTTGTCCCTTCCCTGTATTTTTTCTATACCGCTGTACGGATGTGGCCCCTTTCGTGGAGGCGGCCGATGCCGCTCCATGGATTGCCGTCTCCCCGTTGCCGGTATACTGGATGAGTGCGCCGCCACTGATTGCCGGGCTCCCGCCGGTCAGTTCCGGGCCGCGGCTCAATGTACTGCATGAAAAGGCGGTTTTGTCAATTCTATATTTAAAAAAGCGTCATGGAGCCGGGATGCGTCGTGCGGCGATCGCCAGCCGCGGCCCCTCACCGCGGAAACTCGCTTGACATCCGGTGATGGCGCTGTCAGCATCAGCTTTCCGGTTGCACGGTAATCAATGAAATGGGGCGGCGATGGCTTTGATAGGTACCGGGGGACAGCGATGGCTGAAGGGGATACACCTGCTGTGCGCGTCCCTCTGGGCCGGCGGCGGTACCGCCCTGGCGCTGCAGCAGTTCTTTGTGAGCCCCGCCGACGGCAGGGAGCTCTACGGGATCCTCTGGGGCATGCATTTCGTGGACCTGTACGTCATCGTGCCTGGCGCCATGGGGTGCCTGATCACCGGGATCCTCTATTCCGCCCTCACCGGCTGGGGCTGGTTCAGACACCGGTGGATTGCGGTGAAATGGGCCATCTGCCTCTACGGCGTTGCCTTCGGCACCTATCCCCTGGGTCCCTGGCTTGCGGAGATGGTGGAAATCGCCGGGAGGGCGGGGATGGCCGCCCTGACCGACCCGACCTATTGCCACAACCGTGAAATGTCCATGATCTTCGGCACCCTCCAGGCGGCCTCCATACTCTTCGCGGTGTTCATCTCTGCGCTGAAGCCATGGCGCAGGAAGCCGGAACGCCAGTGAGGGGACCGTACCCCCAGAGAATGATTTTTTACTCCCCCTGAAAAAATGGATTGTCTTTACCCCGAGAGCCTGATAGTATCGGGCCAACCTAACAACACAGGAGCCGGGCATGAAAAAGAAAATACTGATCGGATTGGCGGCAGTGGCGGCGCTGCTGGTGACGTGGGACCTGGTCATGACCTGCAGGTCGTACACCTACACGCCGGTTCAGCTGCCGAAGACCTTCGATGAGTTTTACGCCCAGAAGCTCGCAAAGAGCAGGGAGCTCGGTGTACGGGCCAACAACGAGGAGAAGCTGATCAGGTTTGCCGAGAAGACACCGGTAGCCCTCCTCTACATACACGGCTACGGCGCATCCCGAGCCGAGGGCGAGCTGGTGATGGAAAGGATCGCCAGGGACCTCAAGGCCAACACCTACTTTCTGAGGCTTCCGGGGCACGGCATCAACGTGGAGGCGCACGCCTTGGCGACGGCCAAGGACCACCTGGACGAGGCGATCACCACGATCGATATGATGCACAGGCTGGGCGACAAGGTCGTCGTGGTGGGGACCAGCATGGGGGGGATCATCGCCACCTACATCGCGGCGAACTACCCGGACAAGCTGGATGCCCTCGTGCTGGTGTCCCCCTTCTACCAGTTCGGGTCAGCATCGGCGAAGCTCACCAACTTCTATCCCACCTTCAAGCTGCTCACGGCGGTGATGCCGCGCCGTCCCTCGAGACCCATCCCGAAGGAGGCCGACAACTGGTCGCTCTACTGGTATCCGAACCAGTACATGAAGTCGCTTCGGCAGCTGGTGCAGCTGCGAAATCTGGCCTCCAGGGACTCCGTGTACGAGCGGGTGACAAAACCGGTGTTGCTCCTCTACTATTACAAGGACGCGGAAAACTCGGACCATACGGCCGATGTGAATACCATGCTTGAGGCGTACGGAACCTTCAATAACGGCACCCCCGATCCCCTGAGCAGGAAGGTCTGCATCGAGAAGGGGAACCACGTGCTCATGAGCAGGTTCGAGGAGGTGGATTACGACGCGGTCCAGAAGGCGGTGGTGGACTACGTCCGTTCCATGAACTGGCAGTAGCCTTATCCATTACAGGGTTGTGAAGAGACCGCGCTTCTGCGCGGTCTTTTTTTTTAAATAATCTTGACAAAAATACCTACCGTCGGTATTTATTCATCGAGGTGAATGATGACGAAAAAGGAATCCAGGGACAAGCGGGTCCAGGACCTGCTGGATGCGGCGGTGAGCGAGTTCGTTGAGAAGGGGTACGAGAACACCTCCATGGAATCGATTGCCGCCCGGGCCGGCCTCACCAAGGGGGGGCTCTACTACCATTTCAGGAGCAAGGACGAGGTGCTGGTCAGGGCCAACGAGCGCTTCATGGAGCCGGTGATGGCCATGATGGAGCGGGCCTCCGGGGCTCGCTCGGCGGCCCAGGGATTGCGTTCGTACATCACCGACTATATCACCTATTGGACGGATCGCCCAAGGGAGTCGATCTTCATCTTCCTCACCATGACGAAGGCCATGTCGAATCCCTCGCTCTGGGAGCCCTACCGCGGCTATCTCGAGGGGATGGTGGCGTATTTCCAGGGGCTCTACCGGCGGGGGATTGAGACCGGCGAGTTCAGGGAGTTCAACGCCCAATGCGTTGCCAGGGCGATGCTGGCATCCCTGGACGGCATGGTGGGGTACCTGGTGATGGACAGCAGCATATCCAGGGAGGGGACCATCGGGGATTTTATCTACACTTTCGTGGAATCGTACAGGAGGCAATGAAATGATCGGAAGACCGGGGAAAACGGTACGGACGGGATACGGGGACGAAGCGGCGGTGCCGGTGATCGATGGAACGAAATGCAATGCCTGCGGGCTCTGCGTGAAGGGCTGCAAGACCTTCACCCTCGTGATGGAGGGGGGCAGGCCGGCGGTCATGCCGGACAACGGCCTCGGGTGCATCGGATGCGGCCAGTGCATGGCCCTGTGCCCACGGGGGGCGATACGGGTGGCCGGGAGGAGGATCAGCCCGGAGGACGCCCTGCCCATGCCGCCAAGGGAGAAGCGGGCGACGCCGCAGGGCCTGGAGAACCTCCTCCTGGCCCGCCGCAGCGTCAGGGAGTTCTCGAAAAAGGAGGTGGATCGGAAGGACATCGACCGCATCCTGGCGATGGCCTCGTCCGCCCCCATGGGGATCCCCCCGTCTGACGTGGGAGTCGCCGTGGTCGCGGGGGGGGAAAAGACATACTCCCTGGCCGGCGATATCATGGGGGAGTTCAGGCGCTGGCAGCGATTCTTCAATCCCGCGGTGATGAAAATCGCCCGCCTCTTCATGAGCCGGTACAATGTGGAGATCATGAGGGACTTCATCCTCCCCGCCACGGCGATGATGAGCCGGGCAAGGGAAGAGGGGACGGACCTCCTCTTCTACCACGCCCCCTGCGTCATGCTCTTCCATCAGTCCCCCTACGCGGACCCGGTGGACGGCCAGATCGCCTGCACCTACGCCATGCTCGCGGCGGAGTCCCTGGGGCTGGGGAGCTGCATGATCGGAACGGTATCCTTTGCCATGAACCAGAACGTGAAGCTGAAGGAGCGATGGGGAATCCCGGCTGAGAACAGGGTGGCCATCGCCCTGATCATGGGGCACCCGGCATTCCGATATGCCCGGGTTCTTCGACGGCGCTTCTCCTCGGTGGCGTATCCATGAGAGGGGAGGGGGATCTTCGGGCGGCCGTTTATGGAAAGTGAGATTTGGCCGATTTTTTCGACGCTATGGTTTTTTTATTTGACTGAAATGTCAGTTTTTGTAAATTGATATTAGACCGACGGTCGGTCTAGACTTATGGTCTATTTTTATGAAATTAAAAAAACGAGTTCATAAACAGCACGATAGCCGGATGAAGGAGCTGCTGGACGCGGCCGCCGAACTCTTCGTGGAAAAGGGATATCAGAGGACCACCGTGCAGGATATCCTCGACAGGGTGGGGGTGGCCAAGGGTACCTTCTACCACTATTTCGACGCCAAGGTGGACCTGCTGCACGAACTGGCCGAGCGCTTCATGGAGGTGATGAACGAGGAGTTGGCGCGCATCGCCGCCAGGGATGGGGTCAGCGCCATGGAAAAGATACGGCTCATCGCCGAACTGAGCAGAAGTTACACTTACCATGACAGGAAGCTCTATACCAGGATGATACTGAAGGCGCTCTACATGGAGGAGAACCTGGAGCTGCGCCATCATCTGCTGCAGGTGACGCGAAGGAAGACCGCCGGGATCGTCGGTGGGATCTTCCGCCAGGGGGTCCAGGAGGGATCCTTCACCATGTCCGATCCAGAGAACACCGCGCTTATCCTGATGATGATGGACGGTGCGGTGGATGACATGGCCTTCGGAATCCTGACAGGCACGGAGGTAACGGAATCCGACATCGAGCGTGTGATACGGATCTACAGTGCATACGAGGAGGCCGTATGCCGGATGCTGGGAATCAGGGTCGGAGAGATTCAGATGATGATCGAGGAAGACGTGCGACGGTTCATCGCAGAGTATATACAATCGAAACAGTCAATCTAGCTGCAGAGGGGAGCGAGCCATGGCAACGGCAATGAAGAAGACACTGCTTATATCCATCGCCGGATATGACCGGGAGGAGACGCTGAAGGCCGTGGAGCTGGCCAGACAGGCCACCCGGGACTTCGATGTCCTGGTGATGAGCTACGGGGGCGCCTACGAGCACCTCCTGGAGGAGCAGGGGCTCGACGTGCTCCGCGTGACTCCCCCCGGAAGATGAGCGCCCACCGTGGCGGCGATACTACTGTGTGCTTCCCGCGCGGTAGACCACCTTCAGGTAGTTGAAGAGCCCCTTCGCAGTGGTGATGGAGGAGAGGTCGCCGTCGATGCTGCCGTTTTCGCCCAGCACGTGCCCGTGGCCGATCATCACCGGTATTGCCTGGGCCTCCTGTCCCGACAGCTGCAGGGTCCCCTTCCAGACGATTGACGGCTGGCCGTTCACATCGCTGAATCCCCTTTCACCCCTCTTCGCCTCTTCCGGGTAGTGGGCGTTGTAATCGAAGGAGATATTCGCCTCAACGTAGACGCTGATCCTCTTCCCCCTGAGATTGTCCGGCACCGGCCAGGATATCTTGAAGGTCTCCCCCGAGGGTGTCGCGCCCGAGACGCTGTCGATGTTCAGGGCAGACTCCCGTGACCTGACGCCCCCCCATACCGGAAGGGCCGAGGGGCGGGTGTCTGCCCCCCACCAGTCCTCACGGGCGCCGCTCTCGGTGGCGTAGATCGTCTTGGTGAAGTTCCGCCCCTCCTCGGTGACCCACACCGCGATCTGAGGATAGAAGGTCTTGACGAATTTTTTGTAGCTCGAGGTGTTGAAGGAGAACAGCACCTCCAGGCGCGGGCGCGACGGGTCAATGGTGCCTATCTCCGAGTCGGAGGCGCAGGAGACGGCGGCGAGCATCGCCGAGGCCGCGAAAATCAGTGCCACGGATCGTTTCATGGGATCCTCCTCTGTGAATACGCTGTTGTGGATGTGCCGTATCTACCACGGATCCGGGACGGTGTAAAGCCTTTTTCTCCCCGCTTGCCAGGGGACCAGGTCCGGGAGTTGACGGCGCACCGACAGGTAGTCGCTGCTGCCCAGGAGTGCCTCCACCACCACCGGCAGAGGATCGGCCCAGACGCCGGGGAGGTCCAGCTCCCCCTCCCCCTGCGCCGCGTAGGGGAGCGATTCGATCGGAGGAGTGAAATTCGCGAAGATCCCCTCCTTGTTGCCCCTGGCATCGATCCGGTACCACCCGATCCCGTCGATACACACTGCGTTCAGGGCATGGAGGCAGAAGGTGCCCGGGGGTTCCTCCAGGGCCAGTCGCTGGTAGCATATCCCCGCCGGTATCCCGTTCGCCCTCAGCAGTGCCGCCAGGAGATGGCTCTTGGCGTAGCAGTAGCCGGTACCGTGCCTGAGCACCTCAGAGGCACGGAGGGTAACGGGGTTCCTGCAGTGGTCCAGGCTGTGGAGAATCCGGTCCCGTACGAAGAGGAAGCAGTTCCTTGCGGTGGCGCGCTGATCGGCGCAGGGGGCCGCCAGCGCTTCCGCCTTCCCCTTCACCTCTGGCGAGTGCCAGTCGATTATGTCCGTGTGGCGTAAAAAGGTATCCATCACTCTCCTGCCGGTATCGCTCCGCTCGGCGTTGGTGCGATGTTCTCGCCGGTCTGATTAATCTCCACAGGAGCGCACCCGGCGTGTCAACGATTTATCGACCTGCGGTGATGGGAGGCCGCCCGCCGGTTCAATGCCGGCTTCGATTTTTTCCCTGGGCGGCAAAAAAAACGAGAACCGGTCGCCCCTCCGTTCTGTCAATCATGCATCAACAACGGCATAGCGGCCTACCCCGCGGGGGAGCCGGGAACGCCGATACGCGAGGTGCATGATGAGATCGAAGACTATCACGTTGTTTTTTGCGGCGGCTGCCGTCCTCACCGGCTCCCTTCAGGGCGACCGGGGGAGCGCCGTCGCCACCACCGGTCAGAAGAGGGATCCGGTGCAGGAGTACAACTCCTACCGTGCGGTGGTCACCGGCACGGCCGGCATGGTGGGCAACCAGGATGCGGTGCGCCATGCATCGCGGCACGGTTTGCACGTGCTGAACCTTACCTGGGAGGACACCGGCAGGTACCATAACTCGGCCGTGGGGCCCAACATCAGCGACATGACGATCCAGGTGCAGTTGCAGGACCCGGCAACGCAGGCGCACCGGCTCTTCTGCATGCCGGTGATACGCTTCCCGAATTTTGAGGACAGGACCTGCGACGTCAGGATGGACAAGTTCTACGTGCTGACGGGGAACGAGAAGGGGGAGCGGCTCCACAAGGTGAGCCTGAGGGATCTGTTGAAGAACCTCAGGCGGTATCTCACCGGCCCTGATTCGTGGAAGGGAAGCCGCCGGTCCCTCCTGGCCAGGCGCGACACCCATGTGCTGGTGAGCGCCCAGGCGTGCTTCCTGCCGATACCGAAGAGGGGCGACGCCACCTTCAACCCGGTGATCTTCAACTACCAGTCCTACGCCCAGAATCCCGCGGTGCTCACGATTCTGGCGACCAGGGAGGGAACGAGTATCACCGTGATCGACAACCAGCGCGACGGCTTCAGCGCCGGCAGGACCTGGGGGCAGCGCCTCTTTTTCAACCAGAAGGGGGAGCGTGCGAGCCTCACCGGGAAGCGCCTGAGCGATTTTATCGTCCAGCGTACCGCCGGCGGCGGCAAGGCGCCCACGGCGAAGGAGCAGCGGGGGCTCAACATGGTGCTGCTCATCCAGGTGCCGCTGAAGCAGCGGGAGGTCCATCGCGCCGTTGATTCGCTCCCCAGCGCCCAGGAATGCGAAATGGCGGCCGCAGGCTCGCTGCCCATGCGGAGGGGCGATGTCGAGAACGCGGTGATCGGCCACGGCACGGTGGAGGGGCCCTTCACCGAGATCGACAACCTGGCCATCGAGCGCGACGAGCGTTTCCCGGTGCGGGTGACCATCCAGTTCTACAAGGCCACGAGCAACGGCGTGGTGACGGACCGTGACATGGCGGAGATCGCATCGCAGATCAACAGGGTCTACGCCGACGCGGACTATGTCGGGAGCCTGGTGGTGGACGGGAAGACCGGCAGGCCCACCGAGCATGACGGCCCCACGGAGGAGCCGCCGGGATGGTGGAACGATTTCTGGGAGCGTTATGAACGGAACAACGGGCAGACCAGGGAGGAGGCCATCGAGATGTTCAGGAACCTCCTGGGGATAGAGCTCAGGCCCGGCAGGATGTAACGGTACTCCCCGTGACGCGCCGGCGCCGGATCATTCCGGCGCTTTTTTTTGCCCCTGTTGAAGGGTGAAGGGTGGTCGATGACTGCCGGAAAGCCTGCCGGTATCGCCGCGACGTGCGTGCTTCCTTCATTCGAAGAGGAGTATCGCCGCGGCGATCACCGTGGTCCAGAGGCCGTCCTTGTGCCCCTCGGCCGACTGGGAGATGTTCCGGGTCTTGAATATGTGCGCGCTGGTGCGGTACACCTGCTTCCGCTCGTCCCATGCCTGGTTCGGATCGAAGGGGATACCCAGGGTCGAGGCGAGCATGGTGGCGGCCAGGTCCTCGGCGTAATCGCCGGAGATCTTGGCAGTCTGGCCGTAGGAGTGGTGCTCCGAGAGGTACCCGTAGGCATCCAGATCCTTCGGCATGGCGATGCCCACGGATGCGGAAACCAGACGGTTCGGCTCGTTGGTCTCTGTCCTGGCCATGACGCAGAAGGTGATCTCTCCCGCGTTCAGGTGCTTCAGGCCCTCCTGCTTTGATATGATCTTGCACTTCGGCGGCAGGATGCTCGATACGTAGACGATGTTGCATTTTTCGATACCTGCGTTCCGGAGTGCCAGCTCGAAGGATGACAGCTTGTTTTTATCTATCCCCACTCCCTTTGTCAGAAAAAGTTTTTTAGGAACCAGGGGCATAATTTTCTGCATAGCCGTCTCCGCCTCAGTGTGATATTGGACATTGAATGTAAAAAAACGTGTATGACAAGAATTTTTTCCCCTCCCCTGCGTTTTCTTGTACCACCGCCGCTACCGGTCCTGCAGCGGTTTCCGGCAAGACGATCCGGCGATGCCGCGGCATCGCCGGGGTGGCGCTGTCCTCATCGGTCGGAACGGCGGCGGCTCAATGCCATAACATCTTATTGTATGACAAAATAGTTTTAAATATATAGATAAAAAAAATTAACAATAATTTTTTTTTATAATATAAAAATCTTTACAGAATTTCCCCTGTTATTTGAATGGATTCAGAGGCGCGCTACAGGTATGCAGCGGCGGGCTCCGCCGCAATCCTTGCAGGCATTCCGGAGGTTTTCATGGCCAATATAATGAACAGGGACACCATAGGCGACATTACGCGGCGGGCGGCCAGACGCTATCGCGACAGAAAGGCCATCGTCTTCCGCGACACGGTGCTAACCTTCGGTCAGCTTGAGGAAGAGGCATGCCGCTTCGCGAACCTGATGAGGAAGTACGGCATCGGGAAGGGGGACCGAGTGGCCATCGACGCCTACAATTCCCACTACTATCCCATCAGCTTTTTCGGTCTGGCAAAGATCGGCGCGGTGCAGGTGCCGATAAACTTCATGCTGAACGGCGAGGAGATCGCCTATATCGTGAACCACTCCGGGGCGAAGCTCATCATCGTGGAGGACTCCCTCTATCCCGCGATCGAACAGAAGCGGGCGCAGTTCACCTCGGTGGCGCACTGGGGCTTCATCGACCTGGCCGGTTCTGCCATGCCCGAGGGCTTCTTCGACCTGGGGAAGGAGCTGGCTGCCATGCCGACTGAGGAGCCGGTCGAGGAGGTCCTGGCTGAGGACATCGTGCAGATCCCCTATACCAGCGGCACCGAGTCGAAGCCCAAGGGGGCCATGCTCTCCCACCGGGCGCTCATGTCGCAGTATCACAGCTGCATCGCCGACGGGGAATACCGCGCCGACGACATATCGCTGCACGCGCTCCCACTGTTTCACTGTGCACAGCTCCACTGCTTCCTCGTGCCGCTCCTCTACGTGGGCGCGGAGAACGTCATACATCACAAGGCTGACCCCGCGGCGATGATCGCCGATATCGAGAGATACGGGGTGACCCACATGTTTTCACCCCCCACGGTGTGGATCGGCATCCTGAACCATCCCGCGCTGAAGAAGCACGACCTGAAGAGCCTCATCAAGGCCGCCTACGGGGCCAGCATCATGCCGGTGGAGATCATCCGCCAGCTCACCGAGACCTTCAGCGGTCTCAGGCTCTGGAACTATTACGGGCAGACCGAGATGGGGCCGGTGGCCACGATCCTGAAGCCGGAGGACCAGCTGCGGAAGCCGGGATCGGCCGGTATGCCGGTACTGAATGTTGAGACGCGCCTCATGGACGACGACGGCGGCTTCGTCGGCCCCAACGAGGTGGCGGAGATTGTGCACCGTTCCGGGCAGGTGATGAACGGCTATCTGAACGACCCGGAGAAGACGGCGGAGGCCTTCGCCCACGGCTGGTTCCACAGCGGGGACCTGGGCAGGTTCGACGATGACGGCTTCCTCTACGTGGTGGACAGGAAGAAGGACATGATCAAGACCGGCGGCGAGAACGTCGCCTCACGGGAGGTGGAGGAGGCGCTCTACCAGCACCCGGCGGTGGAGGAGGTGGCGGTCATAGGGCTCCCTGACCCGAAATGGATCGAGATTGTCACCGCCGTGGTGGTGCTCAAGAAGGGCGCCACCCTGTCGGAGAAGGAGATGATCACCTATGCAAAGGAACACCTGGCCGGGTTCAAGTGTCCGAAGCGAGTGGTGATCCGTGAGAGGCTTCCCAAGAATCCCTCGGGCAAGATACTGAAGCGCGAGCTGAAGCAGCAGTTGAAGGACGAGGTGAACTGAGCTGATTGAATCCTCCTCTTGTTAGGATTTCAATATGTGCATTCCATCCTGGCCCTGGATCTCACACATTCAGGGCCTTTTTATGCACCGGGGGCCGTGGAATCCGCGGATTGATCAGAACAGCGTATCGTAGAGGAGGCCCTCGCCACCGGAGATGTGATCGATGATGTCCAGGAAATCCTCGTGGGTGATGTTCTTCTTCACCGTCCCGCTTCTGCCGCCGGTGAACTCTATCTCTATGATGAGATCCTCGCCGTCGAGGCCTATGCCGAATCGGTACGGTGAGTTTTTTTCCAGGAGGTACAGGTTCGCCATATCCACCGCCCTGACGAGGTCGGCGACGTGATTCTTCGCCTCCCGGTGCGGCGACGGTGGCCCCTGTTCCTGGCCACCCTGGCGCTCCTCATGCTTCTGCTGGGGGGTGTTTTTTTCACCGTCCCGGTGCAGTACCGAGGTGGTCCCCGCTATCCTCTGTTGTACCGATGTCGTTGCCTCTTCCATGGTGCCGCCTGTCCCCCTCTAGTATCTGTATCGGGCAGTAGAGGATGAATCTTCACCCTGCAGGGGTGAAATTCCGCATGAGAGGTCTTTTTTATTGACATACTTTATACAGTTGTTTAGTTGTCTCCTGTGAGGAATGACAGTATTATTAAACGTATGAACCCTTTCATGGTCCGAGTCATCAGGGCCGGCGCCATCACTCTGGTGCTGCTGGCGGTCTTCTGCATCGTAGAGTCCTGCAGGGCCCCGGTGCAGCGAGACGCCGGGATGCGGAAGGTCCCGGACAGGAAGACGGACCGCCGTGAGCCTGTCACGATCCGCTTCGGTGAGATCTGGGGCTACCTTCTGAAGGGGGAGGAGGACCAGGTGCGCGGCGACGAGCCCTTCACGGACCTCTGCTACTTCTGCTCCTCCATCACCTCAGAGGGGAGGCTCAGCGGTTCCTGCGTACCCCCGGCGCTGCAGTGGAAGAGGAGGAGGACTCCCAGACTCCACATGGTGGTGGCGGTGATCGGAAACCCCGCCCTGGTGCGGATGTGTCTGGATCCGAAGGGGAGCGTCCGGGGCACCTTCATCGCCGACATCCTCTCTGCCTCCAGAAGGTTCGACGGCGTGCAGATCGATTTTGAATCGCTCCCCCCCCGGGACGGGCCGGCCTACCTGGAGTTTTTAAAGGAGCTGCGGAGGCGGCTGCACCCCTCGAAGCGACTGAGCGTGGCCATCCCGGCCAGGAGGAAGCGGCTTGCGGAGGACGCCTACGACTACGCGGCCATCGCCGCGGTGGTGGACCGCGTGGTGGTGATGGCCTACGACCAGCACTGGAGCACCAGCGCGCCCGGACCGGTGGCCTCGCTCCCCTGGTGCCGCGAGGTACTCGACTATTCGAGGGGGCTGATACCGGATGAAAAACTCATAATGGGGCTCCCGCTGTACGGAAGGGCCTGGCAGGACGATGACATGCACCGTGCGCTGCGGTACAGCCAGGTGAAGGAGCTCCTGCAGAAATCCGGCAAGAATCCCAGCTATCAGCGGGACAAGGGGCTCTTTTTCGAGTACGAGGATACGGTGAAGGTGAGGGTGTTTTACGACGATCACAGGACCATTCTCGAGAAGCTGAAGATGTACCGGTCCCGGGGCGTCAGGGCGGTCTCGTTCTGGCGAATCGGCCAGGGACCCGAGAAGCTGTGGCGCCACATCTCATCCAAGTCGAAGATATGAGAGAGCGGCCCTACAGCCTTTTCATGAACACGATCTTCCCGTCTCCGGGGGCGTAAAAATCCTCCATATCTGCCGCCACCGTGTATCCCATGGCGGCATAGAAATCCCTTGTGGGCCTGTACTGTTCCCGGGAGGAGGTATCAACGTAGACCCGCGTACCCCCGGAGCGGCGGATGGTCTCTTCCGAGAGTCGCAGCAGCATCCTGCCGATCCCCTTTCCCCTGAGGTCGCTCCGCACCGCGATCCAGTAGAGGTCCCAGCTGGATCGTGTCAGCGGCACCGGGCCGTAGCAGGAGTATCCCCTGAGACCTTCGGGTCCGTCGGCGAAGATGAAGCGGTAGCCGCTGGCCTCACCCCGCTGGATGGTCTCCCGGATCAGCTCCTCGGCGATCTCCACCTCGGCGTCGTAAAAGAAGCCTGTCCCCTCCAGGAGCTCCCGCACGCCGACGACGTCGGCTTCCCTGACAGCCCTTCGTATCGTGATATCACCGCTGTTCATTGTACCCCGCTTCGCGTTCATTCGCTCTCGAGAATCATCCGGATCGCCTCGTCATATCCCAGGCTCGCCCTCTCCGCCGCTGCCATGAAGCCGGCGTCCGATGAAAGGCACGGGTTGGCGTTCACCTCCAGTATCCAGGGCGCGCCATGCTCGTCCACCCGGAAATCCACCCGGGCGTAGCCGCTGAGTTCGAAAAGCCTCCAGCACCGCAGCGAAAGGTCCCGGAGCGAATCAAGGAGCGGGCCGTCGCCGTCGGGAAAGTCGTAGCGACGCACCGTGTTGTGATATTCCGCGGCGCCGTCGTCCCATTTTGCGCGGTACCCCACGATCTTCGGCTCGCCGTCGCGGAAACCGTGGAAGCACATCTCCGCCGGGGGGAGCACCTCCGGCCCGCCGGACCCCTGGATGAGCGAGATGTTGAACTCGCGGCCGTCTATGTAGCGCTCGGCGAAATACTCCGAGCGGAACCTTTTCCGGAAGTTATCGTGCCAGCGATCGTCGCCGCGCTGCAGGGAGACAACCGAGTTCTCGTCGATCCCGGCGGAGCCGTGGTCCCAGGATGACTTCACCAGGTAGGCGCCGCGCTCCGGTGCCGCCTCTCCTGGTGTGATGAACGGGGGGGTGGGGAGGCCCGCAGTGCGCATCTCCCGCTTGGCGGAGCGCTTGTCCGTGGTTCTCATGATGGCCCCGGAGGGGGAGCCGGTGCAGGGGATGGCCATTGCCTCCAGGAGCGCCGGCGCCAGGTGGAGGAGGCGGTCGTGCCCGCCCAGTGATTCCACCAGGTTGAATACCTTCAGCGGCTCGATGCGCCGCAGCTCGTGGGCCGCCTCCTCCAGGTTCAGCGTCATCGCCAGGGGTGCCGGGTCGTAGCCAGACCTGAAGAGGGACTCCATCACCTCGTCCCGCTGCACCAGCGTGTCCAGGTCGTCTCGGCCGGCGTCGGTGGAAATCAGGGGATAGAGCACCACGATTGTACGTTTTGCGGACATCATGGTCAGGGAGCAGCATAATAATTTTGGCGTCCATATCTTTTTCCCGGTCCTGACAGGTTTTCGAAGCTTGTCAACGGGGGGGTGCGATCTGTTTTGTCCTGTCAGATGCTATGGAACCCTATACCGCGCCGGGACTCTGGACGGTCGCGCCGTTCCACGGGTACAAGGAATGGAGCGGTCGGAATCCGTGGCTGTTGTAGAATCCGATCCTGACGGGTTCCCAATACTTAATTGACACCATGGCAATAACGGTTACACTGGGCCAACGGATAACAGATCGACAGAATTGGGCGGAAAAGGATTCCGTGAAAGAGATTCTCCTCATCGTCGTGTCCCTGCAGGTACTGGCCGCGGCGCTCCCGGCGCGCGCCGACGACGCGCTGCCGGGAAGGCGCATCGACCTGTCGGGGAGGTGGAAAATAACCCTGGAGGACCGGAAGGACTTTGCCGGGAAGGATTTCGACGACTCCTCATGGGACGCCATCGACCTCCCCGGAAGCTTCATGTCCTACGCGCGGAAACTCGGCCGCCAGAGCGGCACCGCCTGGGTGCGGAAGACATTCCGTATCGGAGAAGGGAGTGGTCGCCCCTCCCTGGGGCTTATCCTGGGAAGGATCGGCAACGCCGACGAGACCTATTTCAACGGATCGAAGATCGGCGGCCTCGGGCGCTTCCCGCCGGGAGCGCACTCATCGTGGAACCATCCAAGGAACTACCTCGTGCCGTCGGGCCTCATCAATTACGGCGGGGACAACACCGTGGCGGTGAGGATATCCTACTGGTATTACGGCGACGTGGTGGGAGCCCTGGCCCTGGCCGATCTGGACGCGTGGAGCAGGGACAGGACCTGGCGATACTTCTTCTACATCATCAATCCCTTCCTCATCATCAGCATCGCCCTGCTCCTCCTGATCATCTTTCTCTCCTTCTACATCGCGAGGCCGTCGGAGCAGGAATATCTCTTCTATTCCCTCCAGATCCTCTTCGGCTTTTTCATCGTCTACGACCTCTGCGCCTTCTGGAACATCTACCCGTCCCTCTTCTTCAGGTTCCAGACAATCGGTTTCTCTTGGGTGGGCATCAACGTGGTGCACATCATCTTTCTCCACAGGATCTACGACCTCGAACGGAAGAGAATCGAGATCTTCCTCTGGACCTTCCTGGCCCTGTGGACCGTTGGGGTTTTCTTTCTCGCCGAATCCGATCCCTTCACCTACGGCATCGCCCTCATCGCCTCCTGCACCTCCCTGGGGATATACCACCTGGCGTGCCACTTCTACGCCCTCTACCGGCGGCGGCCCTACGCCGGGATCTTCGGCCTCTTCGCCGTGGAGGTGGTCTGCTGTTCCATGCACGACAGCTTCGTCTACGTCTCCAAGATCACCGGGTACCCGATATCCTTGTTCGGGCACGACTTCACCTCCATGCTCTTCCCCTACGGGGCCTTCCTCCTCTTCACCGGCACCGCACTGGTCCTGGTTTTCCGCTTCCTTGCCCTGCGGGACGAGGTGGACGGCCTGAACCAGACCATGGAGCGCTATATCATAGAAAACGCCCTGCTGCAGCGGGAAAAGGAGGAGGCGGGGGCGAAGAGAAAGCCCGGGTACCGGCGCGTCATCTCTCCCGAGACCGAGGAGAAGATCGAGAGGATCATCGGCTACATCAACGAAAACTACAGTGAGAGCCTTTCCCGGGAGGGCCTGGCGGCCTCGGTGGACCTCCACCCGGACAACCTCTCGAAGCTCTTCAATGCCCACAAGAAGATGCGCATCGGCGACTACATCAACGGCCTCAGGGTCCGGGAGGCGGCGTCCCTCCTCGTCTCCAGCGACCGGAGCGTCATCGAGATCGCCTTTGCGGTGGGTTTCGAGAGCCTCCGCACCTTCAACCGGGCCTTCGCCCGGGAGATAAAGACCACGCCCGAGCAGTACCGGAAGAATCCCCCGGCGTCCCCGCAGTGAGCCCGATTCGCCCCCCGGCTCCCCTTGCACCATGCGGTCTGATAGGGGCGCCGCTCGTCTCGCTCAGTCCCGACGGAACCAGGCCACCGCGTCAGCGTCATACCCGGTGACGTAGGCATGAGCGCCGTCGGGTGAGATGGTCACGCAGCTGGCGCCATTGATGGTGCTGATGTCTTCATAGCTTCCGCCATAGGTGAGGGCGCCGGTGGCGGGGTCCCTGGTGAACCAGGCCACCGATGACGCATTATACCCGGTGACGTAGGCATGAGCGCCGTCGGGTGAGATGGTCACGCAGCTGGCGCCATTGATGGTACTGCCGTCCGAATAGCGGCCGCCATAGGTGAGGGCGCCGGTGGCGGGGTCCCTGGTGAACCAGGCCACCGCGTGAGCGTCATACCCGGTGACGTAGGCATGAGCGCCGTCGGGTGAGATGGTCACGCAGGTGGCGTCATTGATGGTGCTGCGGTCAGAATAGCGGCCGCTATAGGTGAGGGCGCCGGTGGCGGGGTCCCTGCTGAACCAGGCCACCGATGACGCCTCATACCCGGTGACGTAGGCATGAGCGCCGTCGGGTGAGATGGTCACGCAGCTGGCGCCATTGATGGTGCTGCGGTCAGAATAGCGGCCGCCATAGGTGAGGGCGCCGGTGGCGGGGTTTCTGGTGAACCAGGCCACCGCGTGAGCGTCATACCCGGTGACGTAGGCATGAGCGCCGTCGGGTGAGATG
>JAFGJK010000129.1 GCA_016929135.1 Spirochaetota bacterium | reverse complement strand
GTTTCCCTGGACGGCGACGTTGGGAGCGTCTTCGCCGTCCTCGGCGAGCTCGACGATTCCCTTTGCCTTGGTGGAGGCGTCCTTGAGCCTGTTGTCGTCGGCCTGGACGACTGTGTTTGAAGAGGTGCCTCCGTTGTTGGCGAGTCTGCAGATTCCATATGCGTCCTCGGTGGCCTTCTGGATCCTCGAATCGTTCCCCTGCACGACGCTGCGATCATTGTATTGTCCGTCGGGACAGAGGCGTACAATTCCGAAGGATTTCTCTGTTGCTTCCTTGAGCCTCGAGTCGTTCCCCTGTACAACAACTCCAGGCTTATTCTCCCGGTCGTATCCGAGGCGAACAATGCCATGATTGAGTTCCGTGGCCTCGGAAAGTCGGGGATCGGAGGACTGGACCGCGATGCCATCGCTTGATTCTCCCGGTTCGGCAAGGCGGACAATCCCCTTGAAGATTGTGGATGCATCGACGAGCCTGCTGTCATTACCCTGCACCGCTGTGCCCGGGGTCCTCTCCCCGTCCCTGGAGAGCTTTACCATCCCGGGTTGGAAGATCGATGCATAGGGAGTCAACTGGCCGATGTTATGGGTGTGCAGTCGGGCCATGGGCGCCGCGTATAGTTCAACGCATGAGATACGAGCCCCCATCTGCTTGCCAGATATGACCGTGTTCCTCATCTCCAGCTTGATATATCTGGCGGGCATGATTGCGGTGCTCCAGAAATAGCGAGTATAGGCCTGGGATTTGAAGTCCTGTTCTTCGAAGATATACGTCCAGATGTTACCGTCGGTGCTGGTCTCCAGGTGGAATTGCTCAGGAAAACCAAAATCTGCCGAGGCGATCTGTATGCCGTTCAACTGGAATATTCTTCCGAGATCAAAGTAGATGTACTCGGTATCGTGTTTTGATTTTAGCTCAGATTCCCAGAAGGTTTCAAGCTCCGGACTCAGGAGGTTTTCCCCTCCTTTGCCTGCACCGATGCTGCTGGAATGCATTCCTTCGATTCCGTGTATTCCTATTCGTATCCTTCCAATCTCCGTGTAGTACAGTTCGGCATTGGAGCTGATAATGAGGATTTTCACATATCTGGAGCGGATAAGCGGAAATTCAACATGATACAGGTCGCCGTCGAGAGTATAGTCCTTTTCCTCATGAAGAATCTCCCATGAGGATTTATCGTCGCTGCATTCGAATCTGAAATTCCTGGGGAATGCGGCTCCGCCGTTTTGCGAAGGAGAGAGTTCTATGTAATCGAAAGGGGACAACTCTTTCAGGTCGACGATCATATATTCGATGGCCGGACTGCTCCTTCTGGCGCTGCACCAATAACCGTTTTCCTTGAGTATATTCTGGATGCTGTTGATGTCATTGTCCTGGCTGGAATAACTATCGATTATTCCCTCAAGGTAATACCGTCTGCTTATGGTAATATATTCCATTATAACCCCTGGGCATTGGAATGGAGAATTGGGATTCTTCTCGTATTGATAGATGAATCGTTAATTATGTCAAATATTTTATGGAAGACCGTGGTTTGTAGTTGATGCAAAACGATTGACAAATGTAATGCGGTATTAAGCTGGATTGAAACGAGTGTTATGAAGGAGTGAATGATGATACACAGGAATGTAATCACAGATTTTTCCAGTAAGGACCACGAACCGGTTGTAGATCCCAGTGCGTATGTACATCCTCTCGGTGCGGTCATAGGGAATGCAATTATTGGAAAAAGGGTTTTTGTGGCACCCTTCGCCTCGGTGCGCGGCGACGAGGGGCAGCCCCTCTATATTGGAGATGATTCCAATGTGCAGGACGGCGTTGTGATCCATGCGCTGGAAACAGAGCATGCCGGACACGCCATCGAGACAAATTTAGTGAAGGTTGGAGGGAATACTTTTGCGGTTTTTATAGGTGATCGTGTCTCTCTGGCACACCAGGTTCAGGTGCACGGACCGGCCAGTGTGGGAAACGACACCTTCGTGGGTATGAAGGTTTTAATATTCAGGGCCTCTGTGGGTAGCAATTGCGTTGTCGAACCGGGGTGTATTCTGATGGGTGTCGCCGTTAAGGACGGTAAGTATGTCCCGGCCGGCACCGTATTGAAGGATCAGGCTGATGCAGATGCGCTTCCGGATATTACGGCTAATTATCCCTTAAAAGACCTGAATAAAGGCGTTGTTCATGTAAATACGAGCCTTGCTGAGCAGTATAAAAAAACAGGGATTTAATCCGGGTCGTTATAGCCGCAGCCCTCGTAGGGGCTCAGAGGACCGCTGGTATCCAAATGGGGGACACTCTCATAGTAGGGGAATTCGCGGCACATGGCCGGTCGAATTGGATAGATGGAACAGGTGGGCAGGCCATCGCTGTCCCGGGTGAAATGCTTGCAGTAGTAATGATACGGCAGGTCCTCCTCCTCATTTTCAAATTTAAAGGTGAGCATTGGATAAATGAGATAAATCTCAGAAAAGCTGGGATCCACCTTTTTTGATTTTCTCCAGAACTCGTAGGCCTTCTGGAGAATCTCCGGGGATTCTGCGAGGCGGACATCCTGGCAACAGTACCCTCTTCTTTTACATTGACGCATATATCCCTTCTATCGTTGATATAAATCATTGAATATTGTTAATGCTTGACAATTTTGTCAAGCAATGCAATCATAAAAAAAGCAGCTGCAATCCCAGCCAGCGGTAATTAATGGTTGCAAGGTCTTCCCATATCTGGCAACACGCCCTTAACATTGTCGGGAGCATTCCCTCGAGCCGGATCACGATCTGTATAGTATGAACGGCATGGGTGGACTTGTATGGACAATACAATTGTTATATGTTGAGAGTGTGTCGGTTAATGAGGATTGTGTATCGATTATTCTTATCGAGACTGCTGTTGGTATACGATATTTTATATTGAGGAGCCGCAGATGATTACGAAGGACGGTTTTTCTGCGAAGGATATATTTACACGAGAAAAGGGTTTTGCATATAATGATTTTATCATACTCCCCGGGTATATTGATTTCAATCCGGAAGATGTGGTACTGGAGTCGAACCTGACCAGGAATATACGATTAAAAAGCCCTCTCGTTTCAAGCCCCATGGATACTGTCACAGAGCATAAAATGGCGATCGGTCTGGCCCTCCAGGGGGGGATCGGTATAATTCACTATAACAATACCGTGGAGGAACAGGCGGCGGAGGTTAAGAAAGTAAAAAGATTCGAAAATGGATTCATAATGGATCCTATGGTTCTCTCTCCTGAACACCTGATCCATGATATTGATGTGATAAAGGAAAGACATGGATTCTCCGGCATTCCAATTACGGAAAAGGGAACTCTGAATTCGAAGCTGCTTGGAATCGTCACGAACCGTGATACCGATTTTGAATCGGACAGAATGAAAAAACTCGGTCAGGTTATGACAAGGGAACTGCTGACCGCAAGGGTTGGTGTTTCGCTCAGTGAGGCTAATAATATTCTGAAGGAATCGAAAAAGGGGAAGTTACCCATAGTCGATAACGAGGGGAATCTGGTGGCACTCATGTGCAGGAATGACCTTGTAAAAAACAGGGAATACCCTATGGCATCGAAGGATCCGAAGAAACAACTAATGGTCGGTGCGGCGGTATCGACGCGACCAGAATCCAAAGATCGGCTCAGTGAGCTTGTAAAGGCAGGAGTAAACGTTCTCATTATCGATGCGGCGCAAGGGAATTCGGTATACCAGATAGAGTTGATTAAATTCATAAAGCGGATGTATCCCGATATCGAGGTTGTTGGAGGGAATATCGTAACCGAGGAGCAATGCGAAAACCTGATAAAGGCCGGTGTCGATGCGCTGCGAATCGGAATGGGACCGGGATCAATCTGTACGACACAGACAACAATGTCTGTAGGAAGGGCTCAGGCGACTGCGGTGTATCGTACCGCGGCTTACTCAAGAAAATTCGGCATCCCGGTAATCGCCGATGGCGGCATCTCAACTATCGGACATATCGCTAAGGCCCTGGCGCTGGGAGCATCGACAGTGATGATGGGTTCGATGTTTGCCGGAACTCATGAGGCGCCAGGGGAATATTTTTATGAAAATGGCGTGAGACTAAAAAAGTATCGAGGCATGGCTTCACAGGAGGCACTGGAGGCTGGCGGTTCAAAACGATATTTCGCTGACGATACAAAAATTAAGGTTGCCCAAGGAGTATCAGGATCGGTCGTTGATAAAGGTTCATTGCAGGATTATATCCCCTATCTTCTCATGGGGCTCAAACATTCATTTCAGGATATGGGGACAAGGGACATCTCTCAGTTGCATGAGTACCTGAATTCTGGAGAATTGAGATTCGAGATCAGGTCAGTATCAGCACAGGCTGAAGGTCATGTTCATGACATGTATTCATATAAGGAGCCAAAATATATGTGAAAAACTTCAGTTGTTGAATTGGTCACTTTTTTGCTAACCGCATTCCTTTTCTTGGTAGATCCCAGTATATTCTCCAAGAGATAACGTTGTCAATTCTTTCTCCAATTAGAATATAGGAAAGGAATTGATAGTTATCGGTTTTTTCAGTTTTTATATTTGTAAGTTCAGCAATAACTTCTTCTATATATTTGTTAACTGACAGAGCAACAAGAAAAGAAACGGAACGTTTACAAAGTTTTCTCATATCGATGAAGTATTCATATTCTTTTTCTGATAGAACAATATGGAAATGGTTCCATCTTTCACTCGGATTACTCTTCTGGTATTCGATAGAATGATTATATCGTAATAGGCGATGTATATTCCTCATAGTTTTTTTCATACATAGAATGATGATGTGTGAGCATGATACTTTTGATTGTAATGCGGCATATACGATAATGCTTTTTATCTTTGTGTCGATGTTCAGTGTTGTTTCAATTCTCATATGATCCCTCATATATAATATTGCAGTATATTAACGATCGAAAATCGTGAAATGAATAAGTTTTGTTGATGTGATGACATTTCAAGAGGTTAAGATCATAAGTTAATGATTTGACATTCATTGATATTTATGGTAATGATACATATCCTTGGATGAAAGTTTTTGATTATTGGAGCAGAAGTATGTCTCTCAAGGAATTATTGCTTAAAAACAGGAGCATACGCCGTTTTAATCAGGATCATCCGATAACTATCGATACATTGAAAGACCTTGTCGACTGTGCTCGTCTATCGCCGTCAGCAAGAAACCTGCAGCCTTTGCGATATGTCCTCTCATGTGAGAATGATAATAATGCCAGGATTTTCCCATTCCTGGGATGGGCGGGTTATCTTGTCGATTGGCCGGGGCCGGTTGAGGGTGAACGGCCTTCGGCATATATAATTATATGTGCTGATACTTCAATTGCTGAACAGGTACGTTGGGATGACGGCATCTGCGCTCATTCAATATTGTTGGCGGCAACGGAGACAGGTCTTGGGGGTTGCATGATAGGGACAATTAATAAAAATGGATTGTCTGACATGCTGGGATTACCGAAGCGATATGAGATTTGTCTCGTCGTGGCTCTGGGTAAGCCGAATGAGATCGTGACCGTTGATCCAGTGGTGAATGGTGATATTCGGTATTATAGAGATTTAGATGGGGTGCATCATGTACCCAAACGACCCCTTGACGATATCATACTCGATATTTGAATAACAATTGATCTGTGCCCCCTTCCTCATCCTGTCAAGGGCTGGACTGCGAGTCAGGGAGTGTTCCCCCGGTGCAGGAACAGTTTCCACATTCATCTGTCATCACCCTGCCTTCTACAATGGTTAAGTGAGATAAATTTGTGTTTTGAATCAATTCGATGGTGGTGAGTTCTGCTATTCCAATTTTAGCTTGTTATATAATAAATGAATATTGAATCACCTTAATAAAATGAATAATATTCATAATATGTACATAATATTGTAAACATATAATAATATCGTGAAAAATAGTTGATTAATTAAATACTGTGGCCACTGTGTCAATTGAGTATGATTATGTATATATAAAAGTTAAATTCTTAAGTCGATGCGAAGATGGATAAATCGCAATAGTGCTTCAGCCGGAGAGAAGCCATGAATAAGCCGAAGATAAGCCGCCTTAATGTCATCTATTCCAACAGCCCTCTGGACGTTCAACTCAGGGCAAGGACGCTTCAGATCATCAATTTGGTTTTTTTGATATTGATACCAGCAGGAGCCGTTTTTTTAAACATCCTGCAACCTCGAAGTCTCTTCGCGCCAATGAACATAGTTCTCTTCATGATATTCATTTCATTCCTCGCCAGCCTGATCTTCCTTAGAAGAGGCCGTTATTTCGCTGCTGCCAATCTGGTTGCGTTTATCTGTACAGCCGGTCTTGTGGCGCTTGTGTTCCTTAACATGGATAAAGGGACAGTCGAATTTATGAGTAATCTCTATTATGCCTCGGCGGCAATTCTCTTTACCGCTCTCTTTTGCAGAATTGGATGGATAATCGGAATCTCCATGATCTGGCTTGGCAGTACGGTGACTTCATATATATTCTCATTGCCACTGATGGACAAAATGCAACAATGTATCGCAAACGGTATTTTCCCCGATTCATCATTTTCCATTGTCATCACGTTCGCGGTATGTGTCATGCTGCTGAAGGTCAACCGGGATATTAATAGAAAGGTGAAAGAGGGGGCTGAGGAGAACAGGAGGCAGTACGAAACCCTGAGTGAAGTCCTTGGTTCGGTCAAATCAAGCGCGTCACTCATGGCATCGTCGTCAGAATCGATATCCGGATCCTCGAAGAATTTTTCTGATAATGCACAGACACAGGCTGCATCTGCGGAAGAGGTAACCTCCACTATCGAAGAGGTGACGGCAAGCACAGAACAGATCGCTGAACGAATACTCCAGCAGACAACGATGATCGGTAACTTGATGAAGAGAATCGGCGAACTGACCGAGTCTATCAATGTCATGGAACAGCGCATTGCCGAATCTGTATCCTATGTCAATGATATTGCCCGAATGGGAAAATCCGGTGAGGAATCACTCTCAACGATGAATACCAGTATGACGCGAATCCAGCAGAGCTCTGCGGCCATGAACGGTATCATAGAGATAATCAATGACATCGCCGACCAGATCAACCTGCTGTCACTGAATGCCGCAATTGAGGCGGCAAGGGCAGGAGATTCCGGGCGGGGATTCGCGGTTGTGGCTGATGAAATATCCAAGCTGGCGGAACGAACCTCATCAAGCGTGAAGGAAATATCCAGGCTCATAAAGGAGAACGAGAGTGAGCTTCTCATGGGGATGAAGAACGTTTCGGGGATAATGGAGGTCCTTAAGGAGATTGCATCCGGCGTGAAGTCGGCGACGGAAAAAATGGCTCAGATTACAGCCCAGATGGGAGAGCAGCTTGAAACCGCTCGAAGAGTTCATGGGGATGCCGAGGACCTGGACGGCATGTCCAAGAGTATCCACTATGCGGCAGACGAGCAGAAAAACGCGGTCATCGAGATTATGAGGGCTGTGGTGGCAATAAATATGATCGCTCAGGATTATGCCAGCGGTGCGAGGAATCTTGCCGATAACTCGGTACAGCTGGCATCCATGGCGGATGAGATGCGGACCATGGTGCAGCGCTACTGAGGCTTGCTGCTCCATACCAAGACTGATTCGGCCGGGTCAGTGCCGTTTATCATCCCGTCAGGGGGAGCATGTCGGCGGTAGTATCAGATTCTCGCAATTGAACCGACACTTTTTTATTGACAGGAATGATTATTGATTAATGTTTTGATAAATATCAAATTATCGAAACGAGATTACCGTGAATACAAAACAATTATCGAAGGTGATGAAGGCTCTCTCCAATCCGAATAGGCTGGAGTTGTACATGGAAATCGCCAGGGCGCATGAGCAGGGATTCCGAGCAGGATCCCACGAGTGTTACATTTGCGATATCATGAGTTGCCTGCAGGTGGGGGCGCCCACTGTATCGCACCATCTGAAGGAATTGGAGAACGCGGGACTGATCGTCACGGAGCGAAGAGGGAAGTTTCTGGTGGCCAAGATCGATGAAGAGACGCTGCAGGAGGTGCAGGCCGTCTTGTCATTGAAAAAGAGGGGATAGGTCGTTTCGATTATAGTTCGATAGTTGCAGAAGTGACTAATTATTACCCGGGACTACCTGCCGGGAATACGCAGCAATGCATGGGAGGATGTAATGGGACAGGAATCAGTGGCGGTATTGCACGAGGCCATGAAACGAAGGTTTTCCTGCCGCAGCTATCTTGAACAAAAACTTGAGGAACCGGTGAAGCTCCAGCTGGAGCATACTCTTGCTGAAAAAGTGAGACCCCCCTTCGGATCGGCAATACGTTTCTCCATTGCTGGGGGGTCAGGTGATGACGCTGCATCCCTTAAGGGGCTGGGTACCTACGGCGTAATCAGGAACCCCGCTGCATTCATCATCGGTGCCATGAAGGAGTCACCGAGGAATCTTGAGGATTACGGATACCTCATGCAGCGGCAAATACTGCATGCCACCGCACTGGGGATGGGAACCTGCTGGCTCGGAGGGAGCTTCACGAAAAGTACATTCGCGGAGAGGATTCGGGCGGCAGCGGATGAGTCGGTTCCCGCGGTCGCCGCGTTGGGATACATCGCGCCGAAAAAAACGATAATCGATTCGGTTTTCCGCTTCAGCGCGGGATCGAACTCAAGGAAGCAGTGGAGCGAGATATTTTTCGATGGCGGCATCGGAACACCCCTCGATGAAGATGAGGCTGGGATCTATCGGGAGGCTCTGGAAATGGTAAGGATGGCCCCCTCGGCCTCCAACAGGCAGCCGTGGCGCGTGATCAGGGAGGGGAAGGCGCAGCGGTTTCATTTTTATCTCTGCAGGTCCGGATCTTATGGAAGAATCATGAGGGTATCGGGAATGGCGGACCTCCAGCGGATCGATATGGGGATTGCCATGTGTCACTTTGAAACGGCCGTGGCGGCTCTGGGCCTCGGCGGTACGTGGGAACACCTGGGGGAACCGCCGGCCGTACCTCCTGAATGCGAGTATTCTGTCACGTGGAAAGGATGATTGAAGAGGTGAGGATATGGGAAATGCAATGTCTTCGGCAGCGGTGATCTGGTACAGTCAGACAGGCAACACCGGGAGATACGGGCGGTACATTGCCCGATTGCTTCATGAAAAGGGGCTGCGTGTCATGGCTTCGGATTACCGTGACAGCACTGTGGAATCGGTGGCAGGTGCGGACCTGGTGATTGCGGGGACGCCGGTTTACTACTACGAAGTGCCGGTGAATTTTCGAAGATGGATAGAGGGGCTCCCGGCGCTCGGAGGAGTGCCAGTGGCGTCCTTTGTAACCTTCGGGGGGGAGGGGGGGAACCAGCACAATACCGCATGCACCCTCCTGAACCTGCTCTCCAGCAGGGGGGGAATGCCGGTGGGTATGGCAACATTCGGGAGCATGTCCACCTTCGCCCCTACCTGGAGCACCGGCGGGAGCGCACGGATACTGAAATACAGCCACATCCCGGATGGATCATCCTATGCCAGGGTACGCGAATTCGTCAACAGTGTCCTGGAGGATGCCGCCTCCGGCACGAGGGCGGCGATTAAGAAGCGTCCCGATTTCCGGGAGCTGATCAAGGGGCGGGTGTCGATCGGGAGCACTAAGCTCTGTATCGGGAGCCATTTCATCGATAGAAACGCATGCACAGACTGCGGTCTTTGCGAGCGGAGATGCCCCTCGGGGTCGATATGCATGAACACACACAGTATAAACAGGAAAACCTGCATAGCCTGCATGGCCTGCGTGAATAACTGCCCCTCCGGTGCAGTGACGATGTCCTTTCTCGGCAAGGAGATCTACGGCTACAGGGAGTTTCTGCGAAGAAACGAAATACATCCCGAAGAGCCGAAATAGTGTATATTGTGAATACAGTTGCATGATTTGCACAATGGCGTGCAATAAAATTCTGGTTCTATCGTCTATAAGAGCATGAAAGGAGACACGCTGCGACAAGCGATCGCTGAATATTTCAGGGCCGAGAGAGAGCGGATGGTGGGCTATGTGAGAAGGCTCATCGATGATGCCGCCGACATGGATGGAGAGGATATCGTACAGGAGGTGATGGCACGGCTGCTGGATATGGAAGACCTGACGGTGTCGCTGGAGCGCTTCGGCGCCTATATCTACCGCGCATTGAAGAACAGGGTTATCGATGTGCTGCGCCTCAGGAAGCCCTCCGTATCGTTAGACGGGGGCGACCGGAAAAACGGCGAACTTTCGATGGCCGGTCTCCTGGGGGATCTCCGCTATGATGCAGTAGCCGAAATGGAGAAGGCCGATATGTGCGAGTCTCTCTTCAGGGCCATTGATGCCCTTGCTCCGGAGCAGAGGGAGATTATCTATCTCACCGAGTTCGAGGGGCGCAGTTACAGGGAGATAGCCGAGCAAACCGGAATCCCGCTGGGGACGCTCCTTGCGAGGAAGTCAAGGGCGATTGCAAGGGTCCGGGAATCGATGGCGTGTCATTATGATCAGTGGGAGGAATACAATGTTTGAAAAAAGGTTTAAATACGGTTTCCACAGTGGATGGCATGTAGCGAGATGGATTTTTTTAGGAATAGTCGGTGCGTCAGTATTCGCGCTGGTCTTCGGGTTCCTGGTGATGTACCTCTGGAACTGGCTCATGCCGATGATATTCGGACTGAATACCATCACCTATCTTCAGGCCTTCGGCCTGGTGGTGCTTTCGAAGATACTCTTCGGCAGCTTCGGGCATGGGCACGGTCACGAAAAGAGTGATCGACGGTACAGGCTCATGATAAAGAAAGGGTCCGACAGGGACGATGTTGTGCCCTCGGAAATACTGGAGCACAGGGATGAATTCGACCGCTTCTGGAAGGAGTCGGGAAGGGGACATTTCGAGGAGTACATGAAGCAGGTCGATGACGGCGAATGATACGTACGATTTTGGAAGGGAGAAGGCGGGCGCAGGCCCGCCATTTTTTTTATCGTGGAATCGGCCGCTGCTGCAGGAAACGACGGCGGTTTTTTACGCGGCCCTGTATGAAATTGATTTTGACAGGGCCGGGGATTAATGCTTGCATTCTCCCATGAAACCGCACAAGGAGCGCCTCCGCTACCTGGACCTGTTCAGGGGGATCACCATCTTCGGGATGATCGTGGTGAACCAGCAGGGGGACTGGGGCCACGTGCATCCTGCGATCCGCCATGCCGCATGGAACGGGCTGACACCGGCAGACCTGGTGTTCCCCTTCTTCCTCTTCATTGCAGGTGTCTCCGTTTTCTTTTCCCAGGAAGCGCGTTTCTCCTGGGGTGACACCACTCTTCCCATTGCCCTCAGGATCATCAGGAGGGGCCTGCTGCTCATCGCCCTGGGCATGTTCCTGAACCTGCCGCTGGACATGGATTTCTCGTCCATGAGAATCCCGGGCGTACTCCAGCGCATCGGGCTTTGCTATCTGGTGGTGGCACTGGTGGCATTGGGGCGCAGACCGGTGCTCGAAACCGCGCTCTGCATAGTCCTTCCCGCCCTCTATTGGATACTGATGCTGTCGGTAGCGGTTCCAGGCTTCGGCAGCGGGAGGCTCGATCCCCCGGGGAATCTCGGCAGATATGTCGATTCAGCCCTCTTTGGCCTCCACACCTACCGACACGCGCCGGTACCTGGATTCGATCCGGAGGGGGCGCTCTCCACGATCAGCGCGGCCGCCACGATGCTCCTTGGTCTTCTCTCGGGGCGATGGCTCGGATCGGCGTCGTCCATGGGACGCCGTGCCGGCGGGCTTGCCGCTGCCGGCGTACTCATCCTGGCAGTCGGGCTGATCCTGACGGTATGGATTCCGCTGAACAAGAACCTCTGGTCGCCCAGCTACGTGGCGGTCACCGGCGGGCTGGCGCAGATGACCATGGCCCTGAGCGTCCTTGCGACAGAAATGCAGAACCGTGTCTCCTGGGGTCCCTTCGAGTCGCTGGGGAGAAATTCCATTGCCATCTACGTCCTCTCGTCGGTGGCCGGCATTTGTACTGCGGGCATCGTTGTCCATGGCCCTTCCGGGGCAGTGTCCCTCAAACAGCTGCTCTATTCATCGCTCTTCCTGCCATGGATCGGCGGCGCCGCCGCTTCGCTCCTCTATTCTTTGATCTGGGCGTGTCTGTGGACTGCAGCGGCGATGGCGCTTCGGTGGAGGGGCCTGTTCATTAAGCTGTGAGCGGCATGATTCAGGGGAATGAATGATGATAGCCTTTGAACAGAATATCACCCTCCTGCAGCTCCTGGTGCCACCTCTCTGCACCGGTGTGCTCTTCTGCGGGGTGTTGATCTATCTGTACATGTTCCTGCGGCTGCGGCACCACATCTACCTGTCCATTGTACTACTCTGCCTCTGCGCCCTCGTGTTCACCGCCAGTGAAACCATGATTCTTTTTCTGGGGGGGTGGCTCGCCGATAGGCCCATGGGACTCCAGTTTCATCGCCTCGAGCAGATTTCCGGCGCCTATTTTCTCTTTTCGCTCCCCTTTTTCCTGGGACACCTTCTACGGTTTGAGGGACCCGACAGGCGGTTGAACCGCATCATAACCCTTTGCGGCCTTGCCGCGGCACTATCGATCACCGCGGCGGCCTATGCCGCGCCTGACTGGTTCATCTCCCTCACCAGCCACAGGGCAACATGGCTTAAATATCAGGCGGATTTCGCCAGGGGGAGGGAGGGGCCGCTGTACCGCCTGCGGGATTGTCTGCTGGCCCTTACCATGGCCTATTCCATGGTGATGATCGGGAGGGAGATCCTCCGCCGCAGGGACCTCCGGGAGCTCATATTTCCCGTTGCAGGCATGCTGTGTGCCATCGGTGGCGCCGTGGTGGACATCTCATTTGTCTATACCGGCGTGAACCCGGATTTCTTTCCGGATAAGTATTTCTCACGGTTTACCCTGGGTCTCACCTTCATGGTGATTCTCTTCATGTCCACGGTGACAAAGCGCTTCATAGACGCCGCCAAGGAGGTGGAACGGGCCCATGCGATCCTCGGCATCTCTGAGGAGCGGTACCGGCGGTTGGTGGAGGAGACCAATGACTGCATTCTCTCGCTTGACGGAGATCTGAAGATTCTGTCTGCCAACACCGCGGCACTGGCTCAGCTGAGCATCGATGGGAGCAGACTGCACGAGACGGACCTGTACGAGCTGTTCTACGTGGAGCCTGATGACAAGGGTATCACCATGCAGCTGGCGAGGGACAGGATGCGGGACTTTTTTGCCGGCCGGGATTCAATATACTTCAGAGCCCTGCTGCGTCTGCAGGGGACCAACGAGCCGGGGGAATTCGCGGTCGTACTCGAGCACATCGGGACGGGGGGGAGGAGCGAGGTGCTGATGAAGGCGACTGGCTGCCAGGAAGACGCGATGCTGCGGTATATAGAGACGGAGACGATGCGCTGCTCAATCGAAAACTACATCTCCGCTGCCGATGAGATCAGCAAGCGGCTGGTGGTGAACCTTCCGAGATACATGGACCGGCAGGGTGTGGTGGCGCTTCGTTACGGCCTGAGGGAGATACTCTTCAACGCTATAGAACACGGCAATCTGGAGATATCCTTCGATGAGAAGACCGAAACGACCAGAAGGGGAGAGTACATCCGCTGCATTAACGATCGACAGAAGGATGGCCGGTATCGGGGGAGGCGGGTGCACATCGAATATTCGCTGACGGCAGAGCGCGTCCGCTACAAGGTGACCGACGAGGGGGGCGGTTTCGATTATCGGAAGGTGCTGGGGCGGGAAAACGAAGCAGCTGAGCGGTATCTCTATCATGGACGGGGAATTGCCATGGCCATGGGAATCTTCGACGAGGTGCGGTTCAACAGCGTCGGGAACCAGGTGCTGCTCACAAAGAATTTCACCGGGCCGGAAGCGGATAAGGCTGCCGCCGGCCCTTCCGGGGCTCTTACTCCAGAAGGGACCTCTCCCTCATGAATGCTTTGTCCAGGCTCTCGTAGAATTCAAGCCATACATGGAACTTGTTCTTCATGGCCGGATACTTTTTGATCAGCTCCCGCATCATCAGCGGGTAGGTGAGTACGAAGGCGGAGAATTCGCTGAAGTCTTCCTCCATGTGAGATGAAGCGTATTCGTTCACGAAGCCGGCGCTGTAGAGGGCGTCGTTTCCTTCCAGCGAGCTGCTGCCGTCTATCAGGGCCTTGTACCCCCCCTGCAGTGCGTACCGGTAGTGCGCACCCCCGGGGCTTGAGGCGATCCAGCGGGCATGTGGGAATAGGTAGTTGTTGAAGAGGATCGAGCTGAACTCGTGGTGGACCGTACTCAGAAGGTAATAGTCGCCGTATCCCTTCTCCGATCCCTCGCTGGAGAGGTAAATGATGCTGTTTGAATAGGTGGCGCCGTAACGGACGCCGTAGCAGTAGAGGTCCTTGATGATATAGATCCCTGTAAGGTTGTCCTTTATCAGCTGCTGGGGATACCGGGCCAGGGCCTGCTCGATGATCGGGGGAAACCTGCGAAGCTCCTGCAGGGAGATCTCCCTTGCCTTGACGCTGATGGGGGGATTCTGCCAGTACTTCGGGAAGAAACTACCATCGATGTGAATCCTGAAATCGAGATCGTACCGCCGGGCAATCGCTCCGAAGAGGTCCCCTATGTCCTCGGTCATGCCGAAGTTCGGCGTGACCGGCAGGAGGAGGAGAAGGACCAGGAGTATCGCTCGTTTCATTTGCATTATGCCGTCCTTGAAACGGTCTGTGGCATCGGTGCCGCAGGAAGCCGTTGCCCGTATCAATATGCAGAGGTATGGTAATGGTACAACAAAAAAAGGGTCGTCCGGCGGGGATTTTTCTGGGTTTATGCGGAATCAACACGGGCAAGGATCCCGTGTATCTCCTCCGAGCTTTTCTCCAGAGCCGCGGCGAGTATCATCAGGCGGTTCAGGTGCTCCGATATCCTTTCGGACATCTCCGACATTCGCTCCATCCACTCCAGAATCTGCAGAATCAGTTCTGTCTGGTTGTTGAAGTGGTCGATTACGTCCTTGGTGTTTGCGTCAATCTCCACCGTGGAGGAATAGAGAATCTTGCTCTCATTATACTCCCTGCCGGTCCGCTCCTTGAGGTTCTGTATAAAGGCTGAATTGTACTTCACGTAGTCGATGATTTTATCGAGGCCGTCTGCCATCTCCTGGACCGTTTCGGAGACCGATTCGATGTTGTCCACGGTAACGGTGATGATATGCGATATCTCGCTGGATGAATCGCTGCTCTTCCCCGCAAGTTTTGATATCTCGTCCGAGACCACTGCGAACCCCCTTCCGTACTCTCCTGCCCTGGCTGATTCGATCGCCGCGTTCAGTGAGAGGAGGTTCGTCTGGTCTGATATCTCGTTGATGGTTTTCGAAATCTCCTCGATCTTTTTCGAGTTTTCTCGCATCAGCCGCATGGATTGCTCGCTCTCACGGACATGGGCTTCGTTCAGCTCTGCGAGCCTCAGAGCGCTGATGGCCTTGTCGCTCTGCTCGGTGCTGTCGTTGAAGACGAGCTCCATGAGCTCGGTGATCTCGCGTATCTTGGCAAAGTTCTGCTCGATCGAGTCGTTCTGTACCTGTATCTTTTTCCGTATTTCGCCTACGCTCTTCGAGAAGCTCTGGGCGATGCCGGTGATGTCACGGATGAGCCTGCTGTTCTCGTCGATGATTGAGCCGATACTGTTTGTCGATCCGGAGAGTTCGCCGCTGCTCGATGATAGGTCGTTGGCCGCCTTCTTCGCCGCAGAGAGCAGGTTCGATACCGATGTAAAATTCCTCTCGGAATTCGACCTGGCCTGTTCCAGCTTGTAAACGTTTTTGTTGGTAAAATCGGCCATGAGCTGGAGGAAATAGGTGAAGGCAACGAGGAAGAGGATCTTTGAAAACTCCGTGGCGAAGCGGAGGGTGGTGGGGGTGAAGATCTCCCTGCTGTTGCTCGTGAATCGCATTCCGCCGAAGGTCATTCCGAGAGACAGAAGCGTCACATAGCTTGTAACGGCCAGGATCCCGAAGTATATATTCAGCCGCTTGTCGTAGCGCAGGCCGTTGATGATGCCGAAGAGGAAATAGACGAGAAATGTCGCCTGCTCCTTCACCGATAGGCCGTACCCGTTGTACTCGTCGAAATGAAAGGCGAATTTTACGGTAAAGAGGAGAATCACTTCGATGGTGACTGAAAGGTATATGAGGGTCTTCGAGACGCGACCTCTCCTGATGAAGATGAAATTCACCAGCGACAAAAGGTAATACGCAACAGATATGCTGAATATGGAGAGGTAGATCGGCGGTGCGGAATTAGATGCCAGGGAGGATGCCCCGGTGATCAGGAAAAAGGTGGCGAAGATGACGCGCGTCCGGTTGATGATCTGTTCGGTCCTCAGCTCGTTCATTGGACAGCCTCCGTTTCTGAATAGGGTGCTTTCAGCGGTTGCCTTCTTCGCCGACCCGGGCCGGTAAGCTTGTAGTATAGAGCATATTTTCATTAATAATGCAATTCTTTTTCGCGGTCTCCTGCGATTGGCGGTGAACTCTCCGATGTGCGGTTGTCCGAAATCGTGGTGGCCTGATTCTTTAGTATCTAGTAAAATACTGTTGACATAAAGGAAGCCGTTTTGTAATGTCATATTGTTACATGTGCAGCCGAAATCCATGACAACTCATGGATGCGGGGGACCCAATTATCGGGGCGAATTCTCGTAAGGGAAAGGGTACTCTCAAGCCCGAGCCCGTCAGCTAACCTCGTAGGCATTAATTGGGAGGGTAATGGCAGAATACCGCCATACCGGCGGTTTTATTTTATCCCTTTCTCCGGCCTGAGAAGGTTGACCTATGTAACAAAGTTAAACGTAGGCGCCCCTATCATACCGATCAACTCCTCGTATCGGGTATTAATTACCATGGTTGTGATAGGGGCGCTTCTTTTCCTTGCCCTGTGTCATCCGTCAATGAAGCAGGATTCACGTATCACTCAGCGTATCGAAACCCTATGCCGTTGGGAGGGGTCGGGGTCGCATAGTCATGAAAAAAATGACTGGATTTTTATTCCGGCTCCGGCAAGAGTACTGACGAAACATCTCAATGGATGAGGAACCACCGCAGCAGGGGATTGTGCTATGAAACCGGAACAGAAAACCAGCATCACCCTCCTGAAGACGGCCTTCGCACTCGCTGTTTTCACCATCGTATACAATATCGGGGAGGGGTTCTTTTCGGTCTTTTTCGGAGTTAAGGACGAGACCCTGTCCCTCTTCGGCTTCGGACTCGACAGCTACGTGGAGGTGATCTCGGGCATCGGCGTGGCGCACATGATTTTCCGCTTGCGGCAATCTCCGGTGAGCGAACGGGACCGCTTCGAGCGGAGGGCCCTGCTGATCACGGGGATCGCCTTCTATCTTCTGGCGGCAGGCCTCGTGGTCGGGGCGATCATCATTTTCATAAACGGATCGAGGCCCGTCACGACTATTCCTGGGATCGTGATATCGGCGATATCCATCGTAACCATGTGGCTGTTGTTCCGGTACAAGCTGAAGACGGGGAGGGAGCTCGAATCGGACGCCATAATCGCCGACGCCAGGTGTACGCTCACCTGTTTTTTTGTCTCGGTCATTCTGCTGGCCTCCAGCCTTCTGTTTCTGTTTCTCGGTGCCGGGTATGTTGATGCCGCCGGGAGTCTGGGTATCGCGGTATTCGCCTTCAAAGAGGGGAAGGAGGCACTGGACAGGGCGGAGTTGAGCGGCAGCCGTCGTACCGAATGAACGGCTCTCAGCCGCTCCCGTCGCTGAGGCCAGGGACATCGATCTCCCGCACCCGTTCCTGCAGGCCGGCCTCCCCGCCGCGTCTTGGGGCGACGGGACGGGGGTGCCTTCGTGAGAGGGTCGATGGCCAGAGCGGCTCGACTCCGGGAATGTCGCCGCCGATGCCGTCGGTGCGGATCACCCACAGCCGCGCACCGCAACGCAGAAATATCTTCGAAACCTCATCATGAACCCCTCTGGGGAGCGCTGACCGGTAGGTGATGATCGCGTCCAGGAGTTCGCCGATCCTTCCGGCTGCCCGGTGGTAGGGCCGTACCTGGAGGTATCGCTTCCATCGCGGCGGGACGATGCTGAAGGGGGTGAAGCGGGAATCCCACTGCAGGACGATCCTTCTGAGGTTGCTGAAAAGCCTCGCTTGGGGGGTGGTACGGTTTTTTCTTACCCAGCTGAGGATGCCGCTGTTTGAAAAGCACTGCCGTTTCATCCGATGCCATAGGGAGTGAAGCGCCATTGTTGAGTCCTGGGCGCACGACTGCGCCATGCAAATGGGGGTGATCCCGCTCCCGGCGCCGGAACGGGTGCGCGCCGTTATCCTGAACAGCTCCTTCTCGATCTCCCGGAGGGGCACGAAAGAGGTGGTTCCGAAGCGGAATGAAAAGTTGAAGGCGGGATGGATCAGTATCGTGTCCGAAACCGGCGGCAAATACATGATCCCCCGGCGCAGGCTTCCCATGTAGCTGTGCCAGGCGTGGGCACCCGCCACGATCCCCTGGGGATTGTGGCAGTAGACCTGGCGGTATTCGATCTGCCACCGCAACTCGCCGGTGAAGGCGTCCCTGCGGACCGTGGCGAAACCGAAGGAGGAGTGCCCGCTGACGATTCCCCTCCGGTCGGGGCCCTCGCCCCTCTCCCCCCCGATGCCCCCGAAGAGATGCGCCACCAGACCTGTGTCCCCCTCCTTCAGGAGGGTGGAGCGTATCGGGTCGCCCGCGGTGATCCGCTCCGGCATGGTGGCGTCCAGAAGGACGATGCGGTGGGTTCCCCTCTGTATCGCGGTCCAGCTCTCCCGGTCGATGTAATCGGCACAGGAGGCCGGATCGTAGCGGTACTCGGAGGGCCTCAGCAGGAAGAGCCCTCGTGGTTCCAGGGCCTTCACGGTGAAGACTCCCCCGGAGAGAGAGCCATACATGTACCAACCCAGGGAGTTCAGGGGGCTGCGCTCTATCCTCGAGAGGGAGGCAGCGGGGAGCGGCGGCTTTTTCAATGAGGGGATTTCCTCGGACAGTACGACCTCTGTGGGCCCGTCGAATCGCTCCGTTGCCGGATTGAAGTGACGTACCAGGTATCGTCGGCAGTCCCGGTCTTCGGGGCGGAGGAACATCGCCAGGGCGATTCGTTCACCGGTTATCTGCACCGGCTCCTCGCCGATCTGGATGATTGCCTGTCCCGGCGAATAGACCGCCGTGACGTCCCGCAGCATCACCTGAACATCGTCTTCGGAGCGTATGCCGGCAAGGGTCTCCAGGGGTGAAACGCCGCGCCATCCGTTCAGCCTGTGGGGGAGGACCTTCCCCTCCTGGATTCCCCGGTGGGCCTGGTGGGAGAACAGGATATCCGTCGTCTCCATGGCGATTATACGCGCGAAGGGGGTCCCCTTTTTCCACGTGAGCCAGCATGTCCTGCCCAGGAGGGAATGGTGGGAATCAGGCACATTCTCCACGACGATGAAGACGCCGCCGTCAGGGCGTCGCTCCTCCGGTCGGGGAAGGACGAGCCGCCCGCTCCAGGGTGCGATGGGCCTGTAATGCCGGTCATTGATCGTCATGGAATGAATACCCGCTGCCCCTCCGGTCTTCGCCGTCTGTGGCGGTCGTTGTTCTCGTATTAAACCAGAGTGATGTGCGTGTCCACCGAAATTTGTACGACGTGATGAAGCGGGAAAAGGAGAATTCTGTTTGACATCCGCCGTGTGGAGTGAATGATAGAGAAACTGAAATAATTGAAATGGAGGGAGTGAATGTCGAAAAAAGTTGCGTTTCTATGCGTGGTGGCCCTGCTTGTCGCGGTGGGGTGCGGCACCGGCCGCTATGGCGACCTAAGGTCTCTCATGGGCGACATGTACGAGGCGAACGATCAGTTCATCAACGGTCTTGAGAAGTCGGCCGGCCCAGAGGACGTCGCGGCGACGATAAACAAGTACTGCGACAGAATGGAGGTGCTGGCACCCAGGATCAAGGAGATGAAGACCAAGTACCCCGAGGTCAATTTCAAGAGCAACAATTACCCGCCGGAGCTGAATGATCTGAAGGAAAAACACATGGAGCAGTCCCAGCGCATGAAGGGCGTATCGATGAAGCTCACCCAGTACATGATGAACCAGGACGTGATGAAGTCCTTTCAGCGCTTCGGCGGCATAATGATGAAGATGCAGTAACGTCAGGTGCGGCGCCCTGCGGGGCGCCGCCTTCTTTATATCCGCACTGCCGCTCCTCCGGAGTGAACCCGGCCAACATTTAGGGCCGTCCCAACCGCTGCTCCCCAATCACTTCTGCAGGTATCCATGAGACTCCCCGTATACCATGGGAATATTGCCTTCCGGCGAAGGGGATGTATAAGCAAAACTGCATTGGCGGAGAAATTTCATGGTCCCTTGTACGATACTGTGAGTATATTACATCTGGGTTGTCGATAATCAATCGGTCGGCCGATCCATAGGTGCTGCGAGGGGTGATGGATAATCTGTACGGTCTGCGTGAATTGAGGGAGGAGGATTTTCTCCATTTCAAGAACGTGATATTCCAGGAGACCGGGATAAAGCTTTCTGACATGAAGAAGGCCCTTGTGCAATCGCGGCTTCTGAAGCGTCTGCGGGAGCTCAAGCTGGACGATTACAATGAGTATTCACATTACCTGGACGAGAATTATCAGGACGAGGTCATCAACCTCATCAACTGCATCACCACAAACAAAACCGATTTCTTCCGTGAGCCGGCACATTTCGACATACTGAGGGAACGGGTGCTTCCCGAGTTCGACTCCAAGAAAAAGGATAGCCTGAAGGTGTGGAGTGCCGGCTGTTCAACCGGAGAGGAGCCCTATACCCTGGCCATAACCATTCTCGAATACTACCGGGGCAAGCAGATGCCAGATGTGAAGATACTGGCTTCCGACATTGATACACAGGTCCTGGCGAAGGGTATTGAAGGCATCTACCGGGCAGAGAGTGTCGACTCCATGGACATGACGCTGCTTAAGCGGTACTTCCTGCGCGGAAAGGGTGCGAACGAGGGGTGCTACAGAACGAACGATATACTGAAAAGGGTCATCTATTTCAGGCGATTAAACCTCCAGCAGGAGACCTATCCCATGAAGGGCCTCTTCGACGTCATCTTCTGCAGGAACGTGATTATCTATTTTGATTTCAATACGCGGAAGGCGCTGATGGAGAAATTCTACCGGTATCTCCACGATGGCGGCTATCTATTTCTGGGGCACTCGGAAACCCTCTCCGGCCTGACCGACCATTTCCAGTATCTCGGCAATACCGTCTACAAGAAAGCGGCGGGCAATGCACATACGAAATAGCAGTAAATGGGGAAAGTCGATGAAGATCATCCACCCCGGGGAATACTACGTCTCCCGGGAGGATGAGTACATCGGCACCCTTCTGGGCTCCTGCGTTTCGGTCTGCCTCTACGACGGGGAATGCAGGATCGCGGGTATGAACCATTTCATGCTCCCCGGAAGGATTTGCAGCGCTGACCTGTTCAAGGACAGGACCGCCAAGTACGGTATCACGGCCATAAACGTACTTTTCGGCGAGATGGAAAAGGCCGGTGCGAGAAAGGATCGGCTGAACGCGAAGGTGTTCGGCGGCGGCCATGTTCTGGAAACGGTATTCGAGAAGAGCTCCATTCCGCTGGATAATGTCAGGCTCGCACGGATCATGCTGGAGCTGGAGGATATACCCATCACCGAGATGGTGGTGGGGGGTGCCTACACGCGCAAGATCATCATGGAGGTGGGCACCGGCAAGGTCTTCCTGAAGAGTATCACGAAAAAGGATGTGATCGACAGGATCGAGGCCAGGGACAAAGAGTACGCGCTTAGGAAATTCAACGGGGGGGGAGGGGAGCCGCAGTAGCCCGTGGTACGGGGAAGGGCATGACAGCGCGGCGTTCGGTTTCCGTCAGAACCGGCGGTAGGCCGGCTCGTGGGCCAGGGCCAGCATCTCCCGATCCCCGCTGCTGTCACCGTAGGCGTAGATGCGCTCGTATTCCTTCAGGTCGAAGTACTCTCGGATGCGTCGTCCCTTCTCCGGCCCGTAGCAGTTTCTCGTCCCCATCCTTCCGGTGACCCTTCCATCATGGAATTCCATCGTGTTCGCCAGGAGGACGATGCCCTTCTCCGCGCACCAGCCGGCCACCAGGAGATCGATGGTGCCGGAGACCACGGCCACCCTGTCGCCCCGCGACTGGTGCCACCGGAGACGCTCCAGTGCCGCTGGCTTCAGCACCTCCGGGAGCCTTTCATCGTTGTAGCGGCGCGCGGTCTTCCTGAAACGCTCCTCGCTCCATCCACGGAAAAGGATCGGGTAGAGGGTGTTCTTCGCCCGAGTGTCGTTGATGGTGCCGATCCGGTAGAGGCCCATAAGGAGAAAGGCCAAGGGGAAACCAACAGCCTTCCTCGGCAGCGAGACATTCCGTTTCACGAAATCCACGGTGGTGTCCACCTCGGCCAGGGTGCAGTCCATATCAAATAGGGCGAGGCGCATGATTCTCTCCTGTCTGTACTAGATGTCAAGGGGATGTGGCCATGTCCCTTCTTGAGGGTCAACGAGAAAAATGAGTCGGGGGCAATATTGTGTGATGCTGATCGATATGTGTGTATGATTTTAAAGGAGGTACTGCCGCCGCAGTCATATCCTCTTCATCGAAAAAAGGACGATGTGTTACTGGCGGAACAATCCGAAACCGTATTATGGCTTGACATCCCTGTACTATGGCCACAGTACTATTGTATCAGGAACCCTTGGACATGCTGCGCGTGCCCCCTTCAGAGGAGGATCCATGAGAATGTTACAAATCACAGCAATCTCCGGCGCGTTCATCCTGCTGGTCCTGGCGGCACCGCGGGTATCTTCCGGCGCTACCGTGAACGTGGGGGCCGCCTCCTGGTTCGCCTGGTGGACCCCCTCTTTCAGGGATGCCGTGACCGGTGCGAACCGGGTTGAAGCGAGCAGCATTCAGGGACCGATACAATTCACAATGAATCCCAGTTTTCTCCTGGGCCCGGCCCTCTCTGTATCCTTCGCGAACCGGTGGACCCTCTCAACGGTGTTTCTCTACGGCGACTGGTACGCTGTCCATTCCAGAAGCATCCGGAGGTCCTCTTCATTCAGCGTTTCATTTGCGGATATGAACATTCGAAAGTGGGACCTGGATGCGCTGGTGAACTGTGCCCTCCTGGATTACCTAAAGGTCTTTGTGGGCATCAAGTGGCAGGGGTACCGATATCGGATTGGCAATACAAACATAAATAGCGGAATCAGCGGGAACAGGATGAAGCTTCTGAACAATGGCGTGGGGCCCGGTTTGGGTGTCGCCCTCACCCTGACTCTGGGGGGCGATTTGTATCTGCTCTTGAATGCCTCGGCGCTCTATCTGTACACGACCCTGGACTACGGCAGTCCCGATTATCATCGCGAGGCGTACAGCGCCTTCGGGTGCAATTCCACCCTTTCGGTGGCGTGGCACCTGGCGTCCGCCGGCACCACCGTCTCGCTGGGATTCCGGTACCAGTACCTGGATTATCGGCTCTGGGCCGGCCATTCCAGTGATTTCCAGCTGGGCAACAGCGATTTAAAGCCGGCGGTGGTGAGGGACATCCTTACGGAGGACCATTTTTACGGAATTCTTATCTCCGCTGTCTACAGCTTCAGTTTATAGCGGACCCGATGGGGCCCTGGGTCATGGCGCGCCGCATGTGGCGTGAAAACTCACGTGAGGGGTAATCCATATGAAGAGAACGATAACGGTATTTTCGCTGGCGGCATTGCTGCCTCTGTGTGCGGTGGCGTGCAAAAAGGAGCAGCCGGCCGCGGTGAAGGCGCCGAGGTACCGGGTCGCCATGGCAGAGGTGCTGCAGGAGACCAATTCCTTCTCGCCGGTAATTACCACCGAGGAGACATTCAGGTCCACAAGCCCCATCCTCACCGGGGATGCCATCATTCCCTTCAGTAAAAAGGAGAAGCTGGAACTGGGTGGGTTCATCGCCGCGGTGGAGGAACTGGGGAAGGGTGAGGTGGGCATCGTACCCATCCTGAAGGCGCGCTCCATGTCCGGGGGGCCGGTGGAACGCCGCCTCTACGAGCGGTTCAGGAAGGACATCGTCGAGGGGCTCAAGAGGGCGGGGAGGGTGGACGGCGTGTACCTGTCGCTCCACGGCGCCATGGGGGTGGAGGGGATGCGCGATCCCGAGGGCGATCTTCTCGCGGCGGTACGGGGGGTCGTGGGGAACTCGATGCCGGTGGGCATCAGCCACGACCTGCACGCCTGCGTCACGAAAAGGCGTGCAAAGCTGGCCACCTATATCGTGGGATACCATACCAACCCCCACAGGGACCACTACGACACGGGATACAGGGCCGGAGAGATACTGGTGAAGGCGGTGCGCGGGCAGGTGCACCCGGTGATGGTGATGCGCAGAATGAAGCTCCTCAAGGGAGGCGGGATGACCATCGATTTCCTGTCCCCCATGCGGAAGGTCTTCAGCAGGATGAGCGACATGGAGGACGAGCAGGGGGTACTCTCGGTGTCGAACTTCATGGTGCACATCTGGCTTGATGATCCCGAGCTCTCCTGGACCACGGTGGCGGTGACCGATAACAATCGTCCGTTGGCGGAAAAGCTCGCCGACGAAATCGCCGACATGGACTGGGCGGTCAGGACCGTGCAGCCCCCTAAGGGGAACACCCCCGAGGAGGCGGTGGAGATTGTCAAGAGCGCCTGGCTGCGGAGAAAGCTTGGTACCGTGGTCTTCTGCGACGCCTCCGACGCCGTGGGGACCGGGACGCCCGGCGAGAGCACCTGGATACTGAGGGCCCTGTTGGAAAAGGGCCCGGAGCTGGTATCCTACGTGCCGATTCGCGACGCCGTCGCCGCCTCGGAGGCCTTCCACATGAAGCTCGGCGACAAGGTGACCCTGTCGGTGGGGGGGCGACTTGACAGGGTGTACAACAGGCCGGTCACCTATTCAGGCGAGCTGGTTTACAAGAAGGAGACCAGGCTCGGCAAGACCGCAATCCTCAAGGACAGGGGAATTCACCTGATCCTCACGGAATACCCCGATTCGGCGCAGAGAACCTCGTATTTCACCGATCTGGGCCTCAGCCTCTGGAAGGCCGACGTGGTGGTGGTGAAGAACCTCTTCCCCTTCAGGTTTTTCTACCTCCTGTACAACAGGAAAACGGTGAACGTGATGTCCCCCGGTATGTCCAACGTGGACGTCTTTGCGCTGAGGTATAAAAAGATCACCAGGCCGCTCTATCCCCTGGACGACATCAAGGACTGGCGGTGAGGCCGGTCAAGTACTGATCATCTGGGATTGAGAAGCCGCGGGCGGGCAGAATTGGTATATTTGTTCTATATAGACATTGTTACCTACGGAGGAGGCCCTCATGAAACTCGAAGAATATCTGGGTGACGGCAGACTCTCACGGCGTAGCTTCATCGGCAACACCGCGAAGCTCGCGGTTGCCGCGTCGCTTCTGCCCCTCGCGGAATGCTCCAGCGGCGAGGGTCCGGACCGGCTCCCGCCGGTGAACCGGAACTGGGTCAGCGCCCGGATGCCGGCAAACCGGGAGCGTATCATCGTTGCGGGCTTAAGGCCAGGGCGGGTGCTCCTGAAGAACGGTCTCATCGTGGATGGCTCCGGCTCGGCCCCCTATTACGGGGATCTGCTCATGAGCGGCGGCACCATAGAGATGGTGACGCCGAAGGAGATCGTCTACGGCGGCGAGACCGTTGACTGCGTCGGCAAGGCGATAATCCCCGGCATCATCGACGCCCACTCCCACCTGGACCTGTACATGCCGGCGTCGCAGCCTGAGCTCAAGACCCCCTTCATCGAGCAGGGGATCACCACGGTGGTGGCGGGGAACTGCGGCCACAGCGCGGCAGGCTTCAAGCGGAACAGCCCGCACATGGCCCTGGTGAGCGAGGTCACGCAGGGGCTTTACCCGCTCCGCTGGTCAAGTATGGCAGAGTATTTCAACACGATACGTCAGGGGGGCCTCCATCTCAATCTGCACACCATGGTGGGGCACGGGGTGGTGCGCCATTCCATCCGCGGCAACAGACCGGAGGCCATGAACCGCGACGAGATGCGGGAGATGCTCTCGCTCTTCGACGAGGCCATGGAGCAGGGGGCCGGCGGCGTCTCCCTGGGGCTCCAGTACGAGCCGGGGGTGTTCGCCACCATTGAGGAGCTGAAGGAGGTGGCCCGCCTGGTGAAGAGCCGGGGAAAGGTGCTCACCTCCCACATGAAGGCCTACTCGTCGCTCTCCGGTACCTACCCGCTGAAGCTCTTCGGCCGGGCGCACAACCTCCTGGCCATCGAGGACATGTTGAGGATCACTCGTGAGACGGAGGTGAAGATGCAGCTGTCGCACCTGATCTTCGTCGGGTCGAAGACTTGGAAGAACTGCGGCGAGGCGCTCGGCCTCATCGACGGGGCAATCCGGCAGGGGCTGGACGTGATGTTCGACACCTATGCCTACCACTGCGGCACCTCGGTGATCAACGTCTTCATGCCGGAATGGTTCCTGGCCATCGGGCCGTCAGCCTACAATGACAGCTGGACCATGATGAAGCTCAGAGCGCAGATCGAGCTCATCGTTTTCCTCCTGGGATTCGGTTACGATGACATCCAGATCCTGGATGCGAAGACAAGCGAGCTCGCCCAGTACAACGGCATGTTCCTGAGGGATATCGCCGAGAGGCGTGGGATGGGAGCCTTCGATAACTATGTCGACATCGCCAGAAGGAGCGGCGGAAGGGCGAAGGTGCTGAACCACCGCTACAGCAGCCTCCAGAACGTCAAGGACCTGATGCGGCACCGTGCGTCTCTCTTCATGACAGATGCGACGGTGTACCTCCAGGGGGCGCAGAATCCCGCCTCCTTCGGCAACTATCCACGGTTTTTTCAGCTCGCCAGGGATTTCCGCCTGCTCACAATCCAGGAGACCGTGCGAAAGATGACCGGCGCCGTGGCGGACCGCTTCTCACTGGCAAACCGCGGCTATCTCAGGGAGGGCTACGCGGCGGACGTCACGGTGTTCGACTGGAACGGTGTGAGGGACAACAACACCCTGACGGAGACAAACAGACGGCCCTCGGGTATCGCGCGGGTCTATATCAACGGACGGCAGGTGGTACGGGACGGGGTCGCCGACGGCACCGTGAAGGCCGGCGTGGTACTCTAGCCGTTCACCGGAACAGGGATTCCAGGGTCTCCGGCGCGAGGGTGACGAAACTTTCAACGATGAGGTCCGCCTCGTGAAGGCTCTGACCCACGGTGCCGGGACTGCGGAAACCGACGCATTTCATCCCGGCAGCAACGGCGGCCCGTACCCCGTTCGTGGAATCCTCTATGACCAGGCATTCCGCGGGAATCACCCCCAGCAGCGCCGCGGCCCTTAAAAAGATGTCCGGCGCCGGTTTTCCCGCGGTGACGGCGTCGCCGTCGATCCTTTGTTCGAAGTATGCCGTGAGGCCGAGCCTGGCGAGGATGATGTCGATAAGCTTCAGGGGGGACGACGAGGCCAGTGCGATGCGGATGCCGGACCTCTTCAGCGATTCCAGGAGCGCCGGAATACCGTCGATCGGGGCGAGGTCCGGGAGTGCGCTGAAATAGGCGATCCGTCGTTCACGGTCCCGCGCAATGAGTTCATCCAGGGACTCTGACAGGCGGTGGCGCTCCCTGATCCGAACCCACATCGTCTCTGCCGTGATGCCCACGAAGGAATGCCATTCGGCCTCGGATACAGTGATCCCCATCTCGCGGAACACGAGGCCGTCAATTTTATAGTAGTGGGGTTCGCTGTCGACGATCACCCCGTCCATATCGAATATCACTGCCCGAAGCATGGTCAACCCGGATTGAAAATATGAGAAATCCTACCGGTCATCGCACTCAGTGTCAAACGAATATTAATGTCTCGGTGAGGCCGGGAGTATGTGTGTCGATGATGTCACGGATGAGAATCCCGCGGCGTTGAACAGCGCGTCCGGCTGCGCCGTCGGAAATTGCCCGGAGGCGGGAATAATTCAAGGGAATGCCCGTGGTTCTGACCGGTATCAGGACCCCGCCGTGAGGAGATGGCGCAGGCTCCCCTCGCAGAGGCGGAGGATGGTGCGCTCGCCCAGGGAGAGCATCTCGTTGGCGTGGAAACCCAGTGGGTTTTTCTTTCGATAGGTCCGGTCCGGGTGCATGGAGAGGATCTCCTCGATGTTCAGCTGCAGGACCTCGATACCGCTCCTGGCTTTTGTAGTGACGAGGTATCCCTTGCTGCGGCAGTAGCGTATAAAGAGCACCGTTTTTTTCTTCAGATATTTCGGTTCCAGCAGCCTTCTGTCAAACTCCGGAAACCGATGGCTATTCGACCATTCAAGGATATCCCCGATGATTTTTTCGACCCCGGCGATGAATGAGTCGCGGGATATTTCGATCCTGTGCCGACTGTCCCTCTCAATCTCGGCAAGCCTCCTGACCAGAAGAGCCCCCACCTGGCTGAAGGTGATTGTGTGGAGCCGCTGCATGAGATTGAAAAGACGCCTGTTGAACTCATCCTTGGTACATTGGAGAAAGACCGGTCTGCCGATTCTGATGAAGACATCCTTCGCTCCTGTGGTGAGGCGGTCCACCTTGATGTTCACCGGGATGATAAACACCTTTTTCTGGAGAGTGGTGAGAGTTCTTTCCACGAGTTGATAGACGATACTCCTGATCCTCTTGAGCCCTCCGAATCCCCAGGTGGTGCCCTCGGGGAAGACCACCGTGGACATGCCGCGCGTTACGCTGTTCTTGATGGCGTTGATCTGTTCGGTGATTTCTTGCTTGATCTCGGATTTCTTCTTCTGATAGGTCTCCGTGAAGGGACGGTGGATCGTGGTGACCCTCATGGTGCGGAAGATTGCCCGGGGGAGCCCGGTTTTGTCCACCAGCGTCAGAATCGCCCGAAGAATCCTGCTCCTGGTGCCGAAATTGGTGGCCATGTATTTCCCGCTCAGAAAATCATCCTTGCCGATGATGAGAAAATCGGGGAGGGGATTCAGGCGGTAATAGAGCATGGAGAGGGTCGGTACCTCATAATAGCTGTCGTGGGTGAGAGAGAAGATCACCGGCGAGGGGAGCTGCGCGAGGTGTTCGACCCCGCTAAGGTGAGGGCGCTGTCGCATGATTTTCGACGCCACGTGAAATATGAACACAATGATTTCCCGAAGAACCCTTCCAATACGATCCGTCATTCTCCGATCTCCTGTGAGCTGTTTTCAATTAATAATGTAGCCCGAAGGGTCGTCCCAGTACAGCATTTCTGCACAGGATTTTCCATAAATTTTTTCTTGCATCGGCGTTTTTTTTAAAACGGGAATGGGCAAGAAGGGGCTTCGTTCAATATCTCTTGACAGGGCCGGCCAGGTTCATGGATGCTGGGGTATAGAGAGGGACGGATGGACATCGATCAGATACCCACTGCAGTTAAATGGATCGGCTCGGTGCTGATCGCGGGATTTATCGCGCAGTTCGGCAAGATGCTCGCGGAATACCTGATCAAGCGGTACCGTGAGAGAAGGGTGAGAACTACAGGTGGAGCGGCCCAGGATACGGCTGCCGTTTCCCACGGGATCGAATCCACCGGTCCCTTGGCCCCGGGGAAAGGGGCGACCCTGGCCGACGAGGCCAAGGCACGTAAAAAACTTCTCAAGGCGGAGGCAAAGGCGCGGAAAAAGGGGCTGAAGTGACCGCCATTTACTGGTGTAGGATCACCAGTGCGTCCACCGCGACGATCCGGCTTCCGGAAACGATAAGGGGATTCACGTCAATTTCGGCTATCTCGTCGTAGCGCTCTCCCAGGTCTCCGATACCGATCAGGGCCTTCACCAGCATGTCCCTGTCCACCGCAGGGCTCCCCCTGAATTCGTCCAGCAGCTCCTTTGACCTGATCTCTTCGAGCATCTCCTCGGCGTCCTCCTCCGTGAGGGGGGCGATACGGAAGCTCACGTCCTTCAGCACCTCCGTGAAAATGCCGCCCAGCCCGAACATTACACAGGGTCCGAACTGCGGATCCCTGGTGAGGCCGATGACGAACTCCCGGTTCCCCTTCACCATCTCCTGCACCAGAACGCCGTCAATCTGACCGGCGGCCTTTTCTATCGCCTCGAATGCGCCCTCCACCTCCTCGGGGGAATCCAGGTTGAGATGGATCACACCGCTCTCGGTCTTATGGGTGAGCAGGTGCGAGCAGCCCTTCATTGCCACGGGATAGCCGATCTCGTCGGCGAAGCGCACGGCCTCTTCCCTTGTACGGGCCAGCTTCTCCCGCGTCACCGGGACCCCGGCCTCGGCGAGCACCAGCTTCGATTCATACTCCGACAGGGCTTTCTGTTTTTTCGAAATCGCCTTTTCTAATATTTCTTTCATGGAAACGCTCCTTTTTCTTCAGAAATCTGAACTGCTGGTACGACACCGCCAAAGCCCTCGTCGCCTCTTCGAGAGATTCGAAGAGGGGTATCCGGTACTTTTCCCTGATCTGCAGTATCCTGTCAATCGCATTCGGGACGTAAATCGCCGCCGGTTTTCCGTATTTCCTGCACATCTCCACCAGGTCAAGAATCGCCTCGATCACCACATCCTGCCATACGTTCGGCACCGGCAGGAGACCGTCCACCTCCTCCGCAGAGAGGAGGATATCGAAGATGTCCAGGAATGTCTGTTTTGCCATGGCCGGCCCGAGGTCAACCGGGTTTTTCACGTTGAACAGCTGGCCGGTCTTGTCCAGCTTCGCCTGGGTTTCCGGCGAGAGCCGCGTCATCTCCATACCTGATTCGACGATGAGGTCCGCCGCGATCCCCCCGAAGGCGCCGGAATTGGTCATCACTGCGATGCGTCTTCCGCGGAGAAGGGGCATTGAGGCGAATATCTTCGGCAGGGAGTGGAGCTCCGAGATTGATTTCAGGCGAATGATGCCGGACTGACGGCATGCGCATTCGAAGACCGCGTCGTTATTTGCCATTCCGGCGGTGTGGGATGCCGCGGCCTGCGAACCCTCGCTGGTGCGCCCCACCTTGAAGGCAAGGAGCGGCTTTTTCACCTTCATGGCGGTATTCATCAGCTTGCGGCCGTTCTGCACGTTCTCCAGGTACATGCCGATGACCTCGGTGGATGCATCGCCGTTGTAGTAGTCTATGATATCGGATTCATCGATGTCCGATTTATTGCCGATGCTGGCCATCTTGCTGACCGTCACCATGTCCTTCTGAAACGAATCGAGGATCAATGCGCCGATGCCGCCGCTCTGTATGATGTAAGAGATCGATCCGGTGGTGGCGAATCCCGTATCATATTTGCCGGGGATGATGCCGTAGAAGCAGCAGAATCGGTTGTGGGTATTCAGTATGCCCAGGCAGTTGGGCCCCATGAGCCTCATCCCGTACCGGGAGATGTAGCCGTTTATCTCCTCCTGCATAGACTGGCCGTCGGGCCCCCCCTCCGAGAATCCCGCGCTTTCTATGATCAGATGTTTGATTCCCTTTTCGCCACACTGGCGAACCACCGTGGGGACCTGTTTCGCCGAGATGAGGATTACGGCGAGGTCTACATTGCCCGGAATATCCATAACCGTTGTGTACCCGGGACATCCATGAACCGCCTCCCCCTTTCTGTTGACGGCATAGACATTCCCGCTGTATTTCATGTAGGTCGTGATGCCGCAGATTGTTGCGGCAAGGTTGAAGGGGGTATTGGAGGCCCCTACAACGGCGATCGATTCGGGATTGAAGAATTTATCCATGGCATTCCTCTCGGGGTGTGATGACGGCATTGCATGTGAACACTGTTTACATATGAAAATTATGTTTACATTTTGTCAATATTAATATAGAAAAAATTATGTAGCAGATACGGTAGTTTTTGCTCGCATATGGTGCACGGCAAAAGGCGGGATGATCTCAGATTCTATTACCGATGATTGCCGTGATCTCTTCCACGGTTTTTGTTGCCAGCATGTTCGCTGCGATCTCCTCTGCCTGGGCGATGGAGGTTTCCGTGATGACGCGTTTTATCCTGGACAGATAGATCGCATCCACACTCAGATCGCGAAAACCGCAACCCAGCAGGAAGGGGACGTATCGTTCACTGTTCGCCATGTCGCCGCAGATGGTGGCGTGTATACCGGCCGAGTTGGCCGCATCGGCGATCATCTTCAGGGACCGGAGCACCGCGGGATGATGGGGGAGAAATAGATGGGCAACGCGCTCATTGGTTCTGTCCACCGCCAGGGTGTATTGGATCAGGTCGTTGGTTCCAATCGAGAAGAAATCGGCCTCGGCCGCTATGTCGTCGATGAGGTTCACCATGGAGGGTATCTCTATCATGAGTCCGATTTCCGGTGAGTCGTTGAAGGGGATATTCTGCCCGGCCAGCTCCTTTATGCATCGGTAGACCATGTCACGGGATTTCAGAAACTCATCGATTGAAGAGATCATGGGAAACATGATCTTCATGGGGGCACCCGCGCCGGCGCGGAGTATCGCCCGGACCTGCTGTGCGAAAATATCCTCGTGGAAGAGAGAGAACCGGATGGACCGCATGCCGAGAAAGGGGTTGTCCTCCCTGTCGAACTGGTAATAGGAGAGGATCTTGTCACCGCCGATGTCGAGCGTCCTGAAGGTCACTGCCTTCCCTTGCATCATGTCAACGAGCTTACGGTAGACAATGTACTGCTCCTCTTCAGAGGGGAATCCGTTCCGGATGAGGAACGGGAATTCCGTCCTGTAGAGTCCGACTTCGGTGATGGCCGGAATCACCTCATCGCTCACGTCTGAGAGGAGGTTGACGTTCAGTTTGAGCCTGATTGTTACTCCGTCTTTCGTGACAGTGGGCCTCCGAAGCAGGTCTGTCATTTCCAGGAGATCGTCTTTCGCGCGTTCTCGCTCATGGAACTTCCCTGTGATTTCCGGAGATGGATTTATATACACATTCCCGAGATCGGCGTCTATGAGCACCTTCGTTCCTTCAGGAATCTCGAGGAGTTCAGCTTTATCCACAATGACAGCCGGTATATGAAGGGACCTGGCCAGTATCCCCACGTGTGAGGTCACACCGCCGCTGGTGAGCACCACACCGGATATCCCCTGTACCGATAGCATTAGGAGGTCCGAGGGATAGAGTTCGCGTGCGATCACAATTTTCCCTTGATACACGCTTTCATCGTCCGGCTCTCGGTACATGTTGTCGATGATCCTTCTGCAGAGGTCTTCGATGTCCTGAACTTTTTCGCGAATCAGAGGGTTTTCACTGCCCTGGAAAATTTCTCGATAGCCCCTGTATACCTCCATGACCGCCTGGGGAGGATTCATCCCCTCCGATATCAGTAAGCGGATTTTTCCGGTGAAGCCGCGGTCTTTTAATATAAGCAGATGAGATGCAAAAATAAGAGATGCCGCATCAGAAAGTGCAAGCTCCACCTGTGCCTGGAGTCTTTCCAGATCGGATTCGGTCTTCTGAAGGGACAACTGAAAATCATCGATCGTAAAGATCTGCTCGGGATTCTTTGAGGCCAAATAAATATGCATGGGATCCCTCTGAAGCACCACTGAGGGTTCATAGGCATAGCCAGATGAGGCCGGTTTCCCTTTTACAAACCGAAGATCTTCGAATGATATTTGCCGCGATTTTTTATCCTCCCCTTCCTGCCTGAGCATGAGGAGTTTTACATTTTCAATCATTGGTGCCAGCTGAGAGGTGGTTGCCCTGAGGGCCATGACATCGCGCTCGCCGAAATAGTTATCGCCGCCTCGCTGAACCGCCATGACACCGATCTTTGTGCTCCCTCGTGCGATAGGGATGGCAAGATAGCAGTTATAGAGCTCTTCGCCGGCTTCGGGATAAAATTTAGAGATGGAGTTACCCTCCCCCGTGTTTTCGCAGACTGCCCGCATCTCTTGCAGGGCATGTCCCATGAGTCCCTCACCGAGCTTAATCTTGATACTATCAATGGCCCCCGGGTCCAGCCCTACAGCTGATTTCAGTACCAGTTCATCCGTTGATTCATCATAGAGGTAGATCGAACAGGCCTGAGCTTTCATGTGAGAGGCGACAAGCTCGACGATCTTCTGTAAAAATGCCTCAATGCTGATGCTGCCGGTGAACAGGTTATTCAGCTCTCCGATATCAAGAAGCATCTGTATATGGTCGGTTTCCATTCTCATCCAGGTGTAACCCTAATCAGCAGTCTTACTCGCGTGCTATTCCCTTTCGGAAAAGCTGTGCCATTACCTTCGCAATTCTTTTCCTGTGATAGAGTATCTCCTCACTGCTTTTATCTGGTGTCGATCTGAATATTGCCACGATTCCGGTAAGGGTGGCAAAGAGTGTCTGTGAGAGGAATCGGATATCTTTCTTGGCTCCCATCCTTTTAAAGAGGATATCGAACTGGTCAAGCATTGCCCGCTCAATATTGGTGAGGCGTTCGAACATCTCCTGATCGACCGGCCCGAGAAGGAAGAAATTGATCATCATCCTGAAGTACTGGTCGTTAATGGTAAAATATTCAATAAAACGGTCAACGACTTCATCGATATTGGCGGAATCTCCATGGAAAATCATTGTATCAAAATCATCTTTTATCTCCCTGGTCCCCCGTGAAAAGGCTTCGATAAACAGGGATTGCTGGTCGGGGAAATGGCGGTATATGGACGCGGGGGATATACCGGCTTCTTTGGCGATCTCGCGCATGCTCACTTTATCGAAGGGCTTTGAAGCAAATAACTTTTCTGCGGCCTCAATTATTATGGTCTTTCGCAGGTCTTTTTCCTGTTCTTTCAATCGCTTGAATGTACTCGGCTGTGGCATAATTATTTCCCAACAAATGTGACTGTAATATTTATTTGGTTTTGAGATCAATGCATTAATTTTATCTGGGGAAATAAATGTGTCCTTTCACGTGGGAATCCCCAATAGATTCTCCAATATATTACTCCATCAATCTGTTCCTGGATAATTATGTGATGCTTAAATAGATTGTTATCGGGATCTCTTTTTAGTATCTCATTTGAATATACATCAATAGCTATGGATATCATAAGAGATACAGAGCGCTTGAAGAGTCTACGCATATCTAAAAAATATTCGTACTCCCTTGTATGTATATATACATGGATCTGTACCCATTCATTTTTATCTCGTCTTTTTTGATATTGAATTCTCCGGTTGTATTGAGTAAATTTGTTAGTATCTTTCATGGCACATTTCAATAAAGCTGTTATTATTACCGATCGTGAGTTCCCTCGTTCTTGTGCTAAAGAATCAAGCTTCAGCAGAGTAGATTTACTCATGTTTATTGTCGTATCAATAATCATTTATTACTTCAATTGATAATCATGTATATTGTATTAACGATTATTATATGTTGATTGTTAAGGCGATACGGAAAAAGATTGTTATCGTATTATTTATTGATGATTTATAGGAAATATATTATATTAGAATATTCTAATGGACTAATATTTCATGAAAATTCAGCTGCGCCATATAGTAATCATACTAAGTCTACTAAGTGGTAGTTGCAATGGTATAGAGGAAGGAAACATGGATGCGGAACACAATTATGTAAAAGCGACACTAGCCGGTGGATGCTTCTGGTGTATGGAGTCGCCGTTTACGAAATTGGTCGGGGTACACAAGGTCATACCAGGCTATACCGGGGGAACGGTTAAAGATCCGACCTATGAGCAGGTATGTACCGGAACCACCGGGCATTTTGAAGCGGTTGAGATCACCTATGATCCGAGGGTCATATCTTACCGGAAGATCCTTGATGTATTCTGGAGACAGATCAATCCATCCGATCTCAACGGGCAGTTTGCCGATATTGGTCCCCAATACAGGACCGCGATATTCTATCATTCCGAAGAACAGAGGATCACGGCCGAGGAATCAAAGGGGGAGCTTGAACAATCGGGAAGGTTTAAGGCACCGGTAGCGACCCTCATTCTAAAGGCATCGAAATTCTACCCTGCAGAGGAATACCACCACGGCTTTTACCGTAAAAATCCCATGCGCTACACGATGTATAGAAAGGGATCGGGGCGTGAGGGATTCCTCAGGATGAAATGGGGGGTCGAGGAGTAGACACCTTGTCCGTATTACCGCTCCGCCCCCTCTTCCACCGTCTGACCTTTATTGCGCCGCTTCCTCGTACCGGGCATTTATTCTCGCAGATACCGCAGCCGATGCATATATCCTCCAGAACATAGGGGAGCTTCACGATTCCTCTGGATCCGTCGTTCCTGGTGATCATCTTTTCGGTGAAACGGATAGATTTTGTCGCCGTGGGACACATCTCTTCGCAGACGATGCAATCCCTGTCCTCGCTCCAGGGGATGCAGAGGTCCCTGAGAATTACGGCGGTGCCGATGATAAGGGTCTCACGTTCCTCCAGATCCACCGTTCGAATCGCGCCGGTGGGGCATACCTGCGAGCAGAGGTTGCAGTTTTTTTCACACCAGCCGATGCGTGGAATAAGTCGGGGGGTGAATATGCCTTCAACCCCGGATTCAAGCAATGCGGGTTGCAGCCCGTTGGTAGGGCAGACCTTCATACACATACCGCAGCGGATGCAGAGGCTCAGGAAGCGTTCCTCCTCCGCGGCACCGGGGGGGCGTATCAGGCTTGTCGATGCGTTCGCCGCGTCGGCATTCGCCTTGATGAGTGGGATCGCCGCCGCGGATACTGCCAGTGAGGCCAGGAGGTCCCTGCGGGTAAAACCTACTGATTTCCTTGCATCAGCCTGTTGCATTCGAGTGCCCTTCCACGGCAGGGAGAACTTGAAGCTGATCGCGCCCTGAGGGCACGAGGTCAGGCAGTCCATGCATCGGATGCACTCCGATTCATACGTGAGCATTCCATCACCGTGAATCGCCCCCATCCTGCACTGCTGCTCACAGGCCCGGCATCGAGTACAGCGTTCGGGATTGACTGTTCTTACGAGCAATGGAAAGCGCGAGGCGATGGAATGGCATGCCCCCAGGGGGCAGAGGTTTCTGCACCAGAATCTTCTGACGCGTAGCGACATGAGCAGCACCGTGACGAAGATCAGGAGCACGGCACCGTGCCAGCGGAATGCCATGTCGTTCAGGTCCAGCACCATGTCCTTCAGCAGATCCAGTGCGGAGCTGCTGATGCTTCCGATCACCGGCAGTGACGATGCACCCCGCAGTATCAGCTTCACCAGCGAGTCGAAATACGAATAGAGTACGATGTAGCTCCGCATTGCCATGGATAACGGATCCAGTATGCCCGATATTTGAATACCCGCAGTCGCTGCAAGGAGCGAAACGATAAGAAGGGTGTATTTATAGCGTCGCGGGGGAGCTGATGCCCTGGTGTCGTTACGGGCTCGATCGTTGCGAGCCAGGATCTTATCGCAGGCATCGATGGTGGATCCCATAGGGCAGATCCATCCGCAGAAGAAACGGCCCAGGGGGATGACAATGAGCAGCAGAATCAATCCCGGGATGAATGACCATAGGGGCATTCCACCGCTGAGCGACGCGGCGATACCCAGGTGTGCCGAGAACCTGATGATGACCTAGTAGGGCCATGCGTGATCAATCGGAAAGCGAATGGTGACGACCATGAAAATGAAGGCGAACCAGAAGAGGAGCTGCAGAGCGCTCCTCAACAGGACCCAGCGGGGGTGACTCATACCGTGCGCCTGAGTATGCTCATCCTGCCGAGATTGATCTCACCCATGCCCGCCTGCGATGCCAGCACGAGGTATCGCAGCTGTCCCGGTCTCAGGCCGAAGAGCGTTGCGCCGTAGGCGTCCACCGTCACGGGGTTCGTCCCTATCACTAAGGTCTTCGGTGTGCGGACATCGGCCGGAGTGCCGCTGGCGGGACCGTGGTTTATCAGTATCCGTGTGGCATCCAGTATCGTCAGATGGGTCGGTATGGCCTTTACGAAGTCGACGATGTTTTTGTCCATCTGTCCGTGGTAGATGCCGCGGTCGCCCCCGATCACCCCCATGAGGTTCTTCATCGCCATGGTGAGGCGTGCCAGGCTGTGGTGCTTCGCAATTGGCATATTGATCACGAAATCGGCCTCCAGGATATCTTCGTAGACCGGCAGGGTCTGCAGGTTGAGGCCGTTCGGGACCCTCACCGTCCTGTAGCGCTCCCCCATGAATTCAACAGTCGCACCGGCATTCCTCGCTGCTGCTTGGATGCCGCTGTTACGGTACGCCATGCGCTCCGGCGCGCACGGGCGGTCGAAGACCTTCACCCTGGCGCCTCGCTGGACGCAGAGACCTGCCACCGCCTCCACGAGGTCAGGATTCGTATTGTGCGCCCGGGAGGGGCCGGCGTTCCAGCCGATGTTCGGCTTGATCACTACGTTCATGCCGCTGCGGATGAATGATCCGATCCCCCCCATGGCGTTGAACGCCTCGGCTGCCATGCGGGCAACCGTTTCTTTCGCGATAGTGCGTCCCTGCACCACGGCTATCCTGTTACCCTGGGTGGCAAAAAGACGTGAAAGGGGGGAGATGACATCGTACAGCATCAGCCCCGCCATCGCGCTCCCCGCCTGTGTCAGGAATACCCTTCTGGAAATGCCTTTTGAATGTCTCATGTATGCACCTCCGGATCGTCTCCCTCCGTTTTTGGTGGGATTCCTGTATTGTGAGCATAGCGTGGAATTCTCTGCAACCGATTTTTTATCATGCCTCATCATTCTCGAACACATCCGGCCTGGCTGACCTGGAACGGTATTATGCAATCCTGTAGCATGCCGCTGATTGACCGCCATCCGCGGCTCTGAGGAACAGCAGCGCGGTGAAGGGGGGGGATGATGGATACTTTTACTCCACCTCAGGGGACGGCTTTCTGCGCGTCTCCCCATGCGGCCGAAGCATTCACGAATTCATGGAAGACACGTCTGAAGGACGGCGCCTCCTGGAGCATCTTTTCCGGGTGAAATTGGAGGCCCAGGACGAAGCGGTCACCGGGAAGCTCCAGGGCCTCCACGAATCCGTCTGCGGAGCGGGCGCTGACGATTAATCCGGGCGCCACCCGTTCAGCACCCTGATGATGGTATGAATTCACCGCAATTGCATCGCGGTTCAGGAGCCGGTGGAGCCTGCTCTCCCGTGCGACGCTGATTCGGTGCATGCATTTCTGCGGCATCGAAATCACCACGAGGTCGCGGTTCTTTCTGTGCGGCACCATCGTTCCCTTCGGGTATCTCGTCGGGATGTCCTGGAAGAGCGTCCCCCCGTAGTATACGTTGAGCATCTGGCAGCCGCGGCAAATGCCGAGCACGGGGAGGCCCTTCTGATCGCTGTAGCGCATGACAAGGAACTCAAGGTCGTCCAAGGCTGCATCGACCGGCCCCAGCTTCGGATCCGGTAGCACTCCGTATCGTGTGGGGCTGATGTCAAGCCCGCCGGGGATCAATATCCCCTCGGCCGAATTCAGCTTTTCCGTTACTGTTGCGGGTGATTCGGAGACATAGATTCGGACGACCCTGGCTCCCGAGGCGCGGAGCGCGCTGACGTACTCACCGTTGATGTCGATGCCCAGGGGGAACAGCGCGGTCTGGATGGTACCGTAGAGGACCCCGATATCCGGCCCCCCGGTGTTCAGGGTGCTGCCGCAGGCACAGAGGTTCAGTATGAGGATGGCGGTCAACGCGGCTGATGGTATTCGGCTTTTCATCGGAAGGCTCCTGCTGTGATGATACCTGTGCAACGGCTCTGGCTCAGATCTGCTCCCCCTGCTGCACGCAGGTATACAGCGTCGTGGTTCTTTATGTAAATCAAGTACAATTTTTTCTTCAACGGGGTCGTCGGATACTGGTGTTACGGGGATCTCCGGACAGACCGCTATCGAAGGATTAATTTGCTTTTCCTGCACTATTTTAACTATATTCTTAGTAAAACGGCCTTCTGCGGTTGCCGTTTATATTTTCCTGTTGTATGTTTAAGATATTGAATATTAAATAAAATATTAAAATACCTGCAGCGGGGGAATCATGGACATCACCAAAGAACTGGAATCGTTGAGACGCGATCTGGAGGAGCACAAGGGGAGCGGCAATAAGCTCTCCATGGTCGTTTTCAGCGGCGATCTGGATAAACTGCTGGCCTCCTTCATCATCGCCACCGGGGCAATCGCCATGGGTATGGAGGTGGTGATGTTTTTTACCTTCTGGGCGACACCTGCCCTGAGGGATAAAAAGAAGAGGGGGAAGGGGAAGGATATCTTCGGGAAGATGTTCGGCTTCATGCTCCCCAAGGGTCCATCGAAGGTGGTTCTCTCCAAGATGCATATGGGGGGGATGGGGACTGGGATGATGAAGCATCTCATGAAAAAGAAGAATATCTCCTCCCTGGATGATATGATCGCCCTGGCCGGGGAGTTGGGTGTGAAGATCTATGTCTGCGAGATGTCCATGGATCTCATGGGGATGAAGATGGACGAGATGATTGACTACCCCGGAATGGAGCTCGCAGGCGTCGCCAAGTTCCTCGAAGAGGCGGCGGGGAGCAGGGTGCAGCTCTTCATTTGAATACGATGCAGTGACATGATACAGGTCGTCAACATAACAACTGAGTAAGGAGCAGTATATGAGCGAAGAAATCAAAGTCGATGCTACTATGGATCTCAAGGGGCTGAAGTGCCCGCTCCCCATCGTAAGGGTGAGCAAGAAGGTGAAGGATGAGATGCAGGTCGGGCAGGTGCTCGTGGCGGAGACAACCGATCCCGGCGCCCATGCGGATTTTCCTGCCTGGGCAAAGACCAGCGGAAACGAGATTGTTAAGGTTGAAAAGGGGGACGTCTCGAAGTTTTACATAAAGAAACTGAAATAGTGTAACGAAAGGCATCGCACCGCACCCGCAGGGTGCGGTGCGGTTGATCAATTCCCGGATGCCGTCGTTTCGATGACGGCAAAAGTGCATTGGATACAACCTATTACCATCAGAAAACCGAGGAGTGCCATTATGCTCGATCTTTTTGCCTATATCGTTATGGTGCCGATGGTCTATCTGGCGTTCATTCTCTTCGTCGCGGGGATGGTCTGGAAGCTCGTCAGGGTCTTCCGCTCACCGTCGATCACGGGAACGCTGGGGCTCTTCCCCAGGGAGCTGCCGCGGCCGCTGGCGGTGGCCAGGGACGCCTTTCTGGTCCCTTCGGCCTTCAGAAAGGATAGGGTGTTCTGGGTATTCATCGTGGCCTTCCACGCCGCGGTGCTCTTTCTCATACTGGGACATTGTGAGCTGGTATGGAATATCCCGGCGTTGCAGGTGATCCCGCACAGGGTCTTTCTCGGCGCAGGGTCGGTGGGTATGGTCATGATGATCGGCACCCTCTATTTTCTTTTCCGCCGTTTCGGAGCGCCGGTTCGTGAAATATCGGTGCCCGAGGACTACTTTCTGCTGATAATCCTGTTTCTCTCGATTCTCTTCGGCTCGATCCTCCACCTGGTGGATCGGTTGGGCATTGGCGCGATGCACGTCCCGGTACAGGCCTACCGGGAGTATTTCGCCGGGCTCCTGACGCTGAATCCGAGGCTTCCGGTGATGGTATCGTATTCCCCGCACTATGCCGTCATGGTGATTCACATATTCTTTTCAAACCTGTTCATCATGCTCTTCCCCTTCAGCAAGATGATCCATGCGGTCTTTGCCTTTTTCGCATATTCCACAGCGAGGAGATAGCCATGAACCGGGAAAAAATCGGCACCATTACTGATCTGATGAAATCGCGGCTCACCAAGCCGATGCAGTACTACCTGGACCTCTGCACCAGGTGCGGTCTCTGCTACGACTCCTGTCATGTCTATTACGGCATTCCGAAGAGGGAATACACGCCGGTGGGAAGGGCGGAGACGCTGCGAAGGATCTTCAGAAAGTACTTCCGGCCCTCGGGGAGGTTCTTCCCCTACTGGGGCGAGGCGCGGGAGCTGGATGATCGCGCCATGGAGGAGGTCAGGGAGGCTGCCTTCTCCTGTACCGGCTGCCGGCGCTGCATGGTGAACTGTCCCTTCGGCATCGATACCGGTTATCTCATGACCATGGCGAAGCTGATGCTCATCGGCAACGAGACGGCTCCGGAGGAGCTCGTGATCCTGGCGGACTCGGCGGTGGAGAAGGGGAAGAGCATCGGGGAGTTCAAGGAAGGGTTCAAAAGCGTCGTGGGGGACCTGGAGAAGATCGTGCAGGAGAAGCTGGGGAGGTCGTCTCCCGATGGCCTCATCCCCATGGATAACGGCGGCGCCAGTGTTCTCTACGCGGGCCTTGCAGGTGCGCACTCCATCGTCAATCCCGCGGTGATCTTCAACGCGGCCGGGGAGAGCTGGTCTTTGAGCTTTTTCGAGGCGGTCAATTTCGGCGCCTTCCTGGGCGATCCGGAGAAGATGCAGTTCATTGCAAACAGGATAGTTAAGGAAGCCATACAGCTTGGCGTCAAGGAGCTGGTGATTACCGAGTGCGGCACTGCCTACCGGATACAGAGACACATGCTGGGCACGCTCCCCTTCAAGGTCTCCAGCATCGTCGAGGTGATCGACCGCTATCTGCGCGAGGGACGGATCAAGGTCAAAGCCGGGGCGATCAGCGAGCCAGTCACCTATCACGATCCATGCCAGTTGGGCCGCAACGGCGGGGTCTTCGAGGAGCCCCGACGCATCATCGGCGAGCTCTGTACCGATTTCCGGGAGATGACGCCCAACAGGGAGCACAACTGGTGCTGCGGTGGCGGGGGGGGCCTGGTGGCCCTGGACAACGAAAAGTTCCGCGTACAGAGCGGTCTGGTGAAGCGGGACCAGATCAGCGCAACCGGTGCGAAGCTGGTGGTTACGGCATGCGAGAACTGCGTGTCGCAGCTGGATACCATCAAGTCGGGGTACGGTATGGATGTTGAGGTGAAATACCTCACGGAACTGGTTGCTGACAATCTTCTGCTGTGAGACATCGCTGTGGTGGCAGATTAATAATGACGAGAGATTGCATTATACTGAGCATCGAATCTCCGTCCTAAAAAATTCCGTTGACAACGGGCGGCAGAGGGGTATCGTTCACCGGTGGCGTTTAGGGGGGCGATGCCGCTTTCTTTATGCGGGGATTCACTCCACGGGGATATCGCAATAGCCGTAATGCCGGGAAATCCCGGAAAAACGCCGATGCTCATCGCCTGATTTTGGGGAGGATCCAAATGAACGATCTCGAGAGGGAAAAAAGGAAGGGGCTCAGCTTCCCTTATCTTCTGAAGGTGGTGTTCAAGCGGCTTCTGGTGGGGAAGAAATACCAGACACCGGGATTCGGGCTGGCGGGGCAGCTTTTCGGCACCGTAGCGAAGGAGGTGGTGCGGCGCCTGGGGCCAGAGGAGGGTGAGAAGCTACTCAGAGCTGCAGTGGAGGAGTTCGGCAGGGAGCGGGGGCGAAGGATAGCCGAGGCCGTGAAGGCAAAGGGGAAATCCCTTTCCCTGAGAAATTGGCTGATCTATACCGATATATCGCCCGATAATTTTCCCGCGAAGCCGTCGTTTCCGGAGGGAGACCTGGTGGCCTGCGTGGGAGACTGCTCCTTCATGAGGGCGGCCGGCCGGTGGGGCCTGACGGAATATGCGAAAATCTACTGTAAATATGCCGATTACGCGATACTGGGGGGATACAACCCCGACGTGACCCTCATCCTGGAGGATCGTCATGCCACAGGAAGGGATTTCTGCCGTTTCCAGTATATTATGAAAGAAGAGAACAAGAGGCGCTGATAAGCCGGCAGTTATCCCCTTTCAGTCCGTGGATTTTACCCAATTATGCAATAAAATGCTTGAAAATTCGATGGATATTTCTTCAGGTGAATAATTCATATTGTTTCTTGGTAATATAAGGGCACTATGTAGATATTTGAAGCATTGAGGGCGTGCAAGGCAGAGTCCGCGCAGTACCTCGAAATTTTTAGCGGAGGGTATTTCAAATGTCGAAACTCAGAAATCTGATTACGGGGACAACGCGCGTGCCGCTGTTCAGGGGATGCCTGGCGGCGTTATTCGTGGCGACCTGCGCGATCTCGGGGCTGGCCGATGCGGTGATGCCGGACAGGCCTCTGGATGTTCCCTACGAACCGACTCATCCGAAGGTCGTTGAGGCAATGCTGAAGCTCGGAAAGGCCGGGCCCAACGATATCCACTACGATCTGGGCTGCGGCGACGGCCGGGTCGTTATCATGGGCGTGAAGAAGTTTCATGTTAAACATGGCTACGGGATTGATATCAACAAGCAGCGTCTGCGGGAGGCAAAAGAGCGCGCCGAGGCATACGACGTAACCGACAAGGTCACATTCCTCAACGCTGACATTTTCAATTCCGATTTCAGCAAGGCGAACCTAATCACCGCCTATCTCCTGGACCACATCAATCTGAAGATCCGTCCGATCCTCTTCTCGCAGCTCAGGCCGGGGACAAGGGTGGTGACCCATGAATTTCACATGTCCGACTGGAGACCCGATAAGATCGATCGTCATCCTCTTGCCAGGGGCGAGCGCATCAGCCTGTGGATAATCCCGGCGCCGGTGGGCGGAGAGTGGGAATGGTCCACCTCGCTGAAGAGCGGCGCAGTGAATGCGTCCATGAAGCTCACGCAGGAATTCCAGGATATCGCCGGGACGGTCCAGTTCCAGGGCAGCGCTGCCACTGCCATACGGGATCCGAAGGTTGAAGGGAAGAGCATATCCTTCACCACCAGGGGCGTGGTGAGCGGCAAGGCGGTGGCGGTTAAGTTTCAGGGTACCGCCAACGGCGATACCATCACCGGAACGCAGGTCTGGTCGGGCGGCGATCTGAGCGGAACCTATCCGTGGAAGGCCAGGAGGAAAGCGGCCAACGTGCTTGGGCGCTGGAGGATCGATATACCCCAGAAGAACATCTTCAACGGCGTTCTCAATATCCGCAAGGAGGGCCCGCTGAAGCTGGTGGCATCCTTCTTCGGAAAGGACGGCAACATGGAGATCCGCGTGCACGACGTGTACCTCTGGGGGACCAGCGTGTACTTCCGTCTTCCCCTCTCCTACTTCGATTACGTCCTCTTCAAGGGAGAGCTGAACAATGACGGGGGGGCCGGCAAGGCTTACGGAATGAAGGTCAAAGAAGATTATAAAGAAGGTATTTATGATCCCCCGACGGTAACCTGGAACTCCGCATGGACTGCCACGAGGGTGAGGTAGCGGCGTGATGCGTCACGCAGAGGGGATATCTCAATAAATATTCTATGCGAAGGACTGAACCTATGAAAAAACTTATCAAATACTTTGCCTTGTTGTTCCTCGGCGGAATATTCGTCGTCTCCTGCAGCGGCTTCTCGTCCTGCGGATCCGGAGCCCCCCCGGCGGGCAACAAGTGGAGCCCCGAGAGCGGCAGGGCGCCGCAGCTGGGGGACTGGTATGAGAACACGAAAGACGGGTATGTGCTTGTGTGGATACCCGCGGGTGAGTTCGAGATGGGAAGCGACAGCGATGACGAGGACGCGCGTCCGAGGTCGAAGATCTCCGTTGAGGGCTTCTGGCTGGGCAAGTACGAGGTGACCAACGAGCAGTTCGCCAAGTTCCTGGAGACGGCGGACCAGTGGCATAGGACCCCGTATCTGTACCAGGAGGGGTTTAACAACCCGAAGCAGCCGGTTGCGGGTATCCGCTTCTACGACGCACTGGCCTATTGCGAATGGTCTGGTCTCAGAATGCCGAACGAGGCGGAATGGGAGTACGCCGCCGCCAGCGGGAAGCAGTATGATTTCCCAACGAATAACGGTTCTCTGAACCATGACAACGCCAATTACCTCGGCACCGGCGGTACCGACATATGGATGGAGGCAACGGCCCCCGTGGGCAGCTTCCCCCCATCCCCGTTCGGTCTCTACGACATGGCCGGGAACGTGTGGGAATGGACCAGCTCGCTGTATCAGTCGTATCCCTATACCGCCGGCGACGGCCGCGAGGACCTGAACCAGAGGGACTTCAGGGTGATGAGGGGCGGTTCCTACGCGTTCGGCGAGACGTACTGCAAGACATCGCACCGTCATTACTTCGACATGCATCTCAGGTACGACTATGTCGGCATGAGGCTTGCGAAGACCTTCATCATGAGGTGATTCTGACGTGTGGGATCTCGTGAAATATCGAGGGTAACAGCACGGACCCCGCAGTGACTGCGGGGTCCGTTTTTTTTGGCGTCATTCATTATCGCCTGCCTGTTCTTGGCGGGGGGAAAGCCACCGGCCTCCACGGTATCGTGACTGAATCTCCGATAGCCTCTCTTTCATCTCCCTGAATTCGATCTTTTTCCCTACGAGCCATTTCATATGCGCCTCTCGCCCCTCATCGCCGAACTCGGGATGAAAATAGTGGAATCTGAGGAGGGATCCCTCCTGTGTCGCTCGGGCCTTGCACAGGGCGCATTCGAATTCCCCGTCCCGTAATCTGAAGAGGTCGGAGCCGCACCGGGGGCATCGTTTGCCGGGGTTGGGTATCTCGGCCTTTTCGCCAGAAAGGGCCAGGGCGAGGGAGGCGGTCTTCTCGCTGAAGCGCTCATCCAGCGCCGCCTCGGCGGGGTGTGTGCCGTAGAAAAGTTCGGTCCGCGATATGAACAGCCCCAGGGCGGCCGCCTGGGAGATCAGGGCTGTATCGGCGTAGCCGCGGTAGTCCTCCCTCCCCAGGGTCAGGGCAAGCGCGGTTCTTTTACCGCGCATGCGGTCGTAATGAGCCACAGCCTGCAGGGCCCTGTCGGCGATCATCTTCATGATGCCCACAGGCCCCATGACGTAGTTCGGGACCGCGAAGATGAGGCCGTCCGCGCCGATTATCTGCTCCAGGAGCCATTCCATGTCGTCGGCAAGGTTGCACCGCGCTCCTGGCATGAGGCAGGCGTAGCAGCCCTTGCACGGGAGGATCTTCAGGTCCGGGAGACGCACAAGGGAGAGTTCCCACGATGGAAGTTTTTCCGCCACAGCCTTTAATACGATCTCAGAGTTGCCGGTCTTCCTGTGTGAGGCCGTGAGGCCCAGTAATCGCTGTGGCGTCATGTTCCTCTCCTCGTGATAATGTCAGCAGCGGATCCTCTGCATGTATCCGTGGACATCATTCTAGGTCGTGCGGATCGATGGTCAACCACTTCACGGATCGAAAAACGGCGGATCGCCGACGGGGCCTTGAAAACTCATTGTATTGTTGCGCCATGTATGCGACGATGAACCCTCCGGCGAGAAGCCGGGAAGGAGGGCAGGGATATGGATGAGCACAGACCGGTATTCGCACTGAACCTCTTCGATATTGCCGACAGGGATGAGTACACCGCGTATTCACGGCGCTCCGCACGGGAGGTGGCTGCGCACGGGGGAAGGGTTGTGGCGCTGGGAAAATTCCGCGAGGCGTTGAAGGGGGAAGTGGCACCCAGGAGTGTCATGATCCTAGTGGAGTGGGATTCCATCGGGTCATTCAGGAGCTATCTCGAAGATCCCGCTCTGGCGGACCTGCATCCGCACCGCGAACGGGGTGGAGGCAATTATATCTGGCATCTCTTCGACCGGATCGATGACCTTCGGCCCCTTTTGAAAGCCTGATGTTCCGGCGCCCCTACCTGCCCTTCCGGATGGTGAGGCGTATGTTGGGGAGTGATTCAAGGGCCTCCTTCACCGCGTGCTCGGCATATACCAGGGTCTCCTCCATGATGTGGGACGCGTAGCGCCCGTCCCTCATCTCGGCCGCCTGGAGCAGCCGTTCGTAGAATCCGAAAATTGTGTCGCGGTGGGCCTGATCGCGGTAGAAGAATTCCAGGTAGAAGAGGTACACCGGCTTGAAGGAGTTGAAGAGGAGCCGAAGGACCTGGTTCCCCGACAGCAGGACAAGGGTTTCGTGCAGCCCGTAATCGAGCTCCACCATGCGACCGGGGGTCGACACGCTCCCCTTCAGCTCATTCAGCTGTAACCGCAGCTCCGCGGCGTCGCTTCGTTCCATCCTGGACACCGCCTGTCCGGCCGCGTGAACCTCGATTATCCTTCGCAGTTCCAACAGGGAGGTCAGTATCTCCCGGTCCACCGGTTCGCTGCTCTGCATGATCTCGATGAGCGTCTGGAGCGAGGCCTCGCTCAGGTAATCGTTCACGAAGGTGCCGCTCTGGGGGACCGTCCGCACGAAGCCCAGATGGGAGAGCTTGGATATGGCCGAGCGTATGGTGATCCTGCTGACGCCGAAGCGCTGGGTGAGCTCCCGCTCCGAGGGGAACCTGCTCCCCGGGGGGATGGTGCCGTTCAGGATATCCGCCTTCAGCTCGGAGAAGACCTTGTGGGCCAGCGGGGGGATGTCCTGATCCTGTGTATGTTCCATAAAGGAGATCCGATATGATATTCTTTCAACTGGTAATACCAAATTATTGAATTATAGAAGAAATGCAAGTAATAAATGATTAATTTCACTAATTAACTTGACATATTCTACAATTATTCATAATAATTGTATTGTGGTAATACCAATTATGGAACCCAAGGCCGCGCCGTCCCTCCAGGAGAGGGGAATCGTATTTGACGTCCAGCAGTTTTCGCTCCACGACGGGCCCGGCATCAGAACGACCATATTCTTCAAGGGGTGCCCGCTGCGATGCCGGTGGTGCCAGAATCCGGAATCGCACCGCTACTCAATGGAGCTGTCATACTCCAGGGATCGCTGCATACGCTGCAACGAATGTGTCAGGGTATGCCCGGCGGGGGCAGTACGGGACGATGAGTGCCGCTTCGACATGTCCCGCTGCACTCTCTGCGGCAGCTGCGCAGAGGCCTGCCCGGCCCGCGCGGTCAGGGTAGTGGGCATGGAGTATTCCCCTGAGGCCCTCATGGCGGAGGCCGGGCGAGACAGGGATTTCTTTTCCGGCTCGGGCGGGGGCGTCACCCTCTCCGGCGGTGAGCCCATGGGGCAGCACCGGTTTCTCGCCGCCTTCTGCCCGATGCTGAAGGCCCAGGGGATACACATCCTCCTGGAGACCTGCGGCCACTTTGAATGGTCGGCGATGGAGGGGCTCCTCCCCTTTCTCGATCTGGTCTACTTCGATCTCAAGCATGCCGACGACGGGGCGCACAGGAAGTGGACCGGTGTCGGGAACGGACTGATACTTGAGAACCTGGGGAGGCTCTCCGCCTCAGGCGTTCCGGTACAGCCGAGGATGCCGGTCATACCGGGCGTGAATGACGGGGGGGAGAACATCGCCGCCACGGCGGCGCTGCTGAGGGGATACGGGCAGGGGGTGATCCATCTGCTCCCCTACCACAACCTCGGTGAGGGGAAGCGGCGGCAGCTGGATTCACCGTCGGAATACATCGCCCTGGAGCCGATGCAGGAGGGGGCGATGGAGCGGGTGAAAAATCTGTTCGTAGAGGAGGGGCTCGATGTCGTACTATATCGATGAGATGAGGCCGCTGCCGGCCCGCGCCGCGGCGCTGAGGGAGGAGGTGCAGGGGGCGGTGCAGTCCGTCTGCACCGAGAGGGCTATCATATGGACCCAGTACCACCGGCGGCGGGAAAACAGGAAGAAGCCGGCGGTGGTACGCATGGCAGAGGCCCTGGCGGAGGTGCTGGCAAGGAAGAGTATCGCCATATACCCCGGGGAGCTCATCGTCGGTAACTTCTCCTCGAAGCGGGTGGGTGGTTCGATCTTCCCGGAGCTCCACGGCGTGCCGGTGATGCTGGACCTCCTGCGGTTCCGCAACAGGGAGACGAACCCCCTGGCGGTCACCGGGAAGGAGATACGCTCGCTCCTCGCCGTTATCCCGTTCTGGATGTTCCGTTTCATGGCACTCAGGGCGTACCGGTCGCCCCTTGCCAGGATCAGGTTCGTCGCCGACCAGCTGAAGGCGCATTTCTATCTTATCAACGAATCCGGGGGGATATCGCATATCGCGCCGGACTATGAGAAGCTGATTCGCATCGGTGCCGGTGGGTTCATTGCGGAGATAGAGGAACGGGAACGGGATTCCGCACCGGACGAGGTGGCGCGCGATCTCTACCGGGCGATGAAGATCATCGCCGAGGGGATTGCACGTTTCGGGGAGCGCTACGGAGAGCTGGCCGCCGCCATGGCCGGAGAGGAGGCGGATCCAGCGAAAAGGCGCGAGCTCGAGGCCATCGCGGAATCGTGCCGCAGGGTGCCGCGAGGCGGCGCCGAAACATTCCGCGACGCGGTGCAGTCCCTCTTCTTCGCGCAGATCGCCCTGAACCTGGAGAGCCTTGACAACTCGGTATGCCCCGGAAGGATGGACCAGTATCTCTACCCCTACTACCGGCGCGACCTGGAACGGGGCCTCATCACCAGGGATGAGGCGAAGGAGCTCCTTGCGTGCTTTTCCATCAAGATGTCCGAGATAATTCCGGTCTTCTCGAGCCATCTCACCAATTTCCACGGCGGCATGTTCAACGGGCAGGTGGTCACCGTGGGCGGTGTGGACAGAAACGGCAGCGACGGAGTGAACGAACTCACCTATATCTTTCTCGAGCTCATGGACCAGCTCAGGATGCGCCAGCCGAACTACCACGCCAGGGTGCACGCCGCGTCGCCGCGGCAGTATATGGACATCATCACCGGGATGCTGGCCCGCGGCAGCAACACGCCGGCCCTGTACTGCGACGAATCGATCATCGCCATGATGACGAAAAACGGCTATTCCTTGGAGGACGCCAGGGACTATACCGGGGTGGGGTGCGTCGAGCCGGTGTCGCAGGGGAAGAGCTTTTCATCGACCGATGCGGCGATCTTCAACGTGCCCCTCTGCCTGGAGATGGCGCTCAACGGCGGCAGGCGCTTCGGCCACCTGTTCCGCTCCGGGGCCCGCACCGGTCCGGCGGGGAGTCTGATGACCATGGACTCGGTGAAGGGCGCCTTCGAGGCACAGCTTCGGCGCAAGATGGGGGATCTCATCCGGGACCTCAGGGCGGTGGAACTGGCGAACAGGCGGTACCATCCCACACCGCTCACCAGCATGCTGATCGACGGATGCATCGATGCCGGGCGGTGCAGCACCGCCGGCGGCGCCAGGTACAATTTCTCCGGGGTGCAGTGCGTGGCGCCGGCGGACACCGGCGACGCCCTCTTCGCCGTCGAGAGGGCCGTGTTCCAGGAGGGGCGCTACACGATGAAGGGGCTGGTGGCGCACCTGAAGAGAAACCTGCGCGACCAGAGGGTGCGACTCTATCTCAGGAACCTGGAAAAGTTCGGCAACGACCGGGAGGAGACGGACCGATGGACCCTCTACGTCATCGACAGGTTCGGTGAGACCCTCCGTTCCTTCGGAAAAAACACCCGGGGGGGCGGCTACGTCACCGGGCTCTATTCGGTCACCGCCCATGAGTACTTCGGCAGGATCACCGGGGCGCTCCCCAGCGGCCGCAGGAGGGGTGAGCCCTTCGCCTCCGGCATCGCGCCGGAGAGCGGCATGGACCGATTCGGTCCCACGGCGGTGTGCAACTCCGTCAACCGGATCGACTTCACAAAAATCGGAAACGGGGTGAACCTGAACGCGAAGTTCGACCCGCACTCGCTTCGCGGCGACGAGGGGCGGGCCGCCCTGCAGGGACTCATCCAGACCTATTTCCGCAGGGGGGGGATGCAGATGCAGATAAACGTGCTGGATCCCGAGATGCTCGCCGCGGCGAGAGACGATCCAGCGCTCTACCCGAACCTCATGGTGCGCGTCTCCGGCTATTCGTCCTATTTCAACGATCTCACCCCGGCGATGAAGGATGAGATCATCCGGAGGAGCCTCTACCAATGCTAGGGGAGGGGGGATCCTCTGAAAGGGTATTGACGGACCAGGCGGCGCGGGGTGATAGGGTGGCGGCGTTACACTTTTTATATCGAGGGCGTACGGTATGAGCAGAATGAGAGCCTGTGTGATCGTCGCCCTGTTAATGGCGGGGCTCAGCGCCGCGGTCCTCTCCGAGGTGAACATGCGGGAGGGGAACTGGGAGATGACCGTCAAGGCCGAGTTGAAGGGGGTGTTCTTCAAGATGCCTGCGGTGAAATACGCCGTGTGCCTCACCAGGGGGAGCATGAACCCGAAGAGGTATGACGAAAAGTGCAGGATACTCTCGTCGAAGCTGCAGGGGAGCACCTACAACTGGGTGGCAGAGTGCACTACGGATGACGGCATCATGAGAAGCGACGGCAGCATCACCTACCGCGGCGAGACACTCGACGGCTACATTAATGTCGTCTCCGGGGGAATGCAGATGAGGCAGCGGATGACGGGCCGGTGGATCGGGCCCTGTGCGGACCGGGGGGCTGCTGAGTAGTCTGTGTGCGCCCGGTTCATGCCCTTCTCCCGAGAGGGATGACGGCCTATGGCGGCTCAACTCTCCAAAAGCGTCTCGACGTACCGCCGTCGTGTTTCCGGGTCCTTGAAGTCAAGGGCGCTGTAGGAGCTGAAGAATCCCGGAAGGATCCCCGGCATCATCACCGAGGACCAGAGCTGCATCACCTTTATCTTCAATTGTTCGGCATTCAGTTCCGGGTGCTGCCCCCTGATCTTCTCCTCGATGGCCAGGAAGAAGGGGGTGAAGCGCTCCATGAAATCCCGGCGGTACACTCCTTTGAGAAACATGTCGCCCATGTGGGCCTTGATGAGGTTGGGATAATTTATCATCCCTTCGAGCATGTGCTCCAGCATTGCCTTCAGGGATTCCATGGGGTCCGCCTCACTGTCCGAGAGAAAATCAGCGATGTTCTCCTCTATCCCTGTACGCATGGTGGTGTTCAGCACCTCCTGGATCAGGCGGTCCTTGGAGCTGAAGTAGTAGTTGATCGCGGCGCTGTTGACGCCAGCCTCCCTGGCCACCGAGCGGATCGTCAGGTTGAAGAGGCCCTCTTTTTCGATACAGGAGATGGCGGCGTTGATGATCCGCTCCCGCATCTGTGACTGGTTTGTTTCCATGTGTCGCACCGGATTATGATGAAGGTTACGTCTGATATCATTATAGAGACCATGCCTGTTTAATTTAAAGTACTTTTTCCGATTACCGTCGGTCTCACTCCGGTAGCAGGGGGACGGCGCCTCCCGGGGATTTTCAATTACATTTGAACAGCAGGTATGTGTTTTTTTGAAAAAGCATTGCATTTTATGTGTATATTGATAGTGGTAGTACGAAGCCACAGTTACCCGGACTCCGGGCCTCAGAACTGCAGCGCATGGAAAGAGAAAAAAGAACAGTCTCCCCGGCGCCTGCCGTGAATCCCCACTGGCACGCGACGCCGCACGCGAAGATGGCACGGTCACTGCTGAAGATTCTCTCCCCCCTGGAGTTCGAGGCCATACTGCTGGTGCTTCAGAAGGGGGACGGTATCATCACCGGGAAGATGCTGATGGATCTGGTCGTGAAGAGCACCTCGGAAGAGGCCCCTGTGCTCCTTATCAGGGATTTTCTCGTGAAGACCGGAGCGGTTTCAGTGCTCTTCAGGGAGACGATCGACGGGGCGGACCTCGACAGGTACTACGTGCCGGCCATATCCCTGAATGAACACCTGCACAAGCGGGTCACGGAGCTTCTGAAAACGGAGCTGATGCTCCATACCCCCCACTACCGAAACATGACCGCCGGCGGGATCAACGTCAACTACCTGATCCGTGATTACAGCACCTACCTGCACGGCGGGATGGCCTATGAGAGCATGAAGGCGCAGATACACAGGGGTGTAATCATCGCCTCCCTCTACGATGCGTTGCTGGTCCGCAGGTCCGCCGCTGACACCTTTCTCTCATCCTATTTCAAGGACGAGCAGAGGGGGCGGTACTTTGTCGTCTCCGGGGAGCAGACGAGGAAGAGCGAGGATATCGAGGGGGAGCTGAAGCTCATTGTGAGGACGATGCGCTCGTATACCGAGCAGGAATACCTGCAGCGGCTTGAGCGTGAAAACAGGCAGAAGGCCCCGGAGCGGGATATCCAAGACGATCCCTCAGCGGCGTGGGAATCGGTATACCGGGCCCTGGCGCGCAACCCGGCAACCCGGCCCATGCGCCAGATGCTTGCCAGCACCATGGACGAGTTCTTCAAGGCCGGCGGGATCATCAGCAGCGAGGAGTTCGCCGGCTACATAAACGATCTTGCCCGCCGGTATATGCACTCATTCGAGATCGAGGTGCTCCAGACGCTTGAATACAGGATGAGGATCATCAAGATCATCCAGTACCTCTACCAGAATGACCTGGGCATATGCCAGGCCATCCGCGAGAACCTGGAGGTTCAGGAGGAGCACCGTCAGCTGGTGGAGCTTTTCATCTACTGGGTGGTGGAGATATCCATGAAGATACACAAGGATTTTCTGAACAGGATGATCACCCGCTACAGCCATTTTTACTACCTCTTTATACGGTCCTACTGCGCCTACCGCGGGATCAAGAATTCCGTGGCCCTGGAATCCTACTTCACCATCGTGCGCAATCTCATCTTCATCAAGCAATCCGACAGCAGGCTCGTGAAGGAGGTCCTGGCCCGGAATCCCTGATGGCGTCGAGTGCCCCGGTTTCCCATCTCGCTGTCGTTCGCCGTTCACCTCCCGTCTTGCCCGTGGCTTCGAAAATCGTATCGTGACGGGTTTTTTTCTTGATATATTAGAATATATATTCTAATATATCTTTATGGGTCGAAATGCGTATTTTGAGAACCGCCAGTTCATCGACGCGGCGCTGGAGATCATCGGCAGGGGGGGGCCCGGGGCGGTCACCGTCGCCTCCATCGCCGGACACATCGACGCGCCGGTGGGCTCCGTATACCACCGATTCTCCTCGCGGGAGATGATCCTGGCGGAACTCTGGCTCGGCATCGCGGAATCATTTCAGGAGGGGTTCCTGGAGATCCTGGCCGCCGGGGAGGCGGTGCAGGCGTCCCTGTACACCCTTCACTGGGTCAGGGAGCATCCCATAGAGGCGCGCGTGCTGCTGCTGTACCGGCGGGAAGAGCTGGTGGCACGGGAATGGCCTGCCGGGGTCCGTGGGCGCGCTGCGGCGCTGGAGCGGAATCTGGCGGAGGGGCTGAAATCCTTTGTGCGGCGAGCCTTCGGGCGCTATTCCTCCGGCGGCATGGATCGGGCCCTGTTCGCCCTGATTCAGGTCCCCCTCGCTGCCGTGCGTGGATGCCTTGAGAAGGGGGTGGCGCCGCCGGAATCGGCAGACCGGCTGATCCGCGAGACCTGCGAGCACATCATGAGGAGGAAGCCATGAGGATCTGGAACGTACATGAGAGGGCGATGGAACTACCGGCGGAGATGGTCGGCAGCGCCATCGACAGCCTGGCGGGACCGGGCGATTTCCTCTGGCCACGGTACCGCTGGCCGGCGATGACCCTGGACCGGCCGCTGGGAGAGGGTGCGGCCGGCGGCCACGGGTTCGTCCGGTACCGCATGACGGAGTACCGGCCGGGGAGGAGGGCGGAGTTCACCTTTGAGGAATCGGGTGCTCTCGCCGGCTTGGACGGCCGCCACTACTTCGAGGTGGTGCACCGGCGAAGGGGGGTGGTCCTCCGCCACGTCGTGGAGGGGACGTGCGGTATCCGGGAGTGGCTCCTGTGGCGACTGGTGATCGGTCCCTGCCACGATGCCCTGCTGGAGGACGGCCTCGATCTGGCGGAGAACCGTCTCACCGGGTCCAGGAAGAGGACCGGCCTGGGGCCCTGGGTCCGTTTTCTTCGGAGAAGGCTCGGCAGGCGGAGCGGACGGCGGTGATGCCTGCTCCCTTCTCGGCATGAGGGTTTGCTCCGATGTCGTAAATGACTTGAAAACAGTGAAGGCCGGGAGATAAACTGGCAGGCGTGCGTATCCGGTAATCGATCAAGGAGGTGGCCTGCGATGAGAGGGGGGAGAGGTACCATGGGGGCATTGGGGACATCACTCTGTGCGGCTGCGGCGTTGCTGATGATTGCGCTGCACACCATCCCGCTGGAGGGGC
>JAFGJK010000128.1 GCA_016929135.1 Spirochaetota bacterium | reverse complement strand
GCAGGTGCTGGGCGTGGTGGAGAACATGAGCGCCCTGCGCTGCCCCCACTGCGGCGGCGAGATCCAGGTGTTCAAACAGGGGGGGGGCGAAACCATGTCCGCACAGATGGGGGTGCCGTTCCTGGGAAGTATCCCGCTCCACCCGGCGATAACCGAGCTGGGCGACCGGGGCGAGCCCTTCTCCATCGTGGATACGGATCCCGCCGTGAAGAAGGCATTTGAAGGAATAACCGACGCACTGATACAAAAGGAGGACAGATAATGAAGATTGCATTACCCGTGGCGGAGGGGAGACTCTGCACTCATTTCGGACACTGCGAGGAGTTCCTGCTTGTCGATGCCGACGGGGAGAACAAGACAATCCTCTCCAAGGTACGCGTGCAGGCGCCGCCGCACGAGCCGGGACTGCTCCCTCGCTGGCTCGCAGAGAAGGGCGTCACCTGCGTGATCGCCGGCGGCATGGGGGGTAGGGCCCAGGAGCTCTTCTGCAACCAGGGCATCACCGTCGTCACCGGCGCCACGCCGAAGAGCCCCGAGGAGCTGGTTACGGACTATCTCGAGGGTAGGCTCGAGACCGGCCCCAACGCCTGCGACCACTAGGAGGAAGGCTATGCCCACGTACGAATACAGATGTGACGAATGCGGCGACAGGTTCGAGCGCTTCCAGAAGATGAGCGACGAACCGGTCGCGGTGTGCCCCTCCTGCGGGGGGAGCGTCAGACGCCTCATATCCGGGGGCGGAGGGATCATCATGAAGGAGGCGAGCGGCAGAGGCCCGCAGCGGGGAACCCCCTGCGGGAACGCCGAACCCTGTTGCGGCCGGGGCGAGCCCTGCGGGAAGTCCCACGGCTGCCATTAAATCCATATTCAGGAGGTGGTTTATGCCCGAGGAATTCAAGGCCGGGTGCGCCCGGCCGACCGGCGGTCCCGTCGGCGGAGCCGGTCCGGAAGATCCGGCACCGGCTCCCGAAATACCAGTCAAGGAGGTACAGCGGCCTATGATCATGGTGGGAAGGAAGGCGCCCGACTTCTCGGCGCCGGCGTATCTGCAGGGCAAGTTCGTGACGGTATCCCTATCGGAATACCTGGGGAAATGGGTCATCCTGTGCTTCTATCCGGGTGACTTCACCTTTGTCTGAGCTACCGAAATTTCGGCGGTCGCCGAAACTCATCCCGAGTTTGAAAAACTCGGCGTACAGATCCTCTCGATGAGCATTGACAGCGTTTTCGTGCACAAGATGTGGAATGACAACGAGCTTTCAAAGATGGTGAAAGGCGGCGTGCCCTTCCCCATGCTCTCCGATAGCGGGGGCAAGGTCGGGTCCGTCTACGGGGTGTACGACCCCGATGCCGGGGTGGAGACCCGGGGGCGCTTCATCATCGACCCCGATGGCGTGGTCCAGGGCTTCGAAGTGCTGACCCCGCCGGTGGGGAGGAACGTGGCCGAATCCCTGCGGCAGGTCCAGGCCTTCCAGCTGGTGCGCAACAGCAAGGGGACCGAGGCGACACCCTCGGGGTGGAAGCCGGGCAAGATGACGCTGAAGCCCGGCCCCGACCTGGTGGGCAAGGTCTGGGAGGTGTGGAAGACAAAAATGGCCTTCGATTGATCCGTTCTAGGGGGCGGCCTTTTGGCCGCCCTCCTCCTTTTTACCCCCCCTCACCAGCGTGGCGATCAGGGCCGCCAGGGAGTTGCAGAAAACGATTGAATACCCCGTGGGAATGTCGAACCGGTACGACACAGCGATCGCCACGATGTTGATCACGGTGCCGATGACCCAGGCGACCACCAGGGGTATCCCCCTCCCTATCTTCATGGCGATGAGCGCCGGCCCCACGAGAAGGGCAAAGACGATGAGCACGCCGGCAAGCTTCACGGAGCTCGTGACCGTCACGGCGAAGGTGACGAAAAAGAGGATCTCCTGAAGCAGCCCCCGCGCCTTCAGCCTGCTCAGCACGATCACCCCCCCGAGGCACGCGTAGATCACCGCAGTCTTCACCACCTCTTTCAGAGGGGTAAAGAGGATGTCCGCCGCCATGAGCCTCTGGAAGTCCTCGGTGCCGTGGTATGATTTCGACAGGATGATGAAGACCGCGGAGATTCCGAAGGCGTACATGAGACCGATGAAGGCCTCAAGGGTGTCGGTCTTCCGGGAGATGAAGGCGATCACGAAACCGCCCGCCAGGGCGAAGGAGAGGGATACCGGATAGAGGTACTCCCCCTGCAGGAAGAACAGGGACACGGCCGCCCCCAGGGCCGCCATCTGCCCTATGGCCAGGTCGGTGAAGATGATGCCCCGCCTGATGATCTCAAGACCGAAATAGGAATGGATGCCCAAAAGCACTACAGAGAGCAGGAACGCAGTCAGCAGTATGTCCGTCATTGCGCCAACCTCCTCACCATCTCGTCAAAGAGGGAATAGATCCCCTCGGCCTCGCGGACCGCCCCCACGTCGTGGGGGAGCCGCACCAGTGGTATATCGTATTTCTTCGAGAGGAAGCGGCTCGCCCTGTCGGGATTGTACACGTCCTGAAAGATACGGTGCACCTTCGTATGCCCTATCACCCTCTCCAGGTTCTCGATATGCCTCGACGTGGGGGGGATCCCCGGAAGCGGCTCCACGGTCCCGGCAAGGATGATCCCGTAGGAACGCAGCAGGTAATCGAAATTCTTGTGATACTCGATGACCCGCTTCCCCCGCAGCGAGGCGAGCTTCCTGTCCCATTCCGCCTGCTTCGCACTCCAGCTCCGCAGGAACTCGTCCCTGTTCGCCGCATAGTACCCGGCGTTGGCTGAATCGAGCTCGGCGAGCTTCGCGGCGATCCCCCTGGCCAGCGGCGGTATGTTGTGCGGGTCCAGGTAGTAGTGCGGGTTGCCGTCGGGGTGGATGTCACCCTGCGCCCTGGAGATGCTCGTGGGCACGTCGATGAGCTTCACGTACCTGGAGAGGTCGAGAAACCCGCGGCTCCCCGGATTGATCGCCGGGTTGTTCGCCTGCCGCAGGAGCGGCGGGAGCCACCCTATCTCCAGCTGGGCCCCGTTGATTATCAGCAGCTCCCCCCGGCGCAGCTTGGCGATGAACGAGGGCTTCGGCATGATCGTGTGGGGGTCGAAATCGCCCCGCGCCAGGGCCTGGACCCTGACCTTGTCCCTTCCGATCTGCTCGACGATGCTGGCGATGTAGGGGTACGTCGTCATGACCTTCATCCTGGCGGCGAAGGCCGGGGTGAGGAACAGTAGAGTGAGTGCAACAAATGCCGCTATCCGTTTCATGGTTAGTCCTCCCAGATAATTTCAAAATGCATGGGCGCCGTGGGCGCCGATGGCCAGATTGACCTGGAGTATCACCTCGTGGGCGATATTCCTTCTGTAGAAGCCTGCCCTCTCCCGGTACCTGCTCAGATCGCAGTTGTACTGGAGGCGAAGCCGTGAAAACTCGGTGGGGTTGTATTCCGCCATGGCCGAGTACCGGGGCAGGTTGTCCGGCACGTCCCTTATCATGTGGTTGGACCTCACCCTGTTCACCTGCAGGAGATCGTAGCGGGCGCCGCAGCGCCACTGCTTCGCCAGCTTGGCCGTCAACTGCACGTAGAGGCCGGTCTGGTCCTTGGTGATGCCGGTCCGTGAAACGGCGTTGGCGGAGTCGTTCTTGTAGAGGGTCCCGTCGACGCGCCGGTACAGGTACTCCCCCTGCAGGGAGAGATACCGGATGGAATCGAACTGGTATTTCATCGTCAGGTCTCCCCCGGCGACGGTGGTGTAGCCGGAGACGGCGTAGCCGCTGACCCCCGCAATGCCGATGCCGTGATTGATCCTAGTCCTCCCCCGGGCCGCCGAGGCGCCGGCGAGCACCACCATGTCGCCGATGTCGAAGGAGGTCTTCACGTACCCCACATAGAGCTCGGGCCAGTTGGTATCGCTGATGCGCACGACCCCGTCAAGGCTGGTGAATCCTTCGACGCCGAAGCTGCGGGTATTCTTCCCCCGGAGCACCTCACCCCCGAGCATGAGGTAAAAATCCGCCGGGACCACCAGGGTACAGCGGGCACCGATCTCGTTGAGCGCCCCCTCGCCGAAGAAGGCGTTGTACACCAGCGGGATGTCGTAGAAATCCCAGTAATGGGTGTGCTGTTCGTTGAGCCTTCCGAAGCTGCTCAGGAACTTCCCCCCCTTGAGCTGGAGGCCCAGGGGGAGGCTCCTCGTGGAAAAATAGGCCTCCTCAAGGCCGAACACGTCCTCCGTCACCTCGCACACCGCGAAGAGATCGAAGAAGGGATCCACCACCGACGCAAAGGTGATCTCCGCGTAGTTGAAGTTCAGGCCGCGGCGGGAAAAGGGCTCCGTCTCGTCGTGAATGCCCTCCAGCATGGGAACCTCTGTGTACTCCGGGCTGCTGGTTGCCCGGAACTGGCCGTTTTTCAGCGACCGGTATACATATGAGGCATCAAGGATGAGCGAGATGTCCGGAACAAATTTCGATTGCGAAAATGGGGAGCCGGAGGTGGGTTCCCCGGCCGTCTGGAACTCCCCTTCATCGGCGACCGGCTCCTGTGCACCCGCCAGGGCGGGGAGCATCACCAGGCCGGCCAGCAGCAGCATTGATACAAGGGTCTTATACATTCCTGTCTTCCTCCCGATTGAATGATTGCACGGATCGACCATAACCCGCTGTCATGCGTACGTGTACGGACATTTCATGCCGCAGCAGGCATAATCGATTGATGTACAGCTTTCAGGAGAGAGAAGGCGGCGCGTGGGACCGAATGGAATGGCCGGTATAGTGTATGTACACGACCTTGACAATAACGGTGGATCTTTTCAGCACATACAATTCGGGCATGGGGAGAGTGATGCTGTCCCCGCTGTCCGAAATATTGTCATAGACCTGAAATTTGCAGACGGGACACTTGTCGTCGATCCTCCCGCCCTCATGATAATGGTAGACGGAAAGCGTTGTGGTGCAGAGAAGCAGGGCCGCCGCAAGTATAAGCTGCCATCGGCCGTGCAGCAGGTTATGCTTTTTAGACATGGACGTATAAAAACCGGGTATCGCCCGTTGTCAACAGTTTTTTCCCGAAGAGGGACACGACCCTTCTTTGGAAATCTCCACAGACCCGGCAAAGCCGCAAATCCGGAGACATTCCGCGTTACACGGGAGGCCGCAGCATCGACCAGGTTTTCAGCTCGCTCCCCGGTATCGCGACCTGGGACGTGACCCTGAATCCGTGGCCGCCGTAGAAATCGAGGTTCCGCTCCTCCTCCGTCTCGGTATAGCAGGGCACGCCGGCGGCATCGGACTCCGCAAGCACCGGCTGCAGCAGGCTACCGCCGATCCCCTTCCCCTGGTGCGCGGGCTCGACCCCCAGGAGCCACAGGTACCAGTATTTCTCCGGCGCCTGCTCCTGCCGCAGAATCCCCGATACGTGCAGGTAGCGGTCGAAGCGGCGGTAGGGGGCCGGCCCGAAGACCGCCGGCATGGCCAGGAGCCCCGAGGTAACGATCCTGAGGGGGGGGAGTTCCATGCCCCCGGGGGGGAGCCAGCAGGCGACCCCCTCCATCCCCGGCGAGACATGGACCATGCCGTGTCGCAGGCAGTACCGGAGCACCCTGCCGTGCATCCACGTGAGGGCCCTGCGGCGCCGGTCTTCCACCGGCTGCACATGAATGTAGAGCGGGTCGCTCATGAAGGCCCTGGTGAGGAGCCCCGCGCAGCGCCCCGCCAGAGAGGGATCGAGCGATACCGCACCGCCTCCGTTCATCAAATCCCCGGCCTAGCCCGCCAGATCCAGGAAGCGGAGGGCGTTTTCAAAATTTCCCAGTATCCGCAGCTGGCCGCGTCCGATGGCGGAGAATCCGTCCAGCTCGTCTTTCGAGAGCATGGTGCGCACCGCGGTATCGGGATCGCACCATACCAGCTCGGTGGCCGCCGAGGGATCGCGCCCGGCGGCGGACCGCACCCGCCCCCCGGCGATATGGTAGGTCCTGGCCTGGTCCTCGCGGCCGGTCCTGATCACCAGGACCATGTCCTTCCCCCGGAGCCTTTTCCGGAACCCGGCGCTCAGTGCGGCGGTGGCCCGGAGCTTGACGGCGAGGATAAAAAGCAACAGCCTGAATTTCATCGCATACCCCCTCCGTGCTAGATGTAGGGCTTGACGCTCTCGATGGTAATGGCCCCCTGACGCACCAGCGGGATCACCTCGCGCAGCGCACCGACGTACCGGTCCACCACCTCGTCGGTGACCGGGTCTATTATGATCTTTATCATGGGGGGCTGAAAGCTGGGCAGGCAGTAGGCCTTCCGCTCGAAGAGCCCCCCGATGACGGCGAACATGTCCATCCCCTCGGGAACGCTGTACACCATGGGGGTCAGATCCGTCTCCATGCACCGGCACCCCTCGATGGCGTTGATACCCTCGGCGTAGCGCCGCTTCACCTCAAGGCACCGCCGTGCCAGGGCCGTGTACCCCTCCTCCCCCAGGAACTTCATGACGGACCAGGCGGAGGCGATGGGGCCGGCGGTGGTGGATCCCAGTATCGACTCGGTGGTATAGGGGCCGTCGGGCCAGTCGGCCGGCGCGTACTCGTGGTACTGCTCCCACTCTTTGTTCCGGTAGACGATGCAGGAGAGGGGCTTGCAGGAGAAGCCGTACTTGTGCAGGTCGGCGGAGATGCTGCGCACGCCGGGGATGCGGAAGTCCCACCGGGGGAGCGGCTGGCCGGCCTTCTCGGTGAAGGGGGCAAGGAACCCTCCCAGGCAGGCGTCCACATGCATCCAGATGCCGCGCTCCTGTGCCATGGCCGCCAGGGACTCAAGATCGTCGTAGAGGCCGTAGGGCCAGCAGGGCGCGGAGCCGGTGATGAGGAAGGTGTCGGGCGTCACGGCCTTCCGCATGGCCTCCACGTCGGCGCGGCGGTCGGGCCCGATAGGCACCCGTTTCAGCCTGATGCCGGTGAAGTGGCACCACTTGGAAAAGGCGGCGTGGATGGTATAGGGGGCCACGATCTCCGGCGACTTGATCTTCGGGCGCTCCTGCCGGCACCACTGCAGGGCGGCGTTGACGGCGCAGTAGAGGCTCTCGGAGCCGCCCGAGGTGAGCCTGACGCGCGAATCGTCGGGGAACCCCAGCATCTCCTGGATCATGCGTTTCATCTCCAGCGTCATGCGCTCGGTCCCGGGCATCAGCTCCTTGTAGAGCATGTTCTTCTTCACGAACATCATGTTGGCCACCTTGGAGATACGGGCCGCGTCCGTATGGTTCATCAGCTGCGTACCGTAGACGATGGAGTGGCCGCTGACCTCGTCCACATCCATAGAGCCGAACTCCTCGAGCCTGGCCATCACCTCCTGCTCGGAGATACCCTTCTCCGGAAAAATCCTGGTGTCGAATTTCACCTCGTGATCCGATCCGAAATAACCCATGAGATCCTCCCTTTGTATAAAGTTTGGCGGGTGTATCACCCCCTTTCGGGCGGAGCGGCGGGCATCATCCGGCGCCACCGGAATCGACGCCGCGCCCCTCCTCGGTCAGGGCGATCACCCGAAGGCAGATTTTCAATGCCCTCTGAAGATTCTCCTCGCTGATATTTTCCGGACGGTCCTCCGGGGAATGCCACAGGGAAAAGAGCCCCGTTTCATCCATCCCGAAGAGACAGGCCGATCGTCCCCCGTGCTTCACCAGCGAACCCGAGTCGGTGCCGCCGTATCCGATGGCCACCGCGGGCGCCTCAATCCCCTCGCCGGCGGCGGCGCGCACGATCAGGTCCACCACGCCGGGCGTGTAGCGGATGCCGGAGGACTTCTCCTTCGTTATGACCGCCAGGGTGCCCGCCCCCAGGGTTTCCAGGTTCACGCTGGCCGCCCCCTGCAGCAACCCGGCGTTGTCGCGGGCGTACGCCAGCGACCCGGCCAGGTCAGGCTCCTCCGCGCCGAAGGAGACAAGGTGCACCTCGGTGTGGCGCGGCCGCTCGTGTTCCAGCCGCTCCGCCAACCCCACCATGACCGCGATTGCCGAAAGGTTGTCGTTGGCCCCCAGGTTCCGCACGTTGGTGATCATGGTGGATCTAAAGAAGAGCGTCACCATGAATCCCAGCAGGGAGATGCCGTAGAGCGCGTCATAACAACTGATGGGGCCGCCCCACAGCGCCCGGAGTATGCCGGCGGGCATCAGCATCACCGCCCCCAGTGTGGCGGCATTCTCTATCCATCCCGCGTAGCGCTTCAGGGGAGAATAGAAGAGGGGCATGTTGTTGGGGCTGTCATAGTGCCCCGAGAAGACGAGCGTGTGCCTGGTCTCGCCGGTGGGCCGGTAGACGCCGATCACATTCCTCGTGGGGGCCTTCCGGAACATCCAGTGGATCACCCGGGTCCCCACCGCCCTGGAGAGAAACAGTGAAAGCAGCATCACCGCGATGAGTGCTGCGGCGGCGGCGGGAACGATGAAATAGAGGGCCAGGGAAACGCCGTAGGTGAAGGTCATGAGGTTGATGAGATTGCGGATGTAGTCCGGGCGCGTCACGGCATCGTGAAAGGAGACCTCGGCGCCGCGATTTCTGAATTCTCCGGCGATGATCTCCCCCGCCCTGAATTCGCTCTCGCTGCCCGCCGGGCGCGGACCCACCTGGCGGAGCATCTCCTCGATAAAATCCTTGAGAGCCATGGTACCTGTACCCTTCTCATGATGATCACTCCCCGCCGCGTCGCCACACTACGGCGCGGACGAGGGCGCCCCCCTGCGCGATGGCATCGCACCCGGCGGCACCGGAACGGCACACCCCTGTCAATCCCCTTCAAAGAGGACTACCGACAGCGTGATGGTATGTTGACTGATTGTAATACCGATAGTAACCCCGGCAGACACAGGGTCAAGTGCAAATCCGTATTCGGAAGCAAATTTTTCCCGAACCGCGGGCGCGGCCTCACCTGCCGCAGTTCTTCCTGAAGTCCCGCAGCGACCGCTCCGCCTGGGGCGCCACGGCGCTCTTCAGCGATTTGAAAACCCGTGCCGCCTTCTCCATGTAGGGGAGTCCATCGCAGTAGCGACCCTGCATCCAGTGGCAGTTGGCGGCGTTCCAGGAGAAATAGGCGTACTGCACCGTGTTGTCCAGTCCCAGTTCCTCGCACTGGGCCATCCCCTGGCGAAGCAGCGTGAGCGCATTCCCGTAGTCCCCCATGGCGTAGCGGATCGATCCGTTCTGGCTGTAGGTGAAGGCGTAGCCCATGGAACGCTTCATCCCCAGCCGCTCCCAGTTGGCCATGGCCCGGTCGTTGAGACGCAGCGCCTCGCCGTACTGCTTCATCATCAGCCGTAGCACCCCCAGGTTCGAGAGGGTCCAGGAGTACTGGCTGCTCTTTGCCAGCCCGGCCCGCTCCATCATGCCCCGGGCCTCCTCGGTGAGCCGGAGACCCCGCTCCAGCTCCCCCAGGTTCCGGTAGGCCGATCCCACGGTGGTGAGGGTAGAGGCGTAGGACGACGACTCGCGTCTCCCCAGGGCCTCCCAGATGCGCGTGGCCTCCAGGCCGAAGCGCACCGAGGCCTCGTTCTCACCCCTGTTCCACTCCATCACCGCCCTGCTGTGGAGGAGCAGCGCGTACTGGGGGCTCCCCTTCAGGCCCTCCCGCTCCAGCGCCGACTGTGCCCTGGCGTAATACCCTTCCGCCGCGGCCGTGTCGCCGGTGCCGCTGCTGAGGGATCCGGCCAGGGTGAGGGCGTCGGCGTACCGGGGATCCAGCCTCGCCGCCTGTACTGCCAGGGAGAGAGCCTCACGGGGATTCTCCTCGAACTTCTCCAGGGCCCGCGAGTAAAGCTCGAAGACCTTCAGGGAGGGGACGTGGACCCTCCTAGCGCCGCGCATCTCCTCCTCGGTGAATTCCGGACTGTCGATGCCGGGGAGTTCCATCGCTCCGGCCTCCTCCATGAGGGCCGTGACGATGCGGTCCTGCAGATTGAAGATCCCCTCCAGGGTCCCGTCGATCTTCCGCGATCTCGATATCTTTGTCGTGGCCACGTCGGTGAGCTTGGCCACCACCCGCACCGCATTCCCCGCCACGGTGAAGCTCCCGGTGAAGATGGCGCTGGCCCCCATGATGTTCCCCGCCTTCACCGCGTCCTCCTCGCGCATGATGCCGGTCATTCCCAGCTCGATCTCGTCGAAGGCCTTCTTCCGCTCCTCCTCGGTGAAGACGTTCACGCTCTTCAGGCGCTGCAGGTCGGCCACCACCGTGTCGGTCATCCCGGCGGCGATCCAGGAATACTGCGGCGTCCCGGCGTTTTTGAAGGGGAGCACCAGGATCCTCATTCTCTGCCCGGCATCGGTGGGCGCCATCACCAGGACGGCGGCGATGGCGATGATGACTGTTCCGCGGAACGATTTCATGGTCTCCTCCTGAAGGTTCTTCTGTATTGTGCACTATCCGGCCAGTCCCCATGTGGACGATGTCGGTGAACTCCGGCTCGAGGCCGGACTGCGACGGGAAAGGGACGCCGCTACAAGCACTTGTGCGCCCACTGGCGCAGGCCCTTCCTTCTCACCTCGTAGACGACCCGGCAACTGTCGTCCGCACCCCATTTCACGGCGATCACGCGCCCCTCCTTCACCACCTCCTGGAGCTCCGATTTCCAGTGCTCCGGGGGCCCCATGACGGAGATGCAGCCTCCATAGAATTTTTCATAGATCTGCGCCCGGGCGAGCAGCGCCGCCACCCCCCTCCAGGGGGGGAGGCTCCCCCGTGTGATGCCCCGCGGCGAGAACCCGCGGATTCCGATCTCCCGCGCCATGAGGAGCAGGACCTCGATGCGGGCGCGGCCCGGGGGCCCCCGTACCGTAACGGGGCCCGGGTCCTGCGGGGATTCGCGTATCCTTCATGCGGGCCCTCCACTAACAAAGAGACAGCGGATTCCGGGATTTCAACGGCACGATTCTATGATGCCGCAGAAACCGTGGGAATCAAGCCTTTTTATGCGCCGCGGACGAGCCGTCCCGCTTCTGCCACTTCATCACGATCTGCAGCACCTCGCGCACATAGGCGCATTCGCATGCCGCCGGGCATGAGCGGAGCTCCGACTGGTAGAGGCAGTAGCCGGGGCACTCCTCGCAACCGGTGCGGCGCTCGGTGTAGACCGGCCCGTCGTAGAGATCGGTAAAGATCCCGGCCTCCAGGGCGATGGTGGTGCGGCAGTCATGGTTGAACAGGAGGAATCCCAGCTGGAGCTCCCCGAAATTTGTCTGGTAGCCCACGAGAACCACGGCCGGGTCCTCGAGGAACTCCTCCCTGGTCTGCCAGGCCTGCTGGCACTTCGAGCACCTTTTGAATGTCACACAGCCTCCTGGCACCGATGACCTGTCATGAGGATCCCCCTTCGTCGGCAGGGTACCACGCCGCGGCTTCATGATGCCACACTTTTTTTTAGCCGCAGGGGCGATGAAACCGGCGGATCGCAGGCGCGGTCGGCCTGACGGTGCGCCCATTCCCTGGTCGGCAAAAAAAGCATACAGTACCGCTTCGTATGTACAGTACATCTCTTCATTATGGCGAACTGGGGAAGACAGTCCCACACACCACAGAAAGTGCTGCCCGTATACTCTTTTTCGCTTGCTACCCGTCCCTCTCTGGGGTAGTATCTCAAAAAACGACGCTCGCCGAATCCATGCACTTAAATATATAGTATGCCTTACCCTTTCATCGCATGGAATACGCCGAGAAGCTTGAGTGGCCATGATGGGTAGCGGTGTACCCGCTCTTCCGTAGATTCAACGCCTAGGAATGGCGGAGCAGAGCAGCTAAACATCGGACTTATACAGGGCGCCCCTGAGGAGGGATCCCGGTGCAGGGAATGATATCGGGGCATCGGGCAGCATGAATGTGAAGGGAGATACACACCGATGAAAAATTTCATGAACGCATTTCTGGTCCGCTACAAGGACGCGTCGTTTTTAAAGCAGCGGCTTGCCAAGGCGCTGTTCGTGTTTTGCCTGTCAATAAGCGTGGTGACCTCTCTTCTTTTAGTGCTGGTCTTCCTGCTCTATCCCGAGTCGGCAAGAACCACGGGACCGGTGGCGAGCGGATTATGCATAATCTCGTTGATATCACTGTATATATTGAAGAAAGGGTATTACAGCGTTACCGCGAACATTGTATCCTGCGTATTCGTACTGGTCCTCGCGGCGGGCGCCTACGCCCGCATCGTAAGGGCTCCCCAGACGATATACTCGTCCACATTCTATTATTTTATGGCTCTTGTCGTGATGAGCACCCTCTTTTGCAAAATGAGATGGGTCATCGGTTTCAGCACCTTCTTTTTCATAAACAATATCGTGATATATCTGCTGATCAGGGACAATCTGGATCCCGCCGGACTCCAGATCGCCACCTGGGGCGTAATACACTTCAGCGTTTCCATCATCGTCATCACAATTCTCAGCCAGCTCATCTCGGGGATATTCAGGTCCGCCCTCAGAAAGTTGAGAAACGAATTCAAGAAAAACGAGGAACAGATCGATATCATCGACCGCCTCTTCAAGTCCGCCCGGGACACCTCGGGGCAGCTGGCGGAGATGTCAAAGAACCTCTACGATACCTCAGTCACCTTCTCCGAGACCTCTCATACACAGGCCGCCTCGGTGGAGGAGATCACCTCGGCCATGGAAGAGATATCGGCGGGCATGGATTCCATGGATCAGGGCTCGCGTGAACAGACCCGCGGCATGGATCTTCTCATTTCGAATATGCTCGAACTGTCCTCCATCATCACCGAGGTGGGCCAGATCGCCCGGACCACGCTCACGCAGACCACCAATACCGCGGCCGAGGCGAAGGCGGGAGAGCAGTCGCTTCAGAAAATGAACAGCAGTCTCGGGAAGATCGTGGAAAGCTCGCAGGACATTAAGAATATCATCGGGATAATCGACGACATTTCGGACAGGATAAACCTGCTCTCTCTGAACGCCGCCATCGAGGCGGCCCGGGCGGGCGAGGCGGGGAGAGGCTTCGCGGTCGTCGCAGACGAGATATCGAAGCTCGCGGACCAGACCGCCACGAGCATCAAGGACATCGACACCCTCATACGGGCCAGCAACGACGAGGTCACCAGGGGTATGGCGGACATCATGGATGTGACTTCGAAGATCACCGCCGTTATCGACAGCGTCAACTCCATCGCGGGAGGCATGGAGAGGATTTTCGAGTACGTACAGAAGCAGGCCGACGTGAACGCCGCGGTGAACGCCCAGTCTGACAAGGTGAAGATGAAGTCCAGCGAGATCACCTCATCCATCGGGGAGCAGAAGATGGCCCTCGACGAGATCTCGAAATCGATCGCCGAGATCAACGCGACCACACAGGGGATGGTAGCCGAATCCGATACAATCTCCCTGAATTCAGGCAGGATTTCGAGCATGTCCGAGAATCTGGAAGTGGCGATCAACTTCATAAAGGACTAGCCCTGCATCTCAACGGGGATGTCATGAACTCGAATGTCCAGTGAAAGGGGGGATCTGCTGATCGATGCAGTTATCGTGAGCCGCGGGGGGAACATGCACGGGAAAATCAATCATGGGTAGGGTATTCCGCCTCATACAGCATGCCGCGGCCGGGACGATCGCGTGTGCGGCGCTTATGGGATGCACCGATACCATTGTCGAGCGCGCCGTAAACCGCGCGGTCGAGGGAGCCGGCAGCCGTTACCTCAACGACGGGGGGCTGCACCTTTTTCTCTGCGGCACCGGCACCCCCCTGGCGACCAGGGGGCGCGCCGGTGCCTGTACGGCGGTCATCGCCGGCGGCCGGTTCATCCTCGTGGACGCGGGGCCTGGATCCTGGGCCACCATCGCCGATGAGGGGCTCCCCGAGGGACGCCTCTGGGCGGTCCTCCTCACACATTACCACTCCGATCACATCGCCGGTCTCGGCGAGGCCTGTACGAACAGCTGGATAAAAGGGCGGCGTACGCCGCTGCCCGTATACGGACCGGAGGGCGTGGCGCGCGTGGTGGATGGCTTCAACGCCGCCTACGCCCAGGACCGCCGGTACAGGATTGCCCATCACGGGGAGGCGAACATGCCCCCCGCCGCCGGAATCATGGAGGCGAGGCGGATCGACCTGCCGTCGCCCGGAGATTCCGCCGTGGTGGCGGAATCTGAAGAGTTGCGCATAACGGCTTTTACGGTGGACCACACTCCGGCGGCCCCCGCCGTCGGCTACCGCTTCGACTACCGGGGCATGTCGGCGGTCATCAGCGGCGACACGAAGAGATGCGGCAATCTCGCCCGCCATGCCGTGGGCGCCGACGTCCTGGTCCACGAGGTCATGGCGAAGCACCTTGCGGCGGCGGGGATCCTGCACCTGCGGGCCCTCGGCCGGAAGCGCCTGGCCGCCATGGCGGCGCAGGCAACGGAAAGCCACACCACTGCCGGGGAGGCGGCGGCGCTGGCACAGGCGGCCGGGGTGAAGCGGCTCGTATTCACCCATATCTCCCCGCCCCTTTCGCCGCTTTTGCCGGACCTCCTGATGAGACGGCTCTTTTTCGACGGATTCGAGACCCAATTCAACGGCCCCGTCGTGTTCGGTACCGACGGCATGTGGATTCACGTGAAGCGGAGCGCAGAGGGCCGATGATCGCAGAACGATGCCGCATGGCGAAGAGGAGGGATTGATGAACCTGCTGGATGCATTACGAGAAAAAACGGGCAACCGTCGATGCGTTCTGGCCTTCGGCGCCCTTTACCTGGCCTCCCAGGCGATCATAGGGATCGTCCTTCACCCCCTGGGGGCGGGGAAGGTCATCGCGGCCCAGACGACGCTCTCCGCACCCCTCCTGCACACCGTTTTCGGGGAATGGCGGGCGGACGGCTTGATCGACCGTTACGCCCTCCATTTCTATTTCGATTTCCTCCATCCGTTCTGGTACGGGCTCTTTCTGGCGTCCGCCATGGCCCTGGTCCTCAACAGGAGCGGTGCTCCGAGGGGCCGCAGCGCGCTCCTGGCTCTCCCCCTTCTCGCCGGGACCTGCGATTGTACGGAAAACATCTTCCATATCATCTTTCTGAACCAGGGCGGAAGCGTCGTCCAGCCATGGGTGGCGTTGAGCGGGATCGCCTCCATCGCCAAATGGTCGCTCGCCGCGTTGAGCATCGCGGCGATCTGTCTGCTGTGGGCATTGACTATCGTGAAGAGCGGAGGTGGCACCGATGAAGCTGGCGACATACAGGGCTGACGGCAGGACCCATTTCGGCGTGGTGATGGAGGGGCACGCGGTCCCCTTCACCGTCCTGAATCGTCTTTCCGGGGAATCCAATCCCGAGCTGGCCGACATGGGTTCGTACCTGAAAAACCTGCCCGGGAGCGAGATCTCGGCCCGCCGTCTCTTCGATCACGCGGTGAAGAGAATCGGTGAGCTCGGCGACTCGGAGAGGCACGGCATCGGGCAACTCCGCTTCCTCCCGCCGCTGGCGCCGCCCGCCCTCCTCGATTTCGGGCTCTCGCCCCGCCACCTGAAGAATTCCGCCATGACGCTGCTGGACCACGAGTACGGGCCGCTCCTCCGGCGCATCCTGGGCCCCTTCGTCAGGAGGCGGATCGACAGGATGTCGGAAACCTCGACGCCCCCCTACTACAAGTGCAACCACAACGAGATCATCGGCGACCTGGACGCAGTCTGGTGGCCCCCCTTCACCTCCTATCTCGATATCGAGCCGGAACTGGGGGTGGTGACGGGAACTACACAGCAGCCCATAGCAGGCTACCTCATCTTCAACGACATCTCCGCCCGGGACGTCCAGATGCCGGAGATGATGGGAACCGGACCCGCACGGAGCAAGGACTTCAGCCGGAGCAACGGCCTTGGCCCCTGCCTGGTCACCGCCGATGAAATCGCTGCGCCCCTCTCTCTCGCCGTGACAGTCACGGTGGGGGACAGGTATACCTGGCGCGGCTCCACCGCGGAATACACCAGGAGCCCCCGGGAAATCGTCGACTATCTCCATACCATCTTCACACCGCGCCCCGGAACGATACTGGGCATGGGAACTATCCCCGGCTGCACCGGCCTCGACCATGACCTGTGGCTCCGGCCGGGGGACCTGGTGACCATAACCTTCGACGGCATAGGGAGCCTCCGGCAGGCGGTCCCCGCCGCCATAGGGCCCCTGGAGCCTTCGCGATGGAGGGCCCGGGAGGAGCTGGAGGCGCACTACGGGCATCGCCCGTAGATGCCGGATATCCCCGGCCGGACGTACCGCTTGACAGCAGGCCGCCGGCGCCCCTGAGGCATTCCGAATTCCCAGTACAATAAACGGTTGAAATCAGAGGGGCATGCTGATGATATCTTCCCTGAGGAGCCCATGAATCTCAAGACGATAATCCGGCGGTTTCTGTGGTTCGTTAACTTTCGGTCGATGCTTCTGCTGACCCTCCGCTGGCTGTTCATCCGAAGGAACCGCGTGCTCTTCATTTTTGAAGGGCGGGAATACACCTACGGAGAGGTCTTCCGACAGGCGAAGAGGTACGCGGACTTTTTCCTGGCCGAACGGCAAAGGAGGATCGATGCGGGGAGGCTCGGCGCGAAGGACCGGCTGGCCCTGGGGGTGTATATGGAGAACACGCCGGAATACCTGTTCGCCTCCCTGGCTGCAGGGCTGAGCAATTCGGTGCTCTTTGCGATAAACACCGGGTTTCGCGGCGAAACGCTGGCACGGGTCATCGAGCAGTCGCGGATTACACTGCTGATCGTGAACGATACATCCGCCGATGAGATCGCAAGGATCGCGGAAAATCTGTCCGTCATCGGCAGGGACGAGATCCTGTGTGCCGGAGCGGTAACCGGTCCGGGTACGGAGGGATTCAAGGGACTGGAAGCCTCTGTGGAAGCATCGCCGCAGAAGGTTTCCCGGCGCCACCGCCCCCGCATCGACAACTTCAGCCCCGTCATCGTTATCTACACCTCCGGCACCACGGGGATCCCCAAGGGCGTGCCCTGCACGCACATAAAGTTCGTCGGTGCGGGATTCATCGTGCAGTCCGCCGTCCATCTGAAGAAGAGGGACAGGGGCTACATCTCAATGCCCCTGTTCCATTCCAATGCCTGGTACATCGGCATACTGCCGCAGCTCATCGCCGGCGGGAGCTTCGTGCTGAAGAGGAAGTTCAGCGCCAGCGCCTTCGAGGGGGACATGCTGGAACACGGCGTGACGTTCCTCAATTACGTGGGGCAGCCCCTCCATTACATCATAGACGCACTGGAGAAGAAATACGGAAGCGGCGACGCCGTCGTACGCGCCCTGGCCCGCCATCCGAAAAACAGGTTCAGGACGGCCTACGGCAACGGGGCCTCAGTGATAGACCGCAGAAAGATGATGCGGTATCTCGGCATGGATCACATATTCGAGATCTACGGTTCCACGGAGGCGGTCATCACCACGGCGAACAGGCCGGGGGATCCCATTGAATGCGTCGGCAGAATCTCAAGGGACATCGTGATCCTGAACGAGGTGGGGGCCCAGTGCCCTCCCGCCTCCCTGGACGAGACCGGCCGTATCAGCAACTACGACGAGGCGGTCGGGGAGATCTGCAGGAAGGTGGGGAGCGACAACCTGAGGTTTGACGGGTATTTCGACGACAGGGACGCCACGGGCCAGAAGTTCCGGCACGGAATCTATCACTCCGGCGATCTCGGCCATGTTCGCGTCATCAAGGGCATCCGCTACCTGTACTTCAACGGCAGGACCGACGACTGGATCCGCAAGGACGGTGAAAACTTTTCCGCAGAGAACGTCCTGCACTACGCCCTGGGCATTCACGGCGTTGACTCCGCCGTCGCATACGGAGTCCCCTCCCCCGTGGCTGACGAGCACGTGATGATAGCGATCCAGATGAAGCAGGACCGGGCCTTCGATCCGGGAGAGACGCACCACTGGCTGGTACGGCAGCAGGAATCGGGGGGTATGGATCCCAAGTGGATGCCCGATTACATCCGCATTGTCGACACCTTCACCGTCAACGACACGCAGAAGATCATCGTCCGCCCGTATAAAAGGGAGCACTTCAACGTGGAAAGGAATCCCAATATGACTATCTATTTCCGCGAGCGGGGCGACCGCACCTACCGTAAACTGACAGGGGAGCGGTTTGTTGAGATCAGGAACAGATTCGTCTCCAACGGCCGCGAGGGGCTCCTGGTGTAACCGGGGACCGTCCCGGTCTGCCGGACCCCGGGGGGGTACGAAGCGGGGGACGGCACAAAAAAAATTATGTCTCATAATATTTGCTTGATTTTTATCCCCCGATGTGCGTTGCTTTAACCACAGGTATGTTTCCCGGCGGAAAAAAAATCTTCGTTCTCGACACCAACGTTGTCCTCTACGATTACCGATGCATCTATTCGTTCCAGGAGCATAATGTCGTCATCCCCATAACCCTCCTGGAAGAGATCGACCGCTTCAAGCGCGGCCACGAGATGATCAACTACAACGCCCGCGAGTTCACCAGGGAGCTGGACAGCCTTATCGGCGACCGCCTTCTGAGCGAGGGGGTGCGCCTGAACTCCGGGGGCTTCCTCGTCGTGAACACCAACATCCGCAAGGACGAGTACCTGCACAGCATCTTCTGGGAGGACAGTCCGGACCACCGGATCCTCTCCCTGGCCTACAACCTGGCCAAGGAGTACGGCAAGGGGAACGTCTTCCTGGTATCCAAGGACATCAACCTGAGGATGAAGGCCAAGAGCATCGGCCTGATGGCGGAGGACTACGAGACAGGGAAGATCAAGGACATCGACGAGCTCTACACCGGCAAGAACATCGTCGAGGGGATGGACGAGCGCTTAATCGACCGGCTCTACAGGGAGGGGACAGTGCCGCTGGAAGACATGGGACAGGACCTCTCACCCTACCCGAACCAGTACTTCATCATGAGGAACGGCACCAAGAGCGCCCTGACCACCTACACGAGGGAGAGCGACTCGCTCAGGATCGTGGAAAAGCGCCGCGCCTACGGGATCCAGCCGAAAAACGCCGAGCAGACCTTCTCGCTGGACGCGCTGATGAACCCGGCCATCAGCCTGGTGACCCTCTCCGGCAAGGCCGGCACCGGCAAGACCCTCATGGCGCTGGCGGCGGCGCTGGAGAAGCGGAAGGAGTACAAGCAGATACTCCTGGCACGGCCGGTGATCCCCCTCTCGAACCGCGATATAGGATTTCTTCCGGGCGACATCAAGGAAAAGATCGATCCCTACATGCAGCCCCTCTTCGACAACCTCTCGGTGATCAAGAACCAGTTCGAGGAGGACTCGCAGGAGTTCCGCCGCATCTCAGAGCTGGTCAGCAACGGCAAGCTGCACATCATGGCCCTTGCCTACATCCGCGGGAGGAGCCTCTCCAAGGTGTACTTCATCGTGGACGAGGCGCAGAATCTGACGCCCCACGAGGTGAAGACCATCATCACCAGGGCCGGCGAGGGGACCAAGATCGTCTTCACCGGCGACCCGTATCAGATCGACACCCCCTACCTCGACTCCCGCTCCAACGGGCTCACCTATCTTATCGACAAGATGAAGGGACAGAATCTTTACGCCCATATCACCCTTGAGAAGGGGGAGCGCTCCCACCTGGCGGAGCTCGCCTCGGACCTTCTGTAGGGCACGCCGGCACAGGAAGGTTTTTTTGCCGTAACCGCCGTGAAATGCTTGATCTTCCTTTCATTGTGCACTACTATCACCCCTAACGCGACGACGCCGGACACAACCCTGTCCCCCGGTGGCGGGTCATACCGGGGTCGACGCAGCATCGAACCACGCCGCAGACGCTCCGATCCGGGCAGCAGGAAGCCGCCGGAGTGGCGACAACAAACCGAGGAAACCGCACATGAAACTGTTCATTGATTTCACGCACAAATACGCCGACCGCTCCTTTGTCCTGCAGCAGCGGGTCCGGACACTGTACTTTTTCCTCCTGATATGCATCGGCATGGTCACGCTGTTCCTGCTGGCGCAGAACCTCATCCTGCATCGCCCGCTGGTGTCCCTCATCAACGGCGTCATGGTCTTCGTGATTCTGGACCTGTCGGTGGCGAGCCTGCTGCTCAGGACCGGCTCCTACGATGCCTCAGCCAACGTGGCCGTCATCGGATGCGTCATTGCCCTGGGTCTTCTGGTGAACTTCGGCGCCATGAATATCAATGTCGGCATCATCTTCACGAACTACCAGTTCATCACCTTCATCATCTTCAGCGCCCTCTTCTGCTCTCGGCGCATGGTCCTGGTGGTGACCGGCCTCTCCCTTGCGCTGGCCATTACCGCCTATGCCAGGACGGACCTCCTCAACGCGACCGAGAAGACCACGGCCATTATCGATCTGGGCTTCCAGATCGTGATCATCGCCGCCATCAGCTACCTCCTCCTCAGGATCATGGACAAGACCATCGAGAAGCTGCAGGAGGAGGCGAAGAACGAGGAGCGGCTGGGCCGCATCAGGGCCCTCCTCGAGTCGGTGCGGGATATCGCGGCGAAGCTCGCGCAGTCCTCGGTGAACATGAACGAGACCTCGCAGGAATTCTCCGAGAACGCGCAGAACCAGTCCGCCTTCGCCGAGGAGATCACCGCCACCATCGAGGAGATATCGGCGGGCGTGGAGAGTGTGGCGAAGAGCGCGGAGCTGCAGTACGGGGGCATCACCTCCTTCACCGGCAGGTCCGCGGAGCTCTCGGGGCTCATCGCCGAGATGGAGGGGAAGATCAGGGAGACGCTGCGGCTCACCGGAACGATAGAGTCGCACGCAAGGAGCGGCGAGGGGACGCTGCACGAGATGAGCCGCAGCATCGCCACGATCAGCGAGAGCTCGGGGGAGATGACGGGGATCGTGCAGATCATCAAGGATATCTCCGACCAGATCAACCTCCTTTCGCTCAACGCCGCCATCGAGGCGGCCAGGGCCGGCGACGCGGGGCGCGGCTTCGCCGTCGTGGCGGACGAGATATCGAAGCTCGCCGACAGGACCTCCTCCAGCGTCAAGGAGATTGAGACCCTCATCGTCGCGAATGAGCGCGAAATCCAGAAGGGGATGTCAAGCGTGAAGGTGACGGTCGACACTATCAGCACCATCATACAGGGGGTGACGAACATCAACGGCATGGTGGCCATGCTCTCGGACTTCATGAAAAAGCAGTCCGAGGCGAACGCGGCGGTCATGAGCGAGGCGGAGGGGGTGAAGATCCGCTCGGAGGAGATCAAGAACGCCACGGAGGAGCAGAAGACCGCATCGGGGGAGATCGTGAAATCGGTCTCCAACATCAACGAGCTCACCCAGTCGAACGCCGCCGGGGCGCAGCGGATCATCGAGAGCTCCCAGGAGATCCGGGCCATGTCGGAGACCCTGAACGAGCGGGTCGGCAGCTTCCATGCGCAGCAGGGATGAGGGACGCCACCCCGGCGGCCAGAGGCAGTACACCATCCGGGAGGCAGGCGGCGGCGACGGGGGTACGATCCGGGAGATGCTCTATCACGCCATTCACGTGCCGGAGGGTTCCCCGCCGCCGGACAGCTCAATCGTCCTGCTGCCGGCATTGTCGAGGTATTACGCGGGATGGGGTAGGGACGGTGACGAGGGATTCCTCGTCCTCCGGGAGGAGGCCGCGATCGCGGCGGTGTGGCTGCGGTTGTTCGATTCCGGCGACCCTGGCTACGGCTTCGTCAGGGGGGATATACCGGAGCTCGGCATGGCCGTGAAGGAGGGTCACAGGAACGGGGGGCTCGGGACACTGCTGCTGGAGCGGCTCTTCTCGGAATCGTCGGCGCACCGGTACGGGGCGGTATCGCTGAGTGTCGGCAGGACCAACCGCGCCGTGAGCCTCTACCGGCGGTTCGGTTTCACGGTACACCGCGAGACCGACGATTCATATACCATGATAAAGACGTTGTGAGCGCGCCAGGAGCGCGCGGGGGAGGAGGATGGTGTATACGAAGAGGAGCGACAAGAAAAAACTCCTGACCGGCAGGGCCGCGGCGCTGGGAATGGACCTCTGCGGCATCGCCGACGCGGCCATGGTTGACGAGCAAGCCCCCGATGGATTCAGGCCCGCCGACCTCCTGGAGGGGGCGCGCTCGGTGGTGATCATCGCCCAGCGCATGCCGGCAGGATCGCTGCGCACATCGGGGGCGGGAGATGCCGGGGGGGTCCTGTTCCTGCGCTCCTTCTGGAACTCCGGCCTCCTCCTGGACGCGGCGGCGCAGACCCTGGCGCGATTCATCGAGGAGCGTACCGGCGCCCCCGCGGTGCCAATCCCTGCCTACACACCCCTGCGGATTTACGGCGGCGAGCCGCGGGGCGTAGTGAGCCTGAAGCACATCGCACAGCTGGCCGGCCTGGGCTCCCTGGGAAAAAACTCGCTGCTGATCAACGAAGCGCACGGGAACACGCTCCGCCTGGCCGGCGTCATCACCAGGGCGGCCTTCACGCCGGACCGGCCGAACCTCTCCGACCCCTGCCCGCCCGGCTGCACCCTCTGCATCGACGCCTGTCCCGTGGGGGCAATCCGGGACCGCTCCATCGCCATCAACGACTGCATGAGGTTGAGCATACGCCATCCCATGATGCAGCCCTATGCCCTCACCCGGTTCCTCCTCTGGCTGTCGAAGAAATGGAAGGGGGCGCACCGTATGGTGGAGGATATGAACAACATGCTGGTTACCTTCTACGCCGAATCCTGCACTAGGTGCCTGGAGGCGTGCCCCCACTACCGGAGGGTGGCCGCCCGCTACGCCGGATGATGGCCAGACCGTCAGTCAGCGGCCCAGCGGTCCCGGAAGGAGACCGCTTCGTAGCCCCCCAGATTCCCCTCTGCAAGATACCGGTACTGGTCGACGCGCCCCATGGCGTTGTCCTCGGTGTCAGTGTGGGCCATGATCTCCACGGTCCCCTCCAGGGCGTCGAGCATCCCCCTCCCCTCGGCCATTATGCGGGAAAGGTCGATGAAATGATCGGGAACCCGCACATTCCGGCGCCGCAGCAGGACCAGGGCCTCCCCGCGTGTCGCATCGCTCCGGTAGAATGAAGGGGAAAAGCGCATACCGCTGATTGAGTATCTTTCCATGAGCCGCAGCACCTCCGGGAGGACCGGGGGGAAGAGGTGCGCGTTATGGTGGCCGTCGACGTGGTCCGGGAAGATCCCCGCACCCGGGAGCGTTGCGAACTGGCGCTCCATGTCGGCGACGATTGCCTCCTCTTCGCGGCTCCAGATATCCCGGTACCAGGGGACGATGTCCTCCTCCGCGGCGCCGTAGCGGCCGTGTTCGTCGAAGAGGAAGTACCGGTCCAGGTCCAGGTGGAGCCCGAAGCCGACGCCGGGGAGCTCCGCAGCCAGGGCCCGCGCCTTGGCGGTGGCATCGCGGAAGGCCTCCGCGTCCCGCTTCACCAGGATGGAGGCGCTTGACATCAGCCCCTGCCGCATCAGGAGGGCGATCGACTCGTTGATCGATCCGGAGAGCCCCATGTCGTCCCCGTTCACAATGATCCTCGGCGGCATCGCCCTACCCCTTCACGAAGAGGTACCGGTACAGCATATCCTCGAGCTCCCGCAGTATCCTCCCCTCGTCGATGTCGCTGCGGAACATCCGGAGCCGGTGGATGATCTCCTCGGCCGAGCGGTGCACCACCCTGGCAGCCGCCTCCAGGTCGCTCACGGCGAGCGTTTCGGAGACCGAGGAGAGCACACCCAGTATGAGCTCCCGGACGCCCCGCTCCTCCTGGGCTGACACCGCCTCCACCTCGGGATCGCTGTAGATCATCGCCGTGATCTCGCGGTGCAGCGATGGCGACAGGGTGTGGGCCTCGTAGAGTGCCCGCACCAATTCACGGATCGTTTTCTTCGGGTCCGCTTTTTTCCCCACCTTCAGCGAGGCGGCGACCGGCTCCCCTTCCTGAAGGGTCTTTTCGGCGATCTCCCGGTAGTACTGCCGGATCACCTCCAGGAACACCGGCTTCTTCTCGTCGAAGTAGCTGTAGAAGGACCCCACGGCCACTCCGGCCCTGGCGGCGATCTCCTTGGAGTTCGTGCCATGGTATCCCTTCTCCTCGAAGAGCGCCCGCGCCGCCCGCAGGATCCTATCCCTTGTGTGGATGGCGCGCTCCTGTACCGGCGTCCTGGCCTTCGATGTCCTCGTTCCCACGGTGCCCCCCACGCAGAGGCATCTTCAACCCTCGCGAACACCCGGGCTGATGATGCTCTGACCCCTGAATCGCTGCCATCAGGATATCCCGGGAGGTGGGACAAATCAAGCTAAATATGAAAAAAAGTTCATATTTTTAATTGACTATATGAACCAAAGTTCATATATTGAAATTCCAGGGCGTGTGCCCCGGTAACAAGAGTGTAAGACGAAAGGGAGGGCTCGGATAATGAGCGGACATGGCACGATTGTATTCATCCTCTGCGCATCGGTGCATGTCGCCGCCATGGCGGCATCGGCGGCCATCATGCACGGCGACCCAATGAGGACATGGTTCTTCAGGCAGAAGACGGCGGTGCAAAAGCTCGTCGTCCCGGTCATCATGGCCCCCCTGGCGGTGATGGCCCTTGTGCCGCAGCCGGGGATTCCGCGTCACGGGACCGCACTCGTGGTCGCCGGCCTTGCCTGCATCGCCCTTGCCGCCGTTTTCTGGGCCGCGGCCCTGTTCCGCATAGGCTTCATCCCCTCTGTCCGAAAGGCCGAGGGACTCGTGACCGGCGGCATCTACTCCGTCGTGCGAAATCCGATATACACCGGCAACGTGCTCATACTGCCGGGGCTGGCGATGGCGTGCAACTTCCCGCACGCCCTCCTCTTCTCCCCGGCGGTGTTCCTGCTGTTCCTCGTGCTCGTGTTCGTGGAGGAGCGGGGACTGCGCAGGACCTACGGGGCCGAGTACGCGGCCTACGCCGGGAGGGTCCGGCACCGCATCGTACCCTACATCATCTGACCGGGCCGCGACCCGGGGCGATTCATTAAAAAAAAGGAGGACCACTTGCATCATGAAAAAAACGATTGTGATAATCCTGGCCCTGACGGGCCTTGCCTTCGCGGGGCTCCGCCTCGCCGCATTCCTGGCGGACAACAGGGCGACTGACCCGGCCGACATGGTGGAGCGGTATGCCGATGCCGACGGGAAGGCCTTCTATCGGATCAACGCCGGCATCAACAACTCCTACCTCATCCCCTGCAGGGGGGGCTGGCTCCTGGTGGACACCGGATATCCCGATGACTACGGGAGGTTCAAAAAGGCCCTGTCGGTTACGGGCATCAGTCCGGGATCCATCAAGTGGCTCTTCATTACCCACGCCCACGACGAGCACGCCGGCTTCGCCGCCGCTCTACGAAGGGACTCTGGATGCAGGCTCATCGTCCCGGAGCAGTCGCTGCGGGACCTCCGCGCCGGGCAGATGGTATGGAACGGCAGGGCGGTGAACTGGAGGATCGACATCATATCCCGGCTCTACGGCCTGGTGAAGCGCCGCGACATGCGCTTCCCCCCGGTACAGCCGAACAGGGACGATGTCATTCTTGTGAAGGACGACAGGAGGCCTTTGGAGCGCATCGGCATCCGGGGCACGCTGGTCTATACGCCGGGGCACAGCCCCGATTCCTGGTCGCTGGTGACCGACGACGGCCGCGCCTTCTGCGGCGATGCGGCGATGAACTTTCTCAACATTCTCGGCGCCGCCTACCGCCCCATCTTCATCACCGACAAGCGGCAGGCCTACGGCAGCCTCAGGAGGCTCCTTTCGCTGGGCGCCGGGGAGTTCTACACCGGTCACGGTCCCGCCTTCGGGAAGGAGAGGATCGAAGAGGTACTGACCCGTTTCGGCGGCGACGCGTTGAACCATACGGGCACGGGGAGGTAACACCATGGTACTGCTGCACTACATGCTTCGCATCGCTCCGGGCATGGCGCTCTTCATCGCACTCATCCTCCTGCTCCCCCGGGGGATGAAGGGGCTCCGCGTCATGGCCCACATCATGCTCTTCATCCTGATACGGGACGCCATGACGCCGCTCGGCTTCTGGTCCTTCGGGGACGGCGGGGGATTCTGGATCCGCTTCGTCCATAACGGCCCCCTGCTCATGGCACTGGGGCTCTCCAGCGCCGCGCTGGCCGGCGGGATCTACCTCTACGAGCGGGACATGCGCGGCCTGATCGAATGGTTCAGGAGCGGGAGGATCGCCGGTGCCGCCGCGGGTATCGGCTCGGCCGTCGTCATCGCCGCCCCGCTCCTTGCAATGGGACTCACGGTGCCCCTGGCCTCGCGTGGGGGCGCCTTTGCCCCGTCCCTCCTACCCGCGCTCCTCGTCGTGACCCTGGGTGGCAACCTCTACGAGGAGCTTCTCTTCCGGGGCTACCTGCAGGGCTATTTTCTTGAAAAGGGGATTGGGCCGATTCGGGCGGCCCTTCTGTCCGGCATCGCCTTCGGTGCCGGACACGCCTTCCTGGCCTCCACCGTCACCTCCATCGGCATCCCCCTGCTGGCCTTCGCCACCTGGGAGGGAATTGTCCTGGGAATGCTCCGCATGCGGTTCGGCGTGATCCCGGCGGCCCTGGCTCACGGCCTGGCCATCTTCCTGCTCGCCTCTGCGCTGATTTAGGGACGGACTCCTGCGGTACCTGCGGGGAAGATTCGAACGCCTCGATCTATTGGGAGACCGGTGGGTGCTTCGCTCCGCATCGCTCCCTGAAGGTACCGTCAGGCTGGACACCGGCCATCATCGTTGACGTGAGTGCCTTCACGCCGTTTCCAGGGACAGCGCCACGCTCTGTTTTCTGCTTGACCGCCGCAACCTACCACTATAATATTGTGGGCAATTTCACCATCACATCATAAAGGATGGCACTCCATGAAGACGTCCATCCCGCTTTACCTGCTCCTCTTCTCCCTGCTGTGCAGTGCGCCGATCTTCGCCCAGAGCGGCCATCTGAAAGACCATCCGGGCAAGACCACCCATCAATATTCGAGCTTACCCAGGGGGCATGACTACGCCCAGCGCTACACCCCGCAGGAAGAGGCCGTCGTAAAACAGAAGACGGAAGCGGTGGCAAAGTACCTGCAGTCCCTGCGTCCCTTCTCGAACCTCAGGGGATTCGAGATAACCCTGACCACGTACATCGGCACCAGGGAGAAGCTGATGGAGTGGAACGACCGGCTCTACTGGGACCTGAACGTGCTCGTCTATCCCTGGAGCATGTACAACGGGAAGGCCATCTACACGTGTTCGGAATGCGCCCGCGGCTTCTCGCTGCGCTTCAACCGCCTGGACATGGTCTTCAGCGGCTATACCATGGAATCCGAGGTGTACGACACCGAGGGGGTGCGCATGAACCTGGAGCCGGTAGAGATCGGCGTACAGGACGGCTGCAGGGTCTACCAGAACGGCATCGTGGTAATCTCCAACGGCAGGCCCCTGTGGGTCCCGGTGACCGTGAAGGAGTACAATGAGGCCCTGATACGCAGGCACGCCGAGCTGAAGAAGGAGGGCCATACGGACGAGCTGACCTACACCTTTTTCACGAAGAGGATCCGGGAGGAGATGGCCTCCTACGGCCAGAAGGAGCTGAACGGCCCCGCCTACCAGGGGGACAAGCTGGGGGCGTGCCCCTACCGGCTCGAAGGAGCCAGGGCTATCGTCAAGCTGAACAGGAACTACTTCGACATGAGAAAGCCGCGTACGGCGGTGCAGCTGATAATACTTGAATCCAGCTGCATCCAACAGGGGGACGAGGGGGGGTCTTCTATTTCAGGAACGAGCACTCCTCGCCCCAGGAGGTGTACCGGTCGGACATCCTGAAGGGCATGCGGTACTGGGAGCTGAAGCGGTTCCTGGAATAACGGCCCGCACCCGGACGTTCCGGTATCACTCTGCCAATCCCGAAATCAACGGGGTCAGACCCCTCCGGTAATGATTTCCGGGGTAAGAGCATCCAGCTTTTCCCTTCCCCGGTTTACACCCCTTGGTACCGGGGTCAGAGTCCTCCGCAAATCCATCTCCGGTTTGCTTCTCTGTGTACGGGGTCAGAGCCTCCCGGGATTGTTTCCGGGGTCAGAGCCCCGGCAAATACCCTTTAGGCCCCTCTGACCCCCTGCAAACTCACCCGGAGCGGTGCGACGCACCCGGACGAGCATTTTTTTCCCAGAAAAATGTACAAATAATTTGACAAAGTATACTGATTATACTAATGTAGTATATATAGGAGATGGCCAATGGGAAAGAGCACCACGCACAGGGACAGGGTCTACGATATCGCCAGAAGCTACGTGCTCCAACGCGGCGCCTCCGGCTGGAGCATGGACGACCTGGCGGCCGAGGCGGGAATCACCAAGCGGACCCTCTACAAAATGATCGATTCCAAGGAGCGGCTCGTGGAGGAGGTGGTGGTGGGCTTCATCGCCGGTGTCCAGGAGCGGATCGGCGCCATCATCGCTTCGGAGAGAGACTACTTCACCGCCGTGAAAAGTATCATGGCGGAGTTCCCGGCACTGGCCGGCGGCCTGGGCTCGCAGGCCATCAGCGACATCCTCACCCAGTACCCGGATGTGGAGAAGCAGGTGATCGCCAGGAGAAACGATCTCACCGCCGGGATCATCGCCTTCTTCGATCGGGGGATCGGGTCGGGGCTCCTGAAGGGGGATCTCACCGGCGGCTTCGTGCTGCAGCTCTTCCAGGCGATGGTGCTCTACTTCATCAAGGCATCGAAGGGTGACGAATTCCAGAAGAACATCAGCGCCGCCTTCGACACCCTCATGACCGGCATCAGGGCCGGCGGCAGCGACGGAGTGAAAAAAGGAGGGGAGCAATGAAAACAGTGGTGGCAGTCATGGGAAGCCCCAGGAAACGGGGCGACACCTATCGTATCGTCAACGCCCTGGAGGAAAGGCTGAAGGAGCGCGGCGACGTGGATTTCCGGTACATCCACCTGGGGGAGCGGAAGCTGGAGTACTGCCGCGGGTGCCTGCTCTGCATGCGCAAGGGGGAGGACGCCTGCCCGATCAGGGACGGCGCCGCCGAGCTGCGGCGGGAGCTCCTGGAAGCGGATGGCATAATCTTCTCGTCGCCGGTGTACGTGCACCAGGTGACCGGACTGATGAAAAATTTCTTCGACCGCTTCGCCTTCTTCATGCACCGGCCGGCCTTCCACGGCAAGCCGGCGGTCCTGGCGACCTCCACGGAGATCAGCGGCGCCGAGGAGACCCTGGCGTACCTCCGTTTCTGCGCCGGGGCCTGGGGGCTCACCGTGACGGGAGAGGTGGGGATTCTGGCCGACGGCATGAAGGCACAGTCCATCTACCGTGAGAGGGTCATGAAGGGAATCGACGATGCGGCCGCCACCCTTTACGGCGCCATGGAACATCCCGTGCTGCCGAAACCGTCGGTACAATCGCTGCAGTTCTTCAACAAGCTGAAGACAAAGGTGATCATCCACAGGGAGAAGCTCCCCTACGACTACCGCCACTGGAAGGAGCGGGGATGGCTCGAGAAAAGCTATTTCTACGACACCAGGATCGGGATCATCACCAGGATCATGGCCAGGGTGTCGGTAATCTCCCTCGTCCTTGCCATGAAGCGGAAGCTGGGAGGCGACCTGTTCCGCCGGCTCTTCCTGGATCCCCTGAAAAGCCACAGGCTGCACTGCCAGCAGGAGGGACAGAGCGATGAAGCCAGCACCGCATGAAGGGCGCACCACCCCGAGGGGGTTCTCCCCCCTGGCCTCGCTGGGGCGGTTTCTGTTCCGCGCCGTTACCGGTAGGATCGGCCACATGCCGCAGTACCTCCACCGCCCGGCGTCCTTCCCGGGCGGCGCCGCCTTCACCGTCTTCAGAACGATCCGCATGAGCGGCGCCCCTCTCTCCGGCGCGGCGGTCTTCACGGTGCGCTTCACCCCCAGGAACATGACCCTCATGGCCAACAGGGTATTCTCCCTGGTTCCCATCCCCTTCTTCACGGGGCTCCCCGGCTTCAGGGCGAAGTGCTGGATGGAGGACCGCGTAACCGGCACCTGTTCGGGCATATACCAGTGGGACAGCGCCGAGGCGGCACGGGCCTATGCCCGATCCTTCGCCATACGCTTCATGATGAAACGTTCGGTCCCCGGCTCATTGAGCTGGCAGGTGCATCCCGGTACGACCCTGGAACGGTTCATGGAAGCGGCGTGCAGGCGCGGCGGCACAGGGCCCGCGGCACGCGAAAGTACTTGATATTTTCCCGATACCCTGTAGACTCCTGACCGTCTCTCAGAATCACACGCCACATCATCACGGAGGAACCATGGAGACCATGAGTCCGGTGGAGCGGGTGCTCCGCACCTTCGAGGGGAAGCCGGTGGACCGGGTGCCGGTATTCTGCGCCATGCTGGAGAGCAGGACCGCCAATGAGGTGCTGGGGAAACCCCTGATATCCTCCCAGAGGAGCGTCGGCTTCCCCCTGACGCGCCTCTTCCTGAACGCCCTGGGGCCGAGGGCCACCGGGCCCTTCACGCGCCCCATCCTGGCGGGGCTGCTGCACCGGAGGAACGCCGCCCAGGTGGCACTGGGCTTTGACGCGATCTGGGCCTACTACGACGACACCTGGTTTTTCCTGGACTCGAAGACCATCGCCCTCACCACCGGCTCGCTCTACAACGTCATCTCCGACGGATTCGGCAACATGACCTACATGTACCGCGGGCCGGGCATCAAGTCCCCGGAGGACTTCGATGCCTGGCCGCACTGGCCCCGCGCCGACGAGGTGGCCCACCGCGTTTTCCGGTACTATAAGAGATTCATCTCCCGCTACGGCGAGCGGGCCTGCATCTTCGGGTGCGGATTCTTCGGCGGCCTGCAGGAATCGATGAACTGGACCTTCGGAATCGACAAGGCACCGCTGTGGATCCGGCGCCATCCGGTGTACGTGAAGCGCTTCCTGGACATCGTCGAGGAAGTCACACTGAAGACGCACACGGCGATACTGGACGCCGGCGTCAGGGTGGTGGTTCAGATGGATGACTTCGCCTACAAGACCGGGCCCTTTCTCAGCCCCAGGATGATCGAAGAGGTCTTCGGGGAGCGATACCGCCGCATCATCGGGAACGTGAAGGGGCGCGGGGCGAAGTTCGTGCTCCACTCCTGCGGCGACAACACAAAGCTCTTCGACCTCTTTCTGCAGTGGGGGGTGGACGGGTTTCACGCCTACGAGCCCACCTCCAACGTGGACATCTACGAGGAGAAGAGGCTCCACGGCGGCCGGGCCACCATCATCGGCGGCGTGGGGATCGACTACCTCCTCACCGAGCGCTCCAGGGACGAGGAGATCGTGGAGAAGGTGCGGGAGCTCATCGAGCGCCTGGCGCCAGGGGGGCGCTTCATACTGGGCCCGGCCCACAGCGAGGACAGCATCCCGGCGCACAAGCTCAGGGTGATGCTGGAGGCGGCACACCGGTACGGCGGGTATCCCGCTGCGTCGTGAATCGGGACGCAGCGGCGGCATCGCAAGACCATCTACGGGAGAAGGATACGCCATGAAACAGAGCCTTCTGGATATCAGGAACGCGGTCACGGAGATCAGGGACGAGGATTTCAACGCCCTGGTGCTGCGGTGTCTCCAGGAGGGGCATACGCCCATGGAGATTGTTGAGGAGGGGCTCGCCAGGGGCCTGGAAGAGGTGGGGCGGCGGTTCGAGGAGGGGGAGTACTTCCTCGCGGACCTGATACTGGCAGGCGACATGGTCACCGGAGCCACCGATATGCTGAGAGAAAAGATGCCGGCGGGCGAAACCGGCAGAAAAGGGAAGGTGGTGCTCGCCACCGTGCAGGGGGACGTGCATGATATCGGGAAGAAGGTTGTGGGGATCATGCTGGGCGCCTCTGGCTACGAGGTGATCGACCTGGGCACCGACGTCCCGGCGGCGAAAATCGTGGAGACGGTGCGCGCCACAGGCTCGTCCATGGTGGGTCTCTCGGCGCTCCTCACCACCATGGTCCACGGCATCGGCGAGGTGGTCGCCGGCCTCGTGGAGGCCGGTCTCAGGGACAGGGTGAAGGTCGCCATCGGCGGCGCCTGCTGCTCCCAGCGGCTGGCAGACGAAATGGGCGTGGACGCCTTCGGTGAATCGGCCATCGCGGCGGTGCGCGTCTTCGACGGCTTCAGGGATGGGGCCGCTATTTAATGAAAGAACACCGGGAGGATGGGATGAACGACACGGGTTCATCGGGGCTTCTCTATCGCAAGACTCCGCTCTCCTACGGGATGGAGGGGATGGCCGTGGGCTTCATGCTGGTCATGGGCCTCTTCTGCCTGTTCCTGGCGGGATCATGCCTCTACGTTCTGGGCGTACACCTGGGGCTCCTGTCCCAGAGGGGGGTCGACAATCTTCTCTCCGCCGGCAAGGCCGTCGCTGCCACACTGGTCACGGGCGCACTGTTTCTTCTGCTGCTCTACCGGGTCGCGGTGAGGCTGCTCGACTGGATCCTGGCACCGAGAGGCCTCGAGGGGAGCGTTACGGGGAAGAGGGAGGTCGCACCCTCCGGCTTGAGACGCAGCCTCCATCGATACCTGACGGTGGGCGAAACGGTATTCGACACAAACAAGCGCTCCTTCGACTCGGTGGAGGCCGGCATGAAGGTCCGCGTGACATACACCCGCCGGCGGAAACAGATACAGCGGATCGAGCGCATCCCTTAGGGGGCACCGGCGTGGGCACAGTGGAGGCCATCATCCCCGTTATCATGCCCGCGTTTCCCATTCCGGAGGGATATCGCTACGCCGGTACAACGACGCGATCTTCGCAAGGCCGGCATACTATAGAGATCAGTGGGGGGGAGCAATGAACATCGAAGGTATCGACAAGGAAGGGATCATCGAGCTGGCCGTACGGCATGTCTGCCCCGGCAGGGTCGCCACCTTCCGCCAGCTGGGGACCGTGCCGGTCATGGGGAGGCGCCAGGGTAACTATTTTTGGGACCTGGACGGCAGGAGACTATTCGACGTCCACATCAACGGGGGCACCTACAACCTGGGACATCGCAATCCCGAGCTGGTGGAAACGCTGAAGGAGGCCCTGGACCATTACGACATGGGCAACCATCACTTCGTCTCCCCGGTGCGGACGCGCCTGGCGGAGGCACTCATCGCGGCCACGGGGAAACAGATGCAGTTCTGCGTATTCACGCCCTGCGGCGGCGAGGCCATCGAGGTGGCCATCAGATCCTGCCGCCGCGCCACGGGCCGCCGGAAGATCGTCTCCTTCGTCGGCTCGTACCACGGGCACGGCGGGCTGGGCCTCCGGGCGGGAGACGATGTACAGGCCCGGTCCTTCCTCTCTGAAGCGCCGGCGGAGGAATTCATTCACGTCCCCTTCAACGACACCGAGGCCATGGAGGCGGCCCTGAGGGGGGACGAAGTCGCTGCGGTACTCTGCGAGATCATCCCCGCCACCAGCGGCTTCCCCATGCCCTCGCCGGGCTTCTACCCCGCCCTGTGGAAGCTCTGCCGCGACCACGGCGCCCTCCTGGTGGCCGACGAGGTGCAGACCGGTCTCATGAGGACCGGGGAGATGTGGGCAAGCCGCGGATACGGCATCGAGCCGGACGTCCTGGTGACCGGCAAGGGGCTCTCCGGCGGCCTCTATCCTGTGGCGGCGGCGATCCTCTCGAAGGATGCCGGCGCCTGGCTCCCCGAGGACGGATGGGGCCACTCCTCCACCTTCGGCGGCGCGGAGCTGGGCTGCATCGTGGCGCTGAAGGTGCTGGAGATCATCGGGCGCCCCGGTGTTGCCGAGAACGTCAGGGAGACCTCACGGCACCTTGCCGGGGGACTGCGGGAGATACAGTCGAGGCACCCCTTCCTCCTGGAGATACGGCAGAACGGCCTGGTGATCGGACTTAAATTCGACAACCCCCTGGGGGGTGCCCTCATGACCGCCTGCGCCTTTGAAACCGGCCTCTGGGCCTTCCCCGCCGGCTTCGACCGCTCGGTGCTCCAGTTCAAGCCGAACCTGCTGGTGGACAGGCCGGCGGCCGACGAGGCCCTCTCGCTGCTGGAGAAATCCATGGAGCTGTGCGAAACGCGCTTTCTGGGAGGGCGCCATGCAGAATCCTGACGAGATCAAGGCCATCCTCACGGAATTCGAAAAGGGCGTGGACCTCTACGCGCCGGAGGGGGGCCCGCTGGGCTGCCGGATCCTGGACTACGGCGAGGTCACCGTGGTGATAACCCTGGAGGCAATCCCCGGCAAGGCCCTCAAGCGCATGTCCGGCTTCGTCTCGGAAGCCGAGGCCCTGGAGTACGTGGAGGAGGAGATGCGCTATCTGCAGCTCCTGAGGGACCGCGGGATCACGCCGCTGGCCACGGAATGCTGCGCCGTCACCGGGAAGACACCGGTGGTCTACCTGGTACAGGAGCTCATCCCCAGGGAGCGTCTGGGCAACCACATACTCCGCAGCGAGCCCATAGAGAGGGTTGCCGCCAGCATCGAGGCGGTGCTGGATTGCATCGCCTCCTGTGTCCGGTACAACCGGGAGGCCGCGCAAGGGGTAGAGGCGGCGGCGGACTCTCAACTCTCCAACTGGTACTTCCCCGGCGAGGGGGGCACCCCCCTCCTCATCGACGTGGGCTCCCCCATCACCAGGGTCGGGGGGAAGGTATACGCCTTCACCCGGCTCTTCTACCGCTCCTTCCCCTGGCCGCTCAGTTCGCTGGTGAGACTCCTCGGCGCCGTGGAGTCCTACTTCAACGAATACTTCGACCTGCGGCTGGCGATCCTGGACCTCCTGGGCAACTTTTACAAGGAGCAGGCAGCGGCCAGGATCCCCCAATGCATCGAGGCGGTGAACGCCTGGCTGGCCCGCCATCCCGAGGGGGCGAGCGTGAAGCCGGTCACCCTGGGGGAGGTGAAGAAATACTACGGCAAGGACGCGGCCCTGCTGGAGCTGATGTTCCGGGTGCGGCAGTACGCCCGCTTCGTGAGGAACAGGATCTTCCGCGGGCGCTACGACTACATACTGCCGGGGCGCATCAAGCGGCTGTAACGGGATGCCCGACGGCACAGGAGTGCCGAAGAAGACAGCGGAGTGCGTCATCACAATACCGCGGGCGAAGCACCACGGTGGCAGGCGCATTCGAGCCGCCCGACGCCCAAGGATGGGCTAGTATCGCAGAGGACACACCCACTATGTCAAGCAGCGGATGATATTTTTTTCCCTTCCAGATAAATTTCTTGGTTTTTC
>JAFGJK010000127.1 GCA_016929135.1 Spirochaetota bacterium | reverse complement strand
GTCGTCCTGTGCGCGGCCTTCATCCTCCTCTTCCGCTGGTTCGAGAAGAAGGGACTCTAGCGTTTTAACAGGAGCAAATTTTAATGGGGACAGCGCCCATTTTTAAAAATGGGCGCTGTCCCTGTTTTAGGGTGCGTATGCTTGAATTGGATATAGTGAGCTGGGTGATCGTCGCGTTGGGCTCGATCATGGTGGGGGTGTCCAAGACCGGGGTTCCCGGCGTGGGGATCCTCGTCGTTCCCTTGATGGCTACGTTCCTGCCCACGGGCGCGTCCGTCGGTTTCGTCCTGGGGATCCTGATGGTGGGGGACCTGTTCGCCATCATATACCACCGGCGCAACGCCGAATGGCCGTATATGTTGCACCTCCTGCCGGCCGCGGTGGCGGGGATCGTCGCCGGGTATTTCATCCTGGGAGTCGTCGATGAACGGCAGCTCAGGCCGATTATCGGGGGCATCACCCTGCTCATGCTCGGTGTCAGCTACTGGCGCGAGAGGGACCGGACCGGGGAGGCGAAGGTGCCGACGCAGTGGTGGTTCGCCGCCGGCCTGGGCTTTGTCGCCGGGGTCACCTCGATGATGGCGAACGCCGCCGGGCCCATCATGCTCATCTACCTGCTGGCCATGCGGCTGCCCAAGATCGAGTTTGTCGGGACCGGGGCATGGTTTTTCTTCATCGTCAACTGGATCAAGGTGCCCTTCAGCGCGAAGCTGGGACTGATGACGATCGAGACGATCAAGCTGAACCTGGTGATGGTGCCGCTTATCGCCGCCGCCGTCAAACTCCTCTTTTAATAGGGACAGCGCCCATTTATTGTTTTCGTTTGCGGGGTCGCCCCCGGGGGCGGACACTGAGCGATTTTCCCAAGATCGCCTCAATGCCCTTTCTGAAATGCTCATCTCCGCAGGGCCTGCCTGACATGGCACTCATCCTCAATCGTTCCACGACTTCCGGAGATTCGGCGTCTCTCAGATAGCGAGACCAGTCGTCAATCTCGTCACAGAGATGGCACGTATACGATAGGATGCTGTCCGAAACGATCCCACAGTGGCCGCGTGCGCTCGACCAGGGGTACTCTTCCGGGGACCGTACCAGGCCGGCACGCACCGGATTTGTTTCCACGTAGCGGATCGCGGCGTAGAGGTGCCTGTCGTCAAGGATGCTGGAATAAAAGCGCCCCTGCCAGAGGTGACCGGTTATTTCCTTTTTACGGTTGTAGTGCTGTGAGTACCTCATATGGAGGGTATTGAGGGTCCGGGCGAGTGAGTCGTCGATGCGGGGAACACACACAAAATGAACATGATTGCCCATCAAACAGTACGCCCAGATGTCCAGGGCATACTTCTCCGCGTATTCCTTGAGCCAGACGAGGTATTTCCGGTAGTCTGCATCAGATTCAAAGACGGTCTGCCGGTAGTTTCCCCGCTGGGTCACATGGTATGGATAATCTTTGACGATGATTCGCGCGACCCGTGGCATGCAATAAAGTTTATAACTCCGGCCCTGAGGCTGTCAATAAAAAATGGGCGCTGTCCCTATTTTCCCCCCTATTTTCTTATTTTCCTTATTTAGAGAAAGATGTCGATGAAGTCGGCCGCGGAGACCTGGTTTTTGTTTTTGATGGTTCGTTTGCCGTCGGAATAGCTGGTAACGGCGCACTCTTTGAAGAGCGTGCAGTTGCCGGCCTTGTCCGGCTTGAATCCCCGGCACACGCGGAGCACGTCGGGGGAGATTTCATCGATGAGTACGATCTTTCCGTCCCCGTCCCGCAGCCTGCCCAGTTCGAACTTGCCGTCGATGACATGGAGGTCCTTTGACGCGAATTCCTGAGAAACGATTTCTGCGATGTCTTTGACCAGTTCCACGGACTGCGCGATCTCGCTTCTGGTCAGCGCGCCCGTTTCCTCCAGGGCCTCCAGCGTGATCAGGATATCGCTGTCCCCCTTGGTCCACGCCTCGACCACTCTGTGAACATTCTTGCAGGGGGTCACGAAGGGATACCGCCGCCAGAAGCTCCCGGTCGCGTTGTTTCTCCAGGTGAATTCGAGATTCGCCAGCGGGGCTGATCCGGGGAACTCCGGCGATTCCACCTCCATGCCCAGGGGGACGGCCGGTTCGATGATCATCTCATTGTCGCTGGTCGTATCGATGTAATGGGTGGGGACGCCCTTGTCTTTCAGCAATTTGAAGAAGTGCGCGGCAAACCGGCACGCAATGGCGCCTTTCCCGGGGATGTCGCCGACGACGATATCATATCCCGGGTCGAAGACGGGTGTGCCCCCTTCCATGTAACCGGTCGCCCTGTCCGTAAATACGAACCGGTATTTTCCCTTGTGCGGTCCGTCCGGTATGTTGAAGACGTCTTTCGACTTTCCGCGGTACACGAGGTCTTTCTCAGCCATATGGGCCTCCTCACAGGTCATGTTGATCGACGATGGTTTTGAGCCGTCCGTGATACACCGGTACTCTCTTACACGAGAGCGTCCCCTTCGGCAAGAAGATTGACGCCCCCTTTACAGATAGGGGGACAGAAGCCATGCCAGCGAATCGCGGAGCCTGACCGGGAAGGACCGGCCATCCACTTCATCGAGCGTAACAGCCCGGGATTTTTGTATCACAGCTTCCACATCCCGCGTCAGGATTGCCGCGAGAGACGTGTCGAAAATCTCAACGTTCAGTTCAAAGTTGAGCCGCAGGCTGCGGGGATCGATATTGGCGGACCCGATATGCACGTAGTAATCGTCGATGATGACCAGCTTGGTGTGCACAAAGGGAGGGGGCTGATAGTACACCTGCACGCCGCGCTCCAGGAGCTCCCACAGCAGGTTGCGCGTCGCCCAGTGCACGACGCGGGAATCGCTTTTCCCCGGAAGAATGATCGATACGCGAAGCCCGCGCAGCGCCGCCGCCTGCAAGGCCGCGAGCAATCCCCGCGGCGGGATGAAGTACGGTGTCATGATAACGACGGAGGTTCTGGCCGCCGCGACAGCCGCCGTGAGTATCATGGCGAGTTTATCCATGTCCTCGTTCGGGCCTCCGGTAATGACGCGGCACCAGGCCGATCCTTCCGGCGCTGATCCGGCCGCCTCGACGCTTTCGTCCTTCCCCGTGATAAATCTCCAGTCGTCTATAAAGACCTCTTCGATCTGCCTTACCACCGGCCCCTTCAGCAGGAAGTGCATGTCAACGACACGGCTGGGATTGTCATGCCGCTCGGCCAGGTAGCTGTCGCCGATGTTGATGCCGCCCGTGAATCCGATCTCCCCGTCGGCCACAAGGATCTTCCGGTGATTGCGCAGGTTGATGGGCGCCGTGGGAGGGATCAGCTGAGGCGGGAGAAATCGGGCGACGGGCACGCCGCGTTTCTTCAGGCGTCTGCTGGCCCACCGGAGGT
>JAFGJK010000126.1 GCA_016929135.1 Spirochaetota bacterium | reverse complement strand
CTTTTTCTTGATGAAGCCCTTGCCGTATCCCAGGGAGAAGACCTTCGCCTTGATCCCCACCATCTTCCCCCCCAGGAGGTGCCCCAGCTCGTGCACGAAGACGCAGAGGCCCAGGAGGACCACCGCCGCCACTATATAGGTTATTGCCATCATCTCTTTTCTCCCTTGATAAAGCTGCGCGAAATCTCGCGCGCGTCGGAATCGGACTCGAATATGTCCTCCAGGGTCGGCACCGCCCTCACGCGGTGCCGCGCCATGGTCTTTTCAACAATTCGTGCTATTTCTGTAAACAAAATTTTCTTGTCCAGAAAGGCCCGCACCGCCTCCTCGTTCGCCGCGTTCAGCACCGCCGGGAGCGTCCCCCCGGTCTTCCCCGCGTGGTAGCAGAGCTCCAGGGCCGGATAGCGCTCCCTGTCGCAGGGGCCGAAGTTGAGCGATCCCACCTCCTCCAGCCTGAGTCGGCCGAAGGCGCCGGGCCCGCGCTCGGGATAGGTGAGGGCGCTCATGATCGGCAGCGCCATGTCGTTCACCCCCAGGTGGGCGTAGAGCCCGCCGTCGGTGGCCTCCACCAGGGAATGGACCAGGCTCTCGGGATGCATCAGCACGTCGATCCTTTCGTAGGGCACCCCGAAGAGATGGTGGGCCTCGATCACCTCCAGCCCCTTGTTCATCAGGGTCGCCGAATCGATGGTGATCTTCTCCCCCATGTCCCAAGTAGGGTGCGCCAGGGCCCGCTCCGGGCCCACCCGCGGCAGCTCATCCAGCGGGACGTCGCGAAGGCTCCCCCCGGAGGCGGTGAGGATGATGCGCGCCACCTCCCCGGCAGAAACCGCCCGCAGGAGCGAAAAGACCGCGCTGTGCTCGCTGTCCACCGGGATGAGCTCCGAGCCGGACCGACGCACCATGGGCATCACCAGGTCGCCGGCCATCACCAGCGTCTCCTTGTTCGCCAGGGCGATCCTGCCGGCGCTGCCGACGGCCGCCAGGGTCGGCCTGAGGCCCGCGGCCCCCACGATCGCCGATACCACCAGGTCCGCCTTCCGCCCGGCCAACTCTATGACGCCGCCTGGTCCCTCCAGGAACTCGACGCCGGGGTGCCTCCGCATCAGCGCCCCGTACCCCTCCGAAGAGACGGCGTCGGCCGATTCCACCGCCACGGCGCGCGGCGCGAACTCGCCGATCTGCCGGTCCAGGAGCGGCAGGTTGCTCGAGCAGGAGAGGCCGTACACGGAATATCTCCCCCGCAGCGCCCGGAGCACGCGCAGCGTCGATTCGCCGATTGATCCCGTCGATCCCAGTATGGTGAGCGTCGCAGCCATGGCGTCTCCGCGTCAGGCCGCTCCGGTCAGCACGAGGTAGTAGTAGAATACCGGCATGGAGAAGACCATGGCGTCAAAGACATCCCACATCCCGCCGTGTCCCGGGATGATCGACCCGGAGTCCTTCACGTCGTTGTCGCGCTTCATCACCGACTCCACTAGGTCGCCGATGTTCCCCATGAAACTGAAGATGACGCCCAGCAGCCCCGCCGCGGGGTAGGAAAAGAGGCGCACCTGGTAGAAATAGTCGAAGATGAAGTTGAAGAGGATCATGGCAAGGACGCAGAACAGGAGGCCGGAGATGTACCCCTCCCAGGTCTTGTTCGGGGAGACGGCGAACCCGGTGCGGTGCCTGCCGAAGAGGACGCCGCCGAAGAAGGCCCCGGAATCGTTAATCATCACCACCGCGTTGAGGATCAGGATGTAGTAGACGCCGTTCTGGAGCGACTTCAGGAGGATGATGTGGGAGAAGAAGCCGACGATGAAGATCACCCCGAACACGGTGACCCCCAGGGAGTAGGTGGCCCCCCGGATCTCCCGCGTGAAGAGCTGCAGGAAGAGCGTCAGCGCGATGATGAGCATGATGAAGAACATGATGCCGCGCGGGTCGCCGTAATCGAAGAACACCGGTATCGAGAAGCGCCTGCCGAAGGCGAAGAGGTACATGAAGACGTTGATGATGAGGCCCACTGTCATCCCCTCGAAGACGAAGGCCTTCCCCTCCTTCCCCCTGTCGGCCATCTGGTAGAACTCCCAGAGGCACACCAGCGAGATGATGGTGGACACCAGCAGTATGGGTATGCAATAGAACCGGTCGGTCACGACCCCCGCGGCATAGATCGGCAGAAACACCACCGCGCTGCCGATTCTCTTAATCGTGTTCTTCGTGATTTCTTTCATAACCCTCCAAACCGCCTCTCTCGTTGCTGGTATTCGTACACGGCCCTGCAGAGGTGGCGGCTGGTGAAGTCGGGCCAGAGCACGTCGGTGAAGACCAGCTCCGCGTAGGCCGCCTGCCACAGCATGAAATTGCTCAGCCGGTACTCGCCGCTGGTCCTGATCAGCAGGTCCACCGCCGGGAGATCCCTTGTATAGAGGTGGCGCTCCATCCTGGCCTCGGTGAACTCCTCCTTCGGACCGGCCTGCTCCCGCCACCGGTTCACCGCCCCGACGATCTCCTGGCGCCCCCCGTAATTGATGCAGAAATTCAGGAGCATCCTCCTGTTCTTTGCGGTCGAGGCCACCGCCTCCTCTATGGTCCGCCGGGTCGACGGGGGGAGCCGCTTGAGCGACCCGGAGTGCAGCACCCGGATCCCCCGGGACCGCATGGTATCGATCTTCTTGGCAAAGAACTCCTCCTGGAGCCTCCAGAGGCCCATGACCTCGGTCCTGGGGCGCGCCCAGTTCTCGGTGGAGAATGCGTAGAGGGACACCGCCTTGATACCAAGCTCTATGGCGGTATCCATCATCGGCTCGATTATCTCGGCCCCCCGCCGGTGCCCCGCGGCGCGGGGGAGCGATCTCTTCTTTGCCCACCTGCCGTTGCCGTCCATGATGATGGCGACATGGGCGGGTATCGGTTTCGGCTTCAGCAGGGAACGGTAGTCTTTCATGGGCCTTATATGTTCATTATTTCCTTTTCTTTGTTATCGGTGTGCTTCTGTATCTCTTCGATGAACTTGTCCGTCAGCTTCTGTATGCGTCCCTGGCCGTTCTTCGCGTCGTCCTCGGAGATCTCCTTCTCCTTCTCCAGCTCCTTCACCATGTCGTTGCCGTCGCGTCGGATATTCCGCACCGCCACCCGGCATTCCTCCGCCTTCTGCCTGGCCAGCTTCACGTATTCCTTGCGGCGTTCCTCGGTGAGATCCGGGATCTGCACCCGTATGAGGTTCCCGTCGTTCGAGGGGTTCAGCGAGAGCTCGGACTTGAGGATGGCCCGCTCGATCTCGCCGAGGTTGCTCTTGTCCCACGGCTGTATCACCACGAGGCGCGGCTCCGGGCATGAGATGGTCGCCACCTGGTTGATGGGCATCTTCGACCCGTAGACCTCAACCGACACCCCGTCGAACATCGCAGGGTTCGCCCTGCCGGTGCGAATCGCCGCGAAATCCTTCTCCAGGGCCTTCAGGCTCTTCTTCATCCGTTCATCGAGATCCTTTACAATGTCTTCTACCATAATACATACTCCCGCATCAGGAAATTAGCGTCCCCGCCCTTCCGCCCGAGACGATCCGCTTCAGGGCCCCCTTGTTGAAAAGATTGAATACCACCAGCGGCATCCCCCCGTCCATGCAGAGCGATACCGCGGTGAGGTCCATTACCCTGAGATTGTTCTTGATCACGTCGATATAGGAGATCTCTTCGAACCTCTCCGCGGAGGCGTCCTTTTCCGGGTCCGCGGTGTAGACGCCGTCGACCTTCGTGGCCTTGAGGAGCACGTCGGCTCCGATCTCCATCGCCCTGAGCGCTGCCGCGGTATCGGTGGTGAAAAAGGGGTGCCCGGTGCCCCCCGCGACGATCACCACCCTCCCGGCGTCAAGGTGCTCCCTTGCCCGGTCCACCGTGTAGAACTCCGCGACGGCCGGCATCTCCAGTGCGCTGAGCACCCTCGATTCCGCGCCGATCCCCTGTAGGACGCTCTTCAGCGCCAGTGAATTCATCACCGTGGCAAGCATCCCCATTGAATCGCCGGTGACCCGGTCGATGCCGAGCCCCCCGGCCATGCTCCCCCTGAAGATGTTGCCGGCGCCGATGACGATCGCCATGGCGATCCCCATGCTGCAGACCTCCCGAATCTCGCGGGCCACGGCGCCGATTATGTCCGGGTCGATATCTCCCCCGGCGTCGCCGGCCAGGGCCTCGCCGCTCAGCTTGAGCAGCACCCGCCGGTATGCCGGATTCCCCTCCCCAGAACCGCCGCCCATGCTACTCGCCGATCTGGTAACGGACGAACCTGCGAACCTCGATGTTCTCCCCGTACTTGGAGATCTTTTCCTTTATGAGGTCCTTGATCTTCACCTTCGGGTCCTTGATGTACTCCTGTTCCAGGAGGCAGACGTCGCCGTAGAACTTGGAGAGCTTCCCGTCCACAATCTTCTCCACCACATTGGCCGGCTTCCCCGAGTCCTTCATCTGCTCGCGATAGATCTCCCGCTCCTTCTCGATCACGTCCTGCGGCACGTCCTCCGGCTTGACGTAGAGCGGGCTCGACGCCGCCACCTGCATGCACAGCTCCTTGGCGAGCGCCTGGAACTCCTCGTTCCTCGCCACGAAATCGGTGACGGTGCGCAGATCCAGAAGCACGCCCAACTTCTGATTGTTGTGGATGTAGGTGGCGATGATCCCCTCCGAGGCCTCGCGCCCCATCCTCTTCTCCGCCGAGGCGAGCCCCTTCTTGCGCAGGAACTCCACGGACTTCTCCATGTCGCCGCCCGTCTCCTGCAGGGCCTTCTTGCAGTCCATCATGCCCGCCTGCGTCTTCTCCCGTAATTCCTTTATCATGTCACTGGTTATTTCAGCCACTGGTCAACTCCTCATAAATTGTGTGCACTCTGCCCCCGGCGGCTCCGCCGCCTGCGCTCTTGCCGTCGGCAGGGCTTCTACCGTCCCTCATATTCCTCATACTCCTCGGCGGCAGTACTCTCCGAGTTTCCACTATCCGTGTCTCCCGCCGGCGCCTCGGCCGGGGCCGCCGCGGCATCCCCCTCGGCGTCGCCGCCCTCGGCGTCCGCGTCCTCCACGATCTCCTCGCTCTGACCGCCGGTCTGCCCTTCGATGACCGCGCGGGAGATCACGTCGAGAAACAGCGCGATGGCCCTGATGGCGTCGTCGTTCCCGGGGATGGGAAAGTCGATCTCGTCGGGGTTGCAGTTGGTATCAACCACCGCGAAAATCGGGATGCCCAGCTTCCTCGCCTCCTTCACCGCGATCGTCTCGCGCTTCGGGTCGATGATGAAAAGGGCGTCCGGCAGTTTGGCCATGTCCTTGATGCCGGCGAGTATCTTGTTCTTCTTGTCCAGCTCGCGCTGCAGATCGAGACGCTCCTTCTTGGTCTCGGCGTCCCAAGTGTCCGTCTCCTTCATCCTCTCGAGCTCTTTCAACCGCTGTATCGAGACGCTGACCGTCTTGAAATTGGTGAGCAGCCCGCCGAGCCAGCGCTCGGAGATATAGAACATCCCGCATCGCGTTGCGTATTCCACAATGGATGACTGGGCCTGTTTCTTCGTACCCACGAAGAGGATCTTGCCGTTCTTCTCCACCAGCTCCTTCACGCCGCCGTAGGCGATCTTTATCCTCTGCATGGTCTTCTGCAGATCGATGATATGGATACCGTTACGCGCAGTGAAGATGAACTGCGACATCTTCGGATTCCACCGTCTTGTCTGATGGCCGAAATGGACACCGGACTCCAGCAATGCTTTCATTGATACGACTGACAATTAGCCCCTCCTGAAATCGTTTATTTGATGCACCAGCGGTGCATTGTTTGCATCTCGACGTGCGCGGCGGCACGGGGAACATGACGGCGGGGAGCGACGAATGCTTCAGTGATGGAGTCGCGGCGGCAGTACCGCCCGTCTTGAGAAGAAGCAACCGGCCCCATGCCGATTTATGCAACGCACCGCAGCACAAGTCGCGGTGCTGAAGATGGCCGCCGGTGCGGCCTATACCTTCCAGAAGATCAGGACTCCCAGGGCCATCCCGATCAGGGACGAAAGGTTTAATCGCACGTGGAAATCAATGATCTCCAGGCTTACCCCGATCGGTCCGGTCAGCGGCAGCTGCAGGACCGACAGGGACGGCGCAAACCGGACCGCCAGAGACCCCAGCGCAGATCCGAAAATCGCCCCCACAAGGATGAAGGCGACGAAATAGCCCATATGTGATCTGTCAAAGGTCATGGAATCAGGCGCCGTACCTGTAGACCTCTATTTCGCGGCGGGGGGTTTTGTCAAGACCTTTTCACGCTTTTTCGACGCCGGTAACGGGAAACTCTATGATGAAGGCGCTCCCCTTTCTCCGCTCGATACTCATCGTCCCGTGGACCTGCTGCACCAGGATCTGCACCAGGCTCAATCCGAAGCCCCCGGGATTCTGCAGGTCCAGGCTCGCCGGCAGCCCGATGCCGTTGTCCTCCACCGTCAGGACCGCCCGCCCCTCCCCGGGGAGCTGGAACCTCACGGTGATACGACCGGGTCGGTCCCCCGGGAAGGCGTACTTCAGCGCATTGGAGACCAGCTCGTTGACGATGATCCCCAGCGGAAAGGATATCCTGGTGTCCAGGCTCGCGTCGGCGATCTCCCTGCGAATCCGGATCCTCTGGTGATCGACGGTATAGGTAGCGGCGATGTCCTCCATCAGATCGGAGAGGTACTGCTTCATGCTGATCTTCCTGAAATCGGACGAGCGGTAGAGCATGTCGTAGATGACCATCATGCTCTGGATCCTGCCGCGGGCGTCCCTCAGGACCGCCGATGCGGTCCCGTCCTCCACGCTCCCCATCTGCAGCTCCAGGAGGCTCGAGATGGTGAGCATGTTGTTCTTGATGCGGTGGTGCACCTCCCGCAGGAGGAGCTCCTTTTCCTTGAGAAGCGACTTGATCTGTTCCTCTGCCGTTTTCCTGGCGGAGACGTCGCGGCAGACCCCCAGTATCTCCACGATCTCCCCGTTCTCGTCCCGCATGAATGAAAGGGAATTCTCCAGCCAGACGGTACGGCCCTCCTTGTGGTACTCCTCGAGCACCAGGGTCCTCGTCCTGTTCCTGTCCGCGGTGCCGGTCCGCTCCAGCTCCATCTCCTCCTGCAGCGCCTTCATGGCGAGCTCCAGCGATTCCGGCGTCAGCACCTGGTCGATCGTCTGGGCCATCGCCTCCTCGACGGTGTATCCCCTGACGTGGAGGACGGAGGGGCTGATAAAGGTCATCTTGAAATCCATCCCCATGACCCATATGATGTCGGCGGTGTTGTCCGCGATGAGCCGGTACCTCTTTTCGCTCTCCCTGAGGGCCTGCTCCATGACCTTCCGCTCGGTGATGTCGCGGCTGATCCCCAGTATCCCCACCGGAACCCCGCTCTCGTCGCGGAAGAATGAGAGGGAGTTCTCCACCCAGACGGTATGGCCCTCCTTGTGATACTCCTCGAACACCAGGATCCTCGTCCTGTTCCTGTCCGCGGTACCCGCCCGCTCAAGCTCCATCTCCTCCTGCAGAAGCTTCAGGGCGATCTCCAGCGATTCCGGCGTCAGCACCTGGTCGATCGTCTGGGCCATCGCCTCCTCGACGGTGTACCCCCTCACACGGACGATGGAGGGGCTGACGAAGGTGAACCGGTAGTCCATCCCCATGATCCATATGTTGTCGGCGGTGTTGTCCGCGATGAGCCGGTACCTCTTTTCGCTCTCCCTGAGGGCCTGCTCCATGGCCTTCCGCTCGGTGATGTCGTTCAGCGAGCCGACGATCGCCACGGTGCGCCCATCCCGCACCACGGGGCTCTCCCGCACCTCCGCCCAGCGCCGCCGCCCCTTCCTGGTGATGATCTCCAGCTCGTAGGGCTCCTGTGTCTGGCCGGTCTCGATGGCCCGCTGCGTGCGCTCGATCCCTATCCTGTTGGCCGGGTTGTCGGAGATGAAATCGCTCCAGTGCCCCATCACCTCCTCCTGCGGGCACTCCAGGTAGATGTGGGCATTGGGGCTCACATAGGTCATGCTGCCGTCAATGCTGTGGGAAAAGAAGACGCTGGTACTGTGCTCCACGATATCCTTCAGCCGCTCCTCGCTCTCCCTGATGCGCTCCACCCAGCGCCTGCGCTCGGTGATGTCCCGTATCGTCTCCAGCGCCCCGGTGGGCGCTCCCCGGGAGTTGTAGAGCGGCGCCGACTTCACCCAGAAAAATCTCTCCTGGTCCCGGAAGCCGGGGAGGGATACCTCGGCCATCAGGGAGTCCCCCTCGCGCTGCACCGCGGGATAGTGCTCACGGGACTCCTCCAGAGGGCGCATCACCATGTCCAGGAGCGCCGGCCGACGATCCCCGTAGAAGGGGAGCGAGTGCTCGTAGTCACCCTTCCCCAGCATCTGCGCCGCCGGCACTCCGGTGAGCTTCTCGCAGGCCAGGTTCCAGGCGATCACGATTCCCTCGCCGTTGATGGCGAAGGTGGCGTCGGGAAGAAAATTGATGATATCCGCAAGCCGCCGCTCCCGCTCCCTGATCTCCCTGGAGGAGCGCTCGTACAGAAATACCACCGTGAAGAAGACACCGGTGATGGCCAGCAGCAGCAGCGTCGACAGGATACCGATGAACCGGTAGAGATAGATCTGGCCCGGGTCCGCCAGATGCACCATCCTCCACCCCCCTTCTCCCACCGGTACGCTGACGAAGAGGTATTCCCCTTCCCCAACCGTTATTCCTGTGCCCTCCGCCGGCCTGCCCATCAGCAGCGGATCGAAGGGCCCGGGGCCGAACTGCCTGGATTGGGCGAGCCGGCGTTTCGTCGCCGCATCCAGGGGCCACATGCTGCGGAGGGCCCGCGACGGATCGTCGGTGAGGAATACAATCCCGCTGGGGTCGATGAAAAAGGTCCTGGGGCCGAGTATCTCCTTTTCCAGGACCTCCATGTCAATCTTCACCACCGCCACCCCCGCGATGCCTCCCCCGGGGTTGCGCACGGGGGAGCTGGCATAAAAACCGCGCTTCCCCGAGGTGATCCCGAGGCTGTAGTAATAGCCCCTGCTTCCCCGGACCGCCTGCAGGAAATAGGGGCGAAAGGAATACGATTCCCCCACGAAGCTGTCCGGCTCCCTTCTGTTCGACGACGCCACCACGGTCCCCCCGGCGTCCAGGAGATACACCACGGAAAACCCGAAGGAGGTGGCGTACCGGTCCAAGGTCGAGTTCGCGACATCCAGGTCGCGCACCCCGCGCCTCGTGAGAGCCGGCAGTACCATCGGCGAGCCGGCCAGGGCCTCGGCGGCGTTCAGAAACTCGTCGGTCTCATCGATCAGACGCTGCGCGGCGATGCTCAGTTTCAGCCGCTCCTCACGGATCACCTTGGCTCGCCCCATGCCGTTCAGGAGATGGGTGGCCCCCGCCCCCGCCACGAGCACGGCGGCCATGAGGCTCAGGGCGACGATCACCGCGGTGCGGTAACGACCGCCGGCCGCACCCCTGCTGTACTTCCCCTCCGGATTCATCACCCCCTCCATTCCCTCACGGCTCATTCCCCCCGAACCGAGGCGCAGCCTGCGCCCCGAAGTCCACGGTAAAGGATGTCCATCCCGCGCCCCTGGTCGATGTCCATGAGGATCAGGTCTATCCTGCGGTCCCAGAGGGCGATCTGCAGCGCCTCCTCGCCGCTCCCCGCGACGGCCACGGCAAAGCCCCTCCCCCTGAGGAGCTCGGCCTCCGCCATGGCGATGATCAGCTCGTCTTCCACCAGCAGAAGCGTTTTCAGTGAATCACTTTCCATGAATGTCCCTTCAGATCATACGAACCTTCGACGCAGAAGAGGCCTCCGGAGGAGAACCGTATCGGGACGGCGCGGGCCGTCAGGTCACTGGGGCCGCTCTTTCACGATACCACAGGGGAATGGGAAATGCAAACTTAATTTTTCAGTTTTCCTGCCGAAACGTCACCTTCACCACCGTTCCCCGCAGGGGATGATCCATAGGATAGCAGAAGTCCTCCCTCCGGGTGTTGCGCCACCCCTTCCCGACCCAGTCGTCGTAGAAAAAGGCGAAAAGCCGGCGGCGGCGCCTCCCGTCATGGATCAAGAAACTGCGCAGCTCCCGGGGGACAGTGCACTTCAGCACCTCCCCCCCGTCGATATGAAGCGTCATATCGGAGGGATAGAAAATGTACTGGTCCCTTCCGTATTTTTGTGGGACCCATCTGGTGATCTGCAGGGAGCGTATGCGCCCGATATCCTGCGAGGCATCCGCGGTCTCCCCTCCCTTCTGGCAGATGCATCGCATGGAGGGGGATCCGAAGAAAAGGGTCCCCTTGACCGTGACGCCGCCCGCCAGCTCTATCCCGGCGGCTCGGGAATATTCGTGGGGGTCCCTGAAGGCCACATCCGCAACGTCGGGCGCCTTGGGCTGCTCCGGGGCCCTCTCCTGCTCCACCGCCTGTCCCCTCCCGGCAATCGCGGCGGTCGCCAGGAGGACCGCGGCGGCGATGCAGCTACAGGCCCTGCGCTTCAATGTCATGCAGCTCCTTCATGGCCAGCTCGTTGCCCGGGTCGTAGGAGAGCACACGCTCCAGGACATTTTTCGCCTCCCCGGCCCGTCCCAGGTGCCGCAGCGAGTAGGCGTTCAGTATCATGGCGTCGACGAAGTTGATCCGGAGCTGGGAGGCCTTCTGCGAGGTCCTGTGGGCCATCTCGAACTCGCCCAGATGAAAATAGGCCTGGGAGAGATGGAACCAGACGTTTGCATCCACCTCGTTGTTCCTGAGAAACTGCAGCAGGTGGTTCACCGCCTTGGAGTAGTCGGCGGTCTTGAGGTAGCACTCCCCGAGGAAGAGGTGCGTTTTCTCGTCCCGCGGGTTTATGGAGAGCGCCCGGGAGAGCTCGGTGATAGCCTCGGCATACTGCTTCTTCGACAGGAGGGAGAAGCCGCTGTCGCGGTACTCGGTCAGGTACCGGTAGGCGGGATCGATCTCCACCACCAGGAAGGTCACGTCGTCCGACTGCGGCGCCTCGCCGGTGAAGTCGAGCCACTGCGCCAGTATGGCATCGCGGGCGTCCTCCAGCGGCAGCTCCAGCGTCTCGGCCAGGAGGCGCTTGACGGCGGCGATGCCGAAGCTCTCGCCGCGGGCGTTCTTCGCCTCGGTGAAGCCGTCGGTGTAGAGGAACACCCTGTCGCCGTAATCGAGGGAATCCTGCTTGTCCTCGTACATGCTGTTCGCCGCGGGGAGCGATCCCACGAAGAGGCCGTTGGTGTCCCACTCCTCGATCCCGCCCCCGTTTCGCCTGATCACCACCGCCTGCTGGTGCGAGGCGTTCCCGTACATCACGTCGAAGGTGGGCCCGATCACCAGGAGGAAGGCGGTCACGAAGTCGTCGGTCTTGATTGCCTCGATCAGCTCGATGTTCACCTGGCGGAAGATGTCGGTGGGGAAGAGATGGCGCTGTATCGCCTCGTTGAAGCTGATCTTCGCCAGGGCGGTGATGAAGGCCGCCGGCATCCCGTGCCCCGAGGCGTCCGCGATGAGCACCCCCAGGTATCCCCCCTTCATGTGGAATATGTCGTAGAAGTCGCCCCCCACCTTTCCCATGGCCCGGTAATAGGCCACCACCTTGATCCCCTCGTAATAGAAGGGCATGTGGGGGAGGATCCCCTGCTGGATGTTCCCCGCCAGCTCGAACTCCAGCCGCACCTCCCTGTCCTTGCGCTCCATCTCCCCCAGGGCCCCGTGGAGCTCCCTGGTCCTCTCCTCCACCATGGACTCCAGGTTCACGTTCATGCCCTCCAGGTCCCGCTTCATGCGGTTGATCCTGTCGGCGAGGCCCAGGGAGAGAAGTGTCACCTCCACCATCGAGGCCGCCTGCTGGAACCACCTGGTGACGATGTTGTCCGGCACCAGGCCCATGATCTTCAGCCCGAAGATCACCGTGCTGGTCCAGAAGAGCGACCAGGCGATCACGTAGTACCGCGCGGGCCTGTAGCCCAGGGCCAGAATGCGCACCGATATCACGGTGAAGAGCACCGCCATGGCGATGGAGGATATGATGGCGATGTAGAGCATGGCCGTGTAATCCGCCAGCAGGGAAACGGGGACCAGTGCGATGCAGCCCCACAGGAGCCACCGGAGCAGGACATCGAAGCGCGGGAGGTGCTCACCCACGTGGAGGAAATGCCGTATGAACTGTATCGCGAAGGCGATGCACATTATGATCAGGAAGGGCATGGCGTTGTTCTGCCACCAGACGAGGTCCGGCCACAGATACTGGTAGGACAGGCCGTTTATGCTGAGCTGCACCAGGATGAAGAAGGAATAGTAGATGACGTAATACAGATAGCTGCGGTCCCTCACCGCGAAGAAGACGAAGAGGTTGTAGACAAGCATCACCAGCATCGCGCCGTAGAACAGGCCGAAGATGATCTGGCTCCTTGAGACGGTGCCGGTCATCATGTCCCACGAACGGAGGAACAGGTAGAGATTCATGGGGCCGCGGGTCTCGAAGCGCACGTAGTAGCTCTTTCCCGATTTCGGCGGCTCCGCCAGCTTGAAGACGAAATTCCTGTATGCCATCTCCCGCATTCGGAAGGGGAACTGATCCCCCGTGACCCTGGCGTCGGCGACCCTCCCCGTGTCGTCAACCCCGTAGAGGTCGATCCGGTCAATGAGGGGATAGGAGACCTCGAGGCACCATTTGATCTCATCGGGGCCGGGATTTTTCACCCTGAAACGGACCCAGCAGGCGGAGGGGCTGTAGCCGAATCCGGGGAAATGCTCCCGGGAACGGACGAACTTCCCGGAATGCCTCCCCGAGACGATATCGTCGATGGTGAGCCTCTTCCCCGGATCCTTCAGAATGTCCATGGAGGGGCCGGCGGGTATCGCCATCCCCCGCGCCGCCAGCACGATGGGCGGCGCGGCATGAAGCGTTGCAATGCCGCACAGCAGCACGGCGGATGCGATCACGACCTTGATGCTGATTGTCCCCCCCCTGCTCATGGCGGCATTCAATCCTCGAAGAGCGCCACGATGGGTGTGTGGTCCGAGGGGCGCTCCCACTGCCGCGGCCCCGTATCGATCCAGGCATCGGCCGAGCGCTCAGCCATGGGAACGGTCGCCCATATGTGGTCGACCCTCCAGCCGAGCCCCCGCGCCACCGAATCCTTCACCCGGTAGTCCCAGAAGGTGTAGTGCCCCCCCTCCGGCCGGTGCTTCCTGAAGACGTCGATGAAGCCCCATTCCTTCACCGCGGCCAGGGCACGGTGCTCCTCCGGGTGGTATCCCACATGGCCCAACAGCCGCTTCGGATTGTGGACGTCGATGGGCTCGGGGGCCACGTTGAAATCGCCGACCCAGACGAGGAGGGAGTCCCCGGTGAACCGGGATTCAAAATACCCGCGGAGCCTGGCGAACCACGAAAGCTTGTACTGGAAGCGGTCCGACTCGGGCGAGGTCCCCTGGGGCACGTAGGTGTTCACCACGGTGATCCCGCCCGCAGTGACGCTGATGAGGCGCGACCCCTCGTCCTCACCGGCGCCGTCAAAACCGTACCGGATGTCGTCCACGGCACCGCTGCTCAGGACCGCGACCCCGTTGTAGGACTTCTCCCCCCTGAAGACGGAGCGGTATCCCACGGCGGCGAAATCGTCCGCCGGGAAATCGTCGTCCGTCACCTTGGTCTCCTGCATGCACAGCAGATCGGGCCTTTCCTTTTCAAGCCAGCGGATGATGATGGGGCTGCGTGCACGGATAGAATTGCAGTTGTAACTGGCGACCTTCATCGGCTCCTGATATCTCTCCCCTGCGGCGATAAAAAACCCCTTCTCCGAGGTGCACGTGAAGGGGGATCAACTGCCATTCTGCAGAATCATGCGGGACATGCAGCCGGCACCCGGCATGAATTGAACGTCCGAAAACGCTACTTCTGTTCCTTGTTCTGCTCTTTCCTCTGTGCCGACACCCTCACCAGTTTGTCAAAAGGCCGAAAGTCCTCCTTCTTCTCGATCACCCTTCCCCGCACCAGGCCCGCGGAACGGTACAGCTCGATGGTGCCGAGGTACTCGTCCCTGCCTCTCAGTACCAGCGCCGCGTCGCCGCTCTTCACCGCCTTCTCGTCGAGCATGTAGATGATGACGCTCCTGTCGTTCCTCGGATCGAGCACGAATCCCGTCTGGGCCCTCTCGTCATCACTGACATCCTCCATCTTCTGGCTGAAGGCGTAGTAGACGCCCCTCAGCTGCGCGTTCCTGCTGTTGAGGGCGCCCAGGAGGCGCGTCCAGATCGACTCGTAATCCATGATGATCGATCTGGTGAGGTAGTCGACGCTCTTCAGCGCCGGGGCGACGGAATTGATGTAGGGGACGTTCATCAGCCTGTTGACCACCATGAGATCGCCGTTTATGTTTTCACGAAGCCTCGAAAACTTCTCCTGATCGAAGCCGGCCTCCCTGCCCAGTGCCGCGTTGAATTCCTTTAGCTCCAGCTCCGCCGGCGCGCTCTTCCCCTCGCCGATGACGCTGGTGAGCCGCGAGGAACGGAACACGGGATTGTATTTCAGCACGAGGTATTTCATGTAGTTGTCGTAGTAGGCCTTGATGGCCTCGAGGCCGGACTGCTGGGTCTCGCGCATCTTCTTCATCCGCATCTTGTAGACCCTGTCCTCGTTGGTGATGAATTCCGATTTCGTGGAGCCCTTGAGTGCGGAGCGCTCCTTGTTGAGCCGTTCCTCCATGGCCCACATCTCGCTGCGCTTCTGGGCGATCTGGGCCCGGTACCCCGCCTGCACCGCCCTGATCCTCTTCTCCTCCTGGGTCTTCAGCTCCGCGGACCGGCGGGTCTTCTCCTCCTGGGACATCGAGGATTCGGCCACGTCGAACTGCTTCGAGAGGTAATCCCGCCGCACGTCGAGCATGGCGGAGAGCATCTCCACCCGGATGATCTGGATCTTCATCCTGAGAATGTCGACGTTGCTCTCGTCGTGACGCGCCGCCTGCAGGAACTCCTTGAGCCTGAGATCCTCGAACTCCTGGATGTTGATGCGTATGTTCCTGCTCTCGCTGGTCAGGTATATCGAATAGAGATAGGTGAGGCCCACCGTGACCGCGATGAACCCGAGGACGAACAGCACGAGCCTGTAGTTCTTGTTCTTCTTGGTCTTGGCGAACTCGTCTTCCAGCGAATAGACCTCGCCCTGCCCCTCCAGGTCGCGAATCTCCTCGGGAAGGAACGCGGACCCCCGCTTGACGATCTCTTGTCTGCTTATTTTGTCTTCATTTCCCATATCCCGTTCCAGTTCCTCGGACAACTTTGTTTTGTTCGTTCAATAAACTCCTCGGCAAGCGGCAGCTTGCAGGTCTTAAACTGCTTCTGGGCCATCTTCCAGTCGCCGGCGTAATAGAGCTTCAGGCCTGCCTCGAAATAGGCGATCTGCTTCTTCAGCTTGTCGTCGAAATCCCTCTCCAGGATGGGCCAGAATATCTTCCGCCCGGTGGTCTTCCCCTTCACCATGACGGTATCCAGCTCGACGAAGGCGATCCCGTGGCTGGCCACGTTGGCGTCCACGTCCTGCTTGATGAATTCGGAAACGATGATGGGGACCTTGTATATCCTGGTGAGCCCCTCGAGCCGGGACGCGGCGTTCACGTTGTCGCCGATGACCGT
>JAFGJK010000125.1 GCA_016929135.1 Spirochaetota bacterium | reverse complement strand
TTCCGGTACCGGAACTCGGAGGCGTATTCCACCTCCACGGGGATGCGGGCATACTCCTCGATAAGGTATTCGCCGATGAGCCCCGCGTGCCACGAGGTGCCGCAGGCGATGAAGATGATGCGCTCGATGGAGTTCAGGTCCTCGTCGGTGAGCCGCAGGCCGTCCAGCCGCACGGTGCCGCTCTCCGGCAGGATCCTCCCCCTGAAGGCGTCCTGTATCGTCTCGGTCTGCTCGTGGATCTCCTTGAGCATGAAATGGCTGAAGCCCCGCTTCTCGATCGCCTCAATGGTCCAGTCGATCGCCTCGACCTTCTTGTCGATCCTCCTGTTGTCCAGGTCGCAGGTCTTGAAGTGGTCCCTGGTGATCTCGACGATCTCCTTGTCCTCCAGGTAGATGACGTTCCTCGTATGCTCCACAATGGCGCTGGCGTCCGAGGCGAGGATCATCTCGCCGTTACCGACGCCCAGTATCAGGGGGCTCCCCTTCCTGGCCGCCACGATGACCGACGGCTCCTTCCGGGATATGACCGCGATGCCGTAGGTCCCCTCGACCCGCGAGAGCGCCAGGAGCACCGCGTCGAAGAGCGAGTGGTCGCGGTGGTAGTGCTCGATGAGGTGCGCCACCACCTCGGTGTCGGTGTCGCTCACGAAGCTGTGCCCCTCGCCGGCCAGGGCCTCCCTCAGCACCAGATAGTTTTCGATGATTCCGTTGTGCACCAGGGCCAGGTCGCCGGTGCAGTCGGTGTGGGGGTGGGCGTTCACCTGGTTCGGCTCGCCGTGGGTGGCCCACCTGGTATGCCCGAGGCCGACCCTGAAGCCGGCGCACTCCTCGTAGCAAATCACCGCTTCCAGGTCCTTGATCTTGCCGGCCCGCTTCTCCAGATAGAGCTTCCCGTCCACCAGGGCGATCCCCGCCGAATCGTAGCCCCGGTACTCGAGCCTCCTGAGGCCGTTGATGATGACCTCGGCAGCGTTCTTGTCTCCGATATACCCGATGATGCCGCACATGGCGCCCTCCCGTGAACTATGTGGCACAACGATTACAGCGGGAGAAAATATTCAATTCTTTTTTGTGGCCGCCCCGCCATTATTGGCCCGCACGGCGATCCTCTCCAGATACAGGACGATGCCGCCGTGGCGGTGCATCCTGTCGATGCCGAAGCGCCGCAGCCTCCCCCGCGCCGACACGAGCACCCCGCTCCTCCACCAGCTCGTGAGCAACTGCGGCCTGTCCGACAGCACCTCCTTCAGCGATTCCTCCTCCAGGGGACCGCGCAGGGTGAGCCACCCGATGCTGCACCGCACGCTCCCGTCCCCCCACCCGGAGGAGGCGTCCACGATGCAGTCGTGGTCCGTCTCGATCTCGCTCCCGATGATGGAGGCGAGGAAGGCCTCGAGCTCGCGATAGCGGTAGTTCCTGCTCCCGAAGAGCCCCTCGTCCCATTTACGGTAGAGCCCCTCGAGGCGATAGTAGTTCTCCCTGGCGGCCGAGAGCTCCCCCTCTCCGGCCCCGCCGCGTACGGTGATGAAGAGCGGCGCCAGCGAGAGCGTCACGGCGACCGGGACGAGAATCCTCTGCACCCCCAGGTTCATCGCACACCCCTCCGTCACACCGCCGCAATGAGATCCACGAGACCGCCGAGCACCCCGGCGGTCTCCGGTGGGACCGAGAGGCGCCGGAGCTTCCGGAGGGCCTCACCCACCAGCGCCCGGTGGGTCTCGCCGGCCCGCCCCCTGGCGCCGCTGGCGTCGATCATCCCCCTGATCTCGCCGACATCACCATCGCTCTTCTCTTCCCTGAGAAACAGCTCCATGAACCGGTCTCGCTCCCCCCCGCCGAGCGCCTCCAGCGCGTACTGCACCAGGAGCGTCAGCTTCCCCTCGCGGATGTCGGAATCGGCGGACTTGCCGATCTCATCGCCCGAGGCGAAGACCCCCTGTATGTCGTCCCTCAGCTGGAAGGCGATCCCCAGGGGGATCGAGAACTCCCGTATGCGGGAGATCTCCTGGCGGTCGTTTTTCCCGGACAGCACGTACCCCATGAGAAGCGGATAGAATATCGTGTAGTGGGAGGTCTTCATGGTGCTGATGAGCATCGGCACGTCGCCGGCCTCGGCGATCCTCGTGGAGAGTGAATAAAGGGAATCCAGAAGCTGCCCCCAGGCGGTGACCTGGTAGGTCCGGGAAAAGACCTGCAGGAAGCGGTCCTTCACGGCGCGTGGGGCCGCGATGCCGCTGATGATCTCCAGGGAGTCGGCGAAGATGATGTCGGCGAGGATGATGGCGATATCGTTCCCGATGCCTCCGTTGAGGGTGTACGATGAATACTTGTCCCGCATCAGCAGGTGAAACGCCGGCCCCCCCCTCCTGAGGGTGGCACGGTCGATCAGATCGTCCTGTATGAGGAGCATGGCGTGCATGATCTCCAGGACCGATGCCGCCTTCACCGCCTCGCCGGTCTTCCGGAAACGCCGGCGGTACCCCAGGTACGAGGCCATCAGCACCAGCGGGCGGATCCTCTTTCCGTCCCTGTTGAGGTATTCCAGGATATCGCCGTAGAAGTCGGCCATGAAGCGGTGTTCCGCCGAGGCCATCTTCCCGGTGAAGTAGTCACTGATGAAACCATCGATGGCGGGGATGTGTTCCCTTCCGAATTGGGCGAATGTCATTGCCGGGTGGTCCTCCGGGTATAGCGGTGCCGGTGCGGCCCTGTGACTCTTATCCACCGCGGATCACCCCGGTGTCAAGATTTTATTCCCGTGCCCGCGGGACTGAAAAAAATGATTGTCACAGCGCCGTCCCCCGTATCACCATGCCGGCAGCACATCGGAGGACGAAGGAATGCTGGCAAAACGCATCATCCCATGCCTGGACGTGGACAGCGGACGCGTCGTGAAGGGGGTAAACTTCGTGAACCTGGTCGACGCGGGCGATCCCGTGGCCAACGGCCTCTTCTACGACCGGGAGGGGGCCGACGAGTTGGTCTTCCTTGACATCACCGCCTCCTCGGACCGCCGGGAGATCATCCTGGGCATGGTGAAGGACGTGGCGGAGACCGTTCACATCCCCTTCACCGTCGGGGGGGGCATCCGCACCGTTGAGGACGTCCACACCATACTTGAGAACGGGGCCGACAAGGTGTCGATGAACACCGCGGCGGTGCAGAATCCTGAGGTCATCACCGAGTCGGCGAAGCGCTTCGGATCCCAGTGCATCCTCGTCGCCATCGACGCGAAGCGGAACGACCGCGGGGGGTGGTCCGTGTACCTGCACGGCGGCCGGACCCCCACCGAAACCGATGCGGTGGAGTGGTCCCACCGCGCCCAGGAGCTGGGGGCCGGGGAGATACTCCTGACCAGCATGGACCGGGACGGGACGAAGATAGGGTACGACCTGGAGCTCACCAGGACGGTGGCGGAGCGGGTTACGATCCCGGTCATCGCCTCCGGCGGCGTCGGGACCATCGAACACATGTACCAGGGGCTCACCGAGGGCAAGGCCGACGCGGTGCTGGCCGCATCGATATTCCATTTCCGCGAGATTTCGATCATGGAGGTCAAGCGGGAGCTGTCCGCCAGGGGCATCCCCATGAGGCTGATCGCCTGAGTCACAGAAACTGCGCCACCAGAACGGCGATGATGGCGATGGAGGCGATGATCACCAAAATCATCATGCCGATCCTCACCAGCGACGAGGTCTCCTCCTTCTGCTCCTGAGTATGCGGCCGCTCCATGGCTATCTTGATGCTCTCCTCCTCCTCGTCGATCTTCACGTAGATCCCCTTGGCCACCACCGCGTAGATCTTGTAGCCTGGGTTCAGGTGCTTGATGTAGATCACCCGTCCGGAGATGGGGAGGAAGTTTCCTTCGCTGTAGGCGTTGAACGCCTTGGCCACCTGGATCGCCTTCGGGTTCATGTCGGTGATGGCGATCTTGATCTTGTCACCCACCGACACATCGGCGATATCCTTCCCCTTTATCGGCGAGAGCAGCACGTTGCCGCCTATGATGAGCCTCACCTCCCTGCCGTACAGGGGATTGTCCTCGTCCACTTGGATGGTGGCCCGCTTCTTCTTCTCCTCCTCATCCTTTCTCTTCTGCGCCTCCTGGGCGCTGATCTTCACGCTGCTGGTGGAGTAGAGCTCCATGTCCACCGAGGTAATGGGCTCGTAGTCCACGCTGATGTCGATGTTCTGAAATCCCATCCGGTCCTTCACAAACTTCTGGAACATGCGATTCATGGCGATCTCGTCGCCGCTCTCAAAGAGCTTTTTCAGGTCGCTGTTGAACTGCATCGTGAAGCCGGCCATCATGGCATCCTTTATCTGGCTCCCCAGGACGTCATCGTGATCATGCTGGTTCATCTGGTCGGATATCTGCCGCTCGAAGGCCCTCCAGTCCGTGTTCGTCTTCATCTCCGCCACCGCGTAGGAGTGCGAGAGTATCAGGAACACGCTGTTCACCATGTTGTTGTGAAGGTTGAAAAAGATCAGGAAGGCGCCGTTTATGGAGGAAGAGGAGAACCTGGCCTTGATGGCGTATATATCCTTGTAGGTGCCGGCCACCATCAGCTTGGCCTTCTCCACGTCACCGAAGGTGTAGTGGGTCGCGATCTCGAGCTTCTTCGTCTGCTCGGAAAAGTTGGAAACGACGCTGTCAAACGTCTCGGCCATGTGCGGCTCACCCCCTTAGTCCATTTCGGCTCTATCAGTCTGCGCCTTCTTCACCAGGGCCGCCTTGACCCTGTCGAGAATCGTCTTCCGGTTCACCGGTTTCAGGATGAAATCGCTGATACCGAGGGAGATGAGGTCCTGCATGACCCCCTTCGTGGTCTCCTCGCTGATGAAGACCACCAGCGGCTTCTTCGGCTTGCTTTTCAGTTCGTACAGCATCGCGTAGCCGTCCAGGACCGGCATGTCCAGGTCCGTGGTGATCAGGTCTATGGGGCCGCTTATCTTGTCGAATTTATCGAGGGCCTCCCTGCCGTTCTGGGCGGTAGCCACTATCTCATACCGCTCCGACTCCAGTATCTGCACTATCTGCTTGCGCTGGAAATCCTTGTCCTCCACCACCATCACGCGGTAGGGCTTGCCGCTCGGTTTCAGTCCCCCGGGCTGTTTCGTATTGAGCGCCGGAAAATCGGCTTTGCTTTTCATTGGAATCCCCCCGTGCAATAAATACAGCACCCGCGGATATCGTCGGGCGCCCCCTTCGCACGCGGGAAAGCCCTTTCCCGCGCCCCACTCCGCTTCCACGGATAATTTATCGCACTGTCAATCGCCTATGGAATATATACACCTCTACACAAAATATATATTGATCACACCATCTATTGTCAAGAGCAAAAAAACGGGCATTCAATTTTAAAATCCGCCCGTCAGGCGCAGGCACCCAGGGCGGAATCATTCCTCACCGCGTTCCCGCCGGGGCTCCGTCCCTGTAATGATTCCAGTAAAATACTTGATTAATTAGTGCTTCTCTGTGTATAGTATTCAAATTGCATTCACGATATCATGCGAGATCAGGAGTTCGGTCCAGTGGCTGAGGGGAATAGAAATTATGTCATATCTCCGGAGAATTACCGTCAATGCATCGAATCGGGGTCCGAATTTTATATCCAGTTCAACAGCTGGCAGAACCGGACTGAGGCCGCCGTTACCAGGATAATCTACCGTTTCCTCGAAAAATACGACATCCACTACCTTCGCGAAACCGTCGTCAATATCATGAAGGAGCTGGTAAACAACGCCGTCAAGGCGAACCTGAAGCGGCTCTATTTCGGGATGAAAAACCTCGACATCCACACAACCGAGGACTATCGGATCGGCATGGAAAGCTTCAAGGCCGAGACCTACCAGCCCGACGATACCACCTATATCGACCAGCTGGAGAAGTCGGACCTCCATGTCAGGATCGTCTTCACCACCAGCGAGAGCCACATCAGGATCGCCATCACCAACAACTCGCCCATCCTGGAGGTGGAGCTCGCGAAGATCCAGTCCAGAGTGAAGAAGGCGTTCAAGTACACGGACATCGCCGAGGCCTTCGACGACGTTCTGGACGACTCCGAGGGGGCGGGGCTTGGCCTGATCATGGCCATCATGCTGCTCAAGAACTCGGGCCTCACCCAGGAGACCCTGCAGGTCTCCCGCGAGGAGGGGGCCACCACCGCCACCATCTCCATACCGAAATCCCTCACCAACATCGAATCGCAGAGGAGGATCGCCGAGGAGATCGTCAAGGAGATAGCGGAGATACCGTCGATACCGGAGAACATCCAGTCGATCCAGCGGCTCTGCGACAACCCTGAGTCCACGATCAAGGAGATATCGGAGAGCATCGCCCACGACCCGGCGCTCACCGCCTCGATCCTGAAACTGGCCAACTCTGCGGGGTACCTCACCGGAAGGAAGATAGAAACCCTCACCGACGCGGTGAAGAACATCGGGATCAAGGGGATCAACACCCTCCTGGTGGCCACCGGCGTCCACAGGATACTGGACTCCCGGTACAAGCGGTACGAGAAACTCTGGAAGGAGTCGAACAGGCGTGCCTTCTACTCCCAGAAGATCGCGATTCAGATGAAGAGGGCGAAGCTGGGGGATTTCGCCTACCTGGCGGGCCTTCTGGCGGACATCGGCTTCATCATCATCCTCTCGCTGAAGGCGGACATCTGGAAGCGGATACAGGAGATCGCCGGCATCAAGGGCATCAATCCCTCGGTGCCGCTGGAGGAGATAAGCCTGGGCATCAGCCACAGCTCCCTGGGGGCCATGATCTGCGCCAAGTGGAACTTCAACGAGGCGCTCATCAAGGCGATCGAGTATCACCATAGGCCCTACATGTCCCCGGAGGAACACCGGGAGCTGGTCAACATAGTGTACCTGGCGAACTGCTACATCGACTTCGAAAACGGCAAGATGCGCTACGAACTGATCCACGAAGACGCACTCCAGTATTTCAGCATAACCGACAAGCAGCGCTTCATATCACTCCACGAGCTCCTCAGGGAATCATACGAGCAGAAGATGAAGGCGATCAACACCTGATCGCCCGGTGTCGCCGATGATTTTGCTAAGGAAGGTCTGAAAATTTCTCGATTTTTCAGACCTTCCAACAATTATCGGTTTTTTTCATGACAGCGTGATATTCACG
>JAFGJK010000124.1 GCA_016929135.1 Spirochaetota bacterium | reverse complement strand
GAGATCCCCTCCTGCTTGAGGCTCACCCCGGGGCTCGACGACGAGGTGAGGGCCCTGGCGCCCACCGCGGCGGCCCCGATGATCATGTTGATGGCCGCCGTCTCGCTCTCCGACTGGATGAAGACGCCGCCGTTCTTCGGCAGGTGATCCGCCATGTACTCCCCCAGCTCGTTCTGGGGGGTGATGGGGTACCCGCAGTAGAAGGAGCACCCGGCCCGTATCGCCGCCTCGCCGAAGGCGTGGTTTCCGCTCATGAATATCCTAGTCACTCTGCACCTCTATCGCCACCTCGGGGCACACCAGGGTGCACACGAGGCACCCGGTGCACTCCTTGGATTCATCCGCCACCGCGTAGTTGTACCCCTGCACGTTCAGGTCGCCGGACATGCAGAGCACGCCCCGCTTACAGTGCTCGACGCACAGCGAGCACCCCTTGCACAGGTCCGCATTGATGATCACCTTGCATTTTGTCTTGGTCATGGCAACTCTCGATAGATCCTGTCTCTCTCCCCGCGGCACGGCCCCGTGGAACCGGGCCACTGCCGTAAAAAGGCATAGGATAATTACAATTGGAGGGCGTCCCTATTTGTCAAAACATTTTTTTTCCATACCGGTGCAGGGGATGTGAGTGTAATAAATGTCGGGATGAAGTCAAAGCAATACTCTGTCATTCCGGCCTGAGCGAAGCGAAGAGCCGGCCGCTCACGGACATCCGCCCAAAAGGATGTTTCAGTGCCGACGCCGCACAGGATGTGCAAAACGGCGTCGGCCTGTCCTCCTCGTCATTCGGCCCTCCTGGCCAGCAGAATCCGAAAAAACACGTGCATTCCCGCTGGAGTTTAACCCCGCGAAATCGGGGACAGGAAAGACAAACCCGAAATGTAATCTACACTCCAGGGGATCGGGAGTCAGGGGCTGAACATCTTTTTCCGCACGAAATCCGCGAAGGCCCGGAAGGCCGGCGATTCCGGCTTGAAGTTGACCGCCCGCTCGCAGTCCTCCAGGGACCTGGCCAGGTCCCCCAGATCGTAGTAGACCAGGGCACGGCCGTAGTAGCTGTCGGCGTGATAGGGGTGCAGTTCCAGCGAGGAATTAAGGTCCCCCAGTGCCCGCTCCAGATCGCCGGTCATGCGGTAGCAGATCCCCCTGTTGTTCAGTGCCCTGTAATTCGCCGGGTCGGCCTCCACCGCACTGGTGAAATCCCCGGCCGCCTCCCGGTATTTCATCTCCGCCAGGCGGGCCATTCCCCGGTGGTTGTACAGGACCGACATCGTCTCGCGGGGGAGCGACCCCAGCTCCAGCAGCCGGTTGTAGAGGTCCACCGCGCAATCGTACCTGCCGATATTGTGGGCCGTGATGGCCTTCAGGAGTATGTTGTCGATGGAGTCCTCCGGCATGGACTCGATGCCCCTCTCCCTCCCCCGCGCCGTTATCCCGGCCCCGGGCGCCGAATCCCCCTCCGGGGAGGAGTGGCCCGGTACCGCGATGGTGTCGTAGAGGGCGTCACGTCTGGCGGACATCTGCGAGCGTAGGTCCCGGTGGTAGTCGCGGATCTCCTGGAATATGATGTCCGAGAGGGTGAGATTGGCGTTCAGCGCCGCCAGTTTCCGCTTCAGGGGTATGTCGAATGGGGTGAAACCGGTCTTGTAGACCAGCTCGTGCTCCACCTCGGACCATGCGTCCTGCAGGGTCGTGCAGAGCTGCACCTCGCAGAGACCGCAGAAATCGCCGGCCCCGCCGCGCGGGAGGTAGCTCCCCACCCTGATCATCAGGTGCACCGCCTCGTATCCGAATTCCTTGAAGGAGTGCTGTATCCCCTTTCGATCGGTCTTCGCGACGTCGAAGGCCCCGCGTACGATGCCCTCGGCCTTCTCGATGTCCTCCAGGAAGGGGCAGACGATCCTGATCCCCAGGATGTCGGTGATCTCGCGGGGATTCGGACACACCGGGTCCCTCATCCGCCGGATGAGCTTGCCGAAGTAGCTGTCGAAGCCCTTGACCCGGTATTTGATGGTGGCATTGAGCTCCCGCTCCGTCAGGGCGCCCCGTACGTCCTCCACCAGACGCTTCAGTATGCCCTCGAAGAGCTCCAGGCGCGACCGGTACTCCCTGGAGAGGCTCTCCCTGTGGGGAAATGTTCCTGACTCACGTTTCATTGTCTGTTCGCGCGAGGATTACCCTTCCCGTGAAGGGGCGAGACGCATGCTCCTAGGCCTCGTGGGCCTTCTTCCCGTACACCCTTTCGTAGGCCTGGCAGTAGGGGCAGAACCCTCCCTCGATACGCTTCACGAACCAGTAGGCGATCCCCCGCTGCTTTCTGCGGGCCCTGCTGCACACAGGACACTCAACGCACTTCTTTGCCATTGCCCTGTCCTTGTCGGTGATTGCTGCATCGCTCATAAGGATCCTCCTGTAGTGTGGCAGGGCGTGCCTGCCGGCCGCCCCATGACAGGCTCTCATAAAAGCTGACGCCCGTCAACACATTACCCGAATATTTTTCACGGCTCCGATCGGGTATTCCTCCGGGATCAGCGCGGCATGGGGCACCGCTTTTTCCCGGCAGAGGGGGGACGTAAATTTTTAGTCATTGACAAAATTAGCTCCCGCCCCTATTCTCCCGGCATGAGAATCATCGCCATTTCCAACAACAAGGGGGGGGTGGGGAAGACCACCTGTACGGTGAACATCGCCGGGGCGCTGCACCAGCGCGGTAAAAAGGTGATGGTGATCGACCTGGACCACCAGGCGCAGACCACCTATCACCTGGGGCTCAACCCGAAATCCATCGACCGGTCGATCTACCACGTCCTGGCGGAGGAACTGGAGTACCGCGACATCCTGATCGACCGCGGCGGTATCCACGTCCTCCCCTCGAGTTCGATACTGAAGGACATCGAGCTCATGCCGATCCCGGCGAAGGAATTCCTTTTAAAGGATGCGATGCAGTCGCTGGAGGAATACGACTTCGTGCTCATCGACTGTCCGCCGTCGCTCGGGGTGCTCACCATGAACGCCCTGACCTTCGCCCAGGAAATATTCATCCCCCTGCAGGTGCAGTTTCTACCCTTCCACGGCATGTACAACCTCTTCGAGGCGGTGCAGATGGTGAAAAAGCGGCTCAACAGGAACATCGCGGTGACCGGCATCATCGGCACCATGTACAACGCCAGCAAATCGATCAACCGCGAGGTCATCGAGGAGACGCAGAAGCGCCTGCCGGGCAAGCTCTTCACTACGCTGATACGGGAGAACGTTTCGCTTCAGGAGGCCCCCAGCTGGGGGAAGACGATCTTCGAGTACAAGCCTGATTCCAACGGCGCCACCGACTACAGCAATCTCACCGACGAGATCCTGGAGCGGCCGGTGCCCCAGGAGGACTAGCCCCTCTGCCGCCTCACGCGGCCTATCAGCTGCTCCACCGAGCGCTTCAGATCGGAAAAACGATCCTCCATCCTCTCCATGAGGGCTGAATAGGACCTGCATGATCCGTGGGCCAGGGAGAAGTATTCCTGCCGGAGCACCCCACCCGGCGATCCTCCCCTCGTCCCGGTGCCGCGTGCATGGTGGAACAGCGGGACATCGTCCCGGCCGCCCTCCGATGCCGGCGCGTCGATACCGGCGTAGGCGGTCTGGATATCCCCGACGATGAGATCGCCGTCGGCGGGCTGCACCTGCCTGATGTTCTCATAGAGCGGCGACGCGCCCTGCGCCACGCCCGGTTCGCGGTCCCCGGCGGAGGGTCTCCTGAGCGGCGCAACCACCGCCACCTCTTTTTCCTCGCGCTCACGACGCCTCCGACGCTTTCTCTGCTCCCTCTCCGTCTTCCTGTCCCTGTCCGGCGCCGCCTCCTTCACCCTTTTCTCCGCGGCGGAACTGCCGGCGGTCGTTATCGTGACCCTGATCTCGGAGGCGCCGCGCCGCTCCTCTCTCGCCGGCTCCTTCGACGCTCCCTGCCGCGACTTTGCCGGCTCGGCCCGCTCCTGTTTTCCCGGATCGGTCCTGGCGATAAGGTGAACCGAATCCGCCGCCGGCTCACCCGGCAGCGCCCCGGAGATTGCGTGCATCTGCCACTTCCAGGTGCCGCGGGTCAGCATGTATCTCGGCAGCTCGTGCGGCTCCCGGTATACCGGAACGGGGAACGATCCGGGGCGTATTGTGAAGGCGAGCCGGTAGCCGGCGTCGCGGACCATACGCACCGCCCGTGCCGACCCGACGCCGAAGGGATACACGAAGTAGTCGACCCGTATCCTGAGCTTCTCTTCCAGCACCCTCTTGGACTCGACGATCTCCTTGTGGAAGGAGCCGCGGTTGCGTTCGTACGTCTTGTCGTTCAGAAGGCTGTGGTAATACCCGTGCGCTGCGATGTCGCAGCCGTCGCGCGTGAGCTCGGCAAGCTGCTCCCAGGTGAGGGCATAGGATTTCTTCCCGATCACGTTCGGATAGATTGCCAGGAGCGGGCGGATCCCCCTCGGCCTGAGCACCTCCCTGACGGCCCTGTAGACGCTCACGTTCCCGTCATCGATGGTGATGAGCACGTTCCTGTTCCCCCGCACGCGGCCGGTGACGATGTCGCCGGCGGAAACGAAGGTGAACCCCTTGCACCTGAGAAAATCTATTTGGCCGCGGAATTCGTCGATGGAAAAGCTGTACATGTTCTTGGCGTCTTTGAAGGTGTGGTAGCAGAGTACTCTCACCGACGGCTGTCTCTCTGCATTCATCACGATGAGGAGCGACGAGAGTATGGGTATGGCAATCTTCATTGTTCGGTGTACCTATTTCCGCTCACGCACTATCCGCTCCGTCTCCTGGAGTCTGCGTCTGTTCTCCTCATCCTGCATCCGGCGGAGCAGGGCCTCCCTGACGGCCGCCTTCTTCTCGTCTATAACCGAGCCGTAGGCCGGGTCCCTTGCGAGGACCCGCCTCTCGAGGACCTTCGTGTACTCCTCGATGCCGGGGAGGAGGTACTTCGAGATATAGGTGTACCGCGTCCACTGTTCCCTGGCCTCCGCCAGGTCCCTCAGGAGCACGGTCTTCTCGCGGACCCCGTAGACCTTCTCGAAGAACTTGATCAGCGTCGTATTATCTATATCGTCAACTGCCTGCATAAACTTATTCTCATTATTTTTCAGCGCGTCCATGCTGTTGGGATAGGGGTAGACGTAGTCCAGGCCGATATCGTCGTCGTAGCCGTAGTCGAACTCGATCGCCTTGGTGGTCTTTTCCAGAATTTTTACCTCCCCGGCGGTGAAGGTGTAGCTCTGGCCGCCGAAGAGGCGGAAGTAAGAGGCGCACCCCTGGCCGGAGATGACGGCAAGCGCGATGGCAAGCCCGATTGCCAGTGATTTCAGTCTGTCATTCATAATGCTCCCTTCGTATCATCATGTTTTTGTCGATGCGGCACCTGGCGCGCCTCCCCAGAACCTCGGCGATCCTGTTTGGCTGGATGCCGATCCCGGGCCTCAGGGCCACCAGATCCTCCGGCTCGATCACCTTCCCGGCCGGGATGTCCCGCCGTGCGAAGAGGCTGCGCCTGGCCGCTCTCGCGGTTTCCGACTCGCCGCTTCCGTGGGTGATCGTCCCGTCCCCCTGCATGCGGACCGCCAGCTCCGTCAGCTCCATCATTTCGCGGAAGCGTACCGGCGACAGAGACACGGCACTGTCCGGGCAGTCCCAGGTATCGTGCAGTGTGAAGTGCTTTTCGAAGATCCTGGACCCCAGGGAGGCGGCGAAGGCGCAGGCATGGATACCATCAGTATGGTCAGAAAATCCCACGTCAAGGTGAAATCGCCGTCGCAGTGAAATAATTCTGGCCAGGTTCACCTCTTCCGGCGGCAGGGGATACCGGGAGACGCAGTGCAGGAGGGCCAGGTAGGCGCCGCTGCGCCGCCGGAAGGCCGCCACCGCCTCGCCGATCTCCTCCTCGGAACAGATACCGGTGGAGATGATCGCCGGCTTCCCGGTGTCGGCCACCGCCTCGATGAGGGGGAGATTGGTGATCTCCGAGGAGGCAAGCTTGTAGAGGGGGACCCCCACTCCCTCCAGGAGCTCCAGCGAGGGCCCGTCGAACACCGAGGAGAAGAAGAGGACCCCCCGGCGGTCGGCCCTCTCCTTCAGCGCCGCCATCTCCCCGGCCGTGAGCGAGAGCCTCCTGAAAAAATCGACCGCGGAGGTGTCGGCCTCCCCCTCGGTCCCGTGCTCCAGGAGACCCCGTGCGTGGACGGAATTGAGAAGCTCCGGCACCAGCGTCTGGAACTTCACGCCCCCCACGCCGATCCCGGCGGCGGCGTCGATCATCCGCCCCGCGGCAGCGGCGTCGCCGTTGTGGTTCAGACCGATCTCCGCGATGAAAAATGGCCTCCCCTCCGATGAATGCACGATGTCATCAATTCCCCGCTTCACGTTCCTCTCGCCCCGCTATATCCGATTTACGTGAGAATATGGCCGCAGGCGCCTCATTTTTACAAGAATATTTTCTTCCGCCGCACATCTTCCTTATTATTCATTAGACACATTCCAGCTATTTTAGTTGACAATTTTCACTTTTGGGCGATTATCTGTATCATCACGTGAGAGGATCCCATGGGAAAAAAATTCATCATCGCCATTGACCTGGGCACCACCGGGAACAGGGTCTACTGCTTCAGCGACCAGGGACATGCTATATCCAGCGCCTACAAGGAGTTCACCCAGCACTTTCCGAAACCCGGATGGGTGGAGCACGATCCGCTGGAGATATGGGAATCGGTGAGCGGGCTCATTCCGCAGGCCATCGCGAAGGGGAGCCTTTCACCCAGGGACGCCATCGGTATCGGCATCACCAACCAGAGGGAGACATCGCTCCTCTGGGACAAAAAGACGGGCAAACCGATCCACAACGCAATCGTGTGGCAGTGCCGGCGCACCACGGACATCTGCAACGAGCTGAAGGAGGCCGGCCATGAGAAGGTCTTCAGGGAAAAGACGGGGCTGGTGATCGACGCGTACTTCTCCGGCACCAAGGTGAAATGGCTCCTGGACAACGTGGAGGGAGCACAGTCCAGGGCCGCGGCGGGGGACCTCCTCTTCGGCACCATCGACACCTGGATCCTCTGGAAGCTCTCCGGCGGAAAATCCCACATGACCGACTATTCCAACGCATCGCGCACCCTGATGTACGACATCAAGGAAAAGAGATGGTCGAAGGAGCTCCTGGAGATACTGAACATTCCGGAGAAGATCCTCCCGGGGGTGAGCGATTCGGCATCGGTATTCGGTGTCACCGACGACGCGCCGGGGCTTCCGGACGGGATCACCGTGGGCGGCATCGCCGGAGACCAGCAGGCTGCCATGGTGGGCCAGGGTTGCGTATTTCCGGGAACGTCGAAAAATACCTACGGCACCGGGTGCTTCGTCCTCATCAACAACGGCGACAGCTACATCATATCGAAAAACGGGCTCCTCACCACCATCGCCTGCGATCCCGCGGGGAAGCCGGTATACGCGCTGGAGGGATCGATCTTCATCGGGGGCGCGGTGATCCAGTGGCTCAGGGACTACATGAAATTCTTCAGCGACAGCGCGCAGTCGGAGGAGATGGCCACCTCTGTGACCAAGGAGAGCGGCGTGGTCTTCGTGCCCGCCTTCGTGGGGCTCGGAGCGCCGCACTGGAAGATGGACGCCCGCGGCGCCATCTTCGGCATCACCAGGGACACCACCAGGGAGGAGATCATCAGGGCCGCCCTGAAATCGATCGCACTGCAGTCCATGGACGTGATCCACGCGCTGCAGGAGGACACCGGCAAGTCCATCCATGAGCTCAGGGTCGACGGCGGCGCCACGAAGAACGCATTCCTGATGCAGTTCCAGGCGGACGTCCTGAACGTGCCGGTGGTACTGCCGGAGATCACCGAATCGACCGCCCTGGGCGCCGCGTATCTCGCCGGCGTCACCGCCGGATTGTTCAAGAGCATCGATGAGGTGGCACAACACAACAAAATAGCATCCCGCTACAAGCCCACGATGGACGCCGCCGAGCGGGATCATCAGATACGGATCTGGAAGGAAGCGGTCAAGAGATTACTTTAACACTTGGAGGAGACACATGGCACGACCATTACTGGGGGAGATACTCCTTGAAAACGGCGAGATCACTCAGGAGCAGCTCGAGAAGGCCGTGGAGGTTCAGAAAAAGGAGGGTGGCCTTATAGGGATCATCCTGGTATCGCAGGGAGCGATCACCGAGCAGACCCTGGTGAAGTACCTCGCAGTCCAGGCGGAGCGCGTCACCTCGTCCTAGTCAGCCATCCGGGGCCGGCTCCCCGGCCCTACTCGATCTCCTCGAGCCAGCCGTACGTATCCTCGGCAACGCCTGTCTGTATGTCCACCAGCCGTTTGTAGAGCGATGTTATCACCGGCCCGGCGCTCTCGCCGTTCCCGAAGCGATAGTCCTTCCCCGCGTAGTGTATGCAGTTCACCGGCGTGATCACCGCTGCGGTCCCTACGGCGCCGACCTCCTCAAAATCACCCAGCTCGGCCACGTCGATCTTCCGCCGCTCCACCTTCATGCCCATGTCCTCGGCGATCGCCGCGAGGCTCTTGTTGGTGATGCTGGGAAGGATTGACCGCGATGCCGGCGTGACGTAGGTTTTCTTCTTTATGCCGATGAAATTCGAGGTGCCGAACTCGTCCACGTACCGCTTCTCCCTGGAATCCAGGTACAGCGGCACCGGATACCCCTTCTCCTTGGCGAACTGGCCGCCCCCCAGGCCGGCGGCGTAATTCCCCCCCACCTTGCAGTCGCCGACGCCGTTCGGCGCGGCACGGTCGAAGTCCTCCACCACCAGGGCCTTCACCGGGGTGAATCCCCCCTTGTAGTAGGGGCCCACGGGGGTCACGAAGATAATGAAGATGTATTCATCGGCCGGGCCGAGACCCACACGGGCCCCCGTGCCGATCACCAGCGGGCGCACATAGAGGCTCGCTCCCGTACCGAAGGGGGGGACGTACTTGCTGTTCGCCCGTACCACCTGGCGGAGCCCGTCGAGGAAGGCCTCCTCGGGGAACCGAGGTATGTAGATGCGATCGCAGCTCCTCTGCAGGCGCTTGGAGTTCTCCACCGCCCTGAAGGAGACGATCCTGCCGTCCTCTGTTTCGAAGACCTTGAGCCCCTCGAAGGCCTCCTGCCCGTAGTGGAGGCAGGGTGCGGCCATGTGAAGCGACAGGAACTCGTCCGATACAAGCTCGCCGGCGGACCACTGGCCGTCCCTGTAATAGAATCGAATATTGTAATCGGCCTTATGATAGGCGAATGGAAGATTCCCCCAGTCCAGATCAGCCTTCGGCTTTGTCGATGCCATACTCCACCCCCCGTTTCAGCATACCTTGTCAGGTTCCAACAATGTCAAGAAGAAAGAATCATATACAGACGGCTGATTGTCAAGAAAATAGCGATCTATCCGCCGGTGCCTGACGACCGCAGGCGCTCCCGCACCGCGGCGATCTGCTTCTTCACCTCACCCTTCGAGGTGCTCCCGGACGAGAGCTTCCGCTCCGGCGACGTGTCGGGACGCAGCACGCCGGCGGCGTCGTCCCCGAATGCGGGAGAGAAGCGCTTCAGCGTCTCCACCGGGAGGGTGAAAAAATCCTCGCCGCTCTCCTCGCAGTGCTTCACCAGGGCGCCCACGATCTCGTGGGAGCTCCGGAAGGGGATCCCCTTCATGACCAGGTAATCCGCCAGGTCCGTGGCGGTGGAAAAATTATCGTAGAGGGAGCGCCGCATCCGATCGTCACGCACCGTCATGGTGGCGATCATCTCCGTCAGCGCCTCCAGGCAGTCCTTCACCGTGTCGATCGAATCGAAGAGGGGCTCCTTGTCCTCCTGGAGGTCCCTGTTGTAGGCCATGGGGAGCCCCTTGAGCACCGTCATGAGCGACACCATGTTCCCGTAGAGGCGCCCGGTTTTGCCCCGCAGGAGCTCCGCGATGTCGGGATTCCGCTTCTGTGGCATGATCGAGGAACCCGTGGTGACCGCGTCGGCGAGGCGCAGGTATCCGAACTCCGCGCTCGACCAGAGGACCAGCTCCTCCCCCATGCGCGACAGGTGCGTTCCCAGCACCGCGGCGAAATAGAGGAAATCGAGGATGTAATCCCTGTCCGCCACCGCGTCCATGGAGTTGGGTATCACCCGGTCGAAGCCGAGCTCCTCCCTGAGGAACTCCCGGTCGTTCTCGTAGTTGACACCGGCCAGGGCGCCGCACCCCAGTGGGAGCCCCCGGGCGGCATCGGCTGCCGCATCGAGCCGGGTCAGGTCCCGCAGGAACATCCATGCGTAGGCAAGAAGGTGGTGCGAAAACCGCACCGGCTGGGCGATCTGGAGATGGGTGTACCCCGGCATCACCACCTCGATGTGGCGATCCGCCGCGGCCGTGATCGTCTCCACCAGCGCCGTCATCCCCTTCCTGATGACGCCAGACTCGTCCAGCAGGTAGAGGCGCACGTCCAGGGCGATCTGGTCGTTCCTGGAGCGGGCGGTGTGGAGCTTCCTCCCGGCATCGCCGATCATCTCGGTGAGGCGCGACTCTATGTTCATGTGGATGTCCTCTAGGTACGGCGAGAACTCGAAGTCCCCCTCCCGGATCTCCCGCTCGATGGTCCCGAGCCCGTCGACGATGGCTTCGAGCTCCCCCGCATCGAGGATCCCCATGCGGTGCAGCATCCTGGCGTGCGCCCTGGAACCGCGTATGTCCTGGCGGTAGAGCCGGGAATCATACTGGATCGAGGCGGATAAGCGCTCCGCCGCGCGGGAGGCGGCATCGGTGAACCTGCCGCCCCAGGGCTTTTTCTTCTCCGCCACCGGCCGCACCTATTTCAGCTTCATCATCTGCTTCACGGTTTCGCTGAACCAGAGGGCGAAATTGGCGTCCCCCTCGATCTTCAGCTTCCCCTCCGAGAGGGCCTTCATGGTGGCCTCGTTGCTCCCCTTCGACATGACCGCGAAGGCGGTTGCGGCGTCTTCCCATACAAGCGATACCGCGGGGTTCGGCGCCACCGAGCCGACCGACGTCACCGCGCCGTTCCCGAAGGTGAAGGAGCGGGCCTTCGCGCCGTCCTTTGTCCGTATACAGATGGTAAAGTCCTTCTCCTTGAGTCGATCGCGGAAGGAAGGATGCTTCCTTGCGGCCTTCTTCAGCTTCCTGGAAAGAATGAACAGCAGTAACGAAAATTTCATATGATACTCCTTCACGGGCGCCGGATGCCCGGATCCGGTCGCCGGGTTATTTTTAAAATTCCCTTAGCCGCCGGGGCCGGAAATGGCAAGCACTATTGCGCCTCAGCGGAAAAAAAGGATTGCCGGGACCGTATGGCGGCGCCCGAACCGCGCTGCCGCCGCGGGAATCCCGTCACTGAGTGCCGGCGATCTGGCTCAGGAGCAGGTCGAGGTACGTACCCAGGTTCTCCAGGGAGGGCCTGATCTCGTACTCCAGCGTATCGGCGAGGCTGATGATGTCGTTGTTCTGCATGATCTCGGTGATCTGGTCCAGGAGATCCCGCAGACGCGCGTTCTTTTCCTCCAGGGACTCCCCCT
>JAFGJK010000123.1 GCA_016929135.1 Spirochaetota bacterium | reverse complement strand
TTGCCAGGGTCTTCCGCCTGCCCCAGAAGGCGGCCCTGACGATGCGGTGAAAGAGCCCCTGCAGCGCCGCCCCCTCCAGGAGCGGCGCGTTCCGCCGCCGGAGGAGCATGAAGCTGGAGCGCACCTCCGGCACCGGGTAGAAGGCGCTCCCCGGCACGGAGAAGAGGGCCGCCGGAAGGAAGTGGAACCCAAGGTTCACCGTGAGGGCGCCGTAGGCCTTCGATCCCGGCTTCGACAGGATCCGCTCCCCCAACTCCCTCTGGAGCATCACGTAGACCCGGGGAGCGGAGAAATCCGCCGCGAAGCGGAAGAGGATCTCCGATGAACAGTAATAGGGGAGATTGGAGACGATGACGGTGAATTCGTCCGGCAGGCGCTCCTTCAGGAAGTCGCCGTGCACCAGCGTGAAGTTCGGCTCTCCGGCAAATCGCTCGCCAAGATACCGCGCCAGGCCCGCGTCGATCTCCACTGCGGTACAGTGCCCCGCGACCGCGACGATCTCCCCGGTGATGGCCCCCAGGCCGGGCCCCACCTCCAGGACCCGGTCCGACTTCGCGAGGGAGAGCGCCTCCATGATGCGCTTCGCCTCGTTCCCGGAGACGAGAAAGTTCTGCCCCAGCTTTTTGCTGGGGGAGAGTCCGCGTGCGCCGCAGAGCGCGATGATATCCTTTTTATTCATCGTGGGGGGCTATGGCTCCTGTCCCGGTCGATCTCTTCAGGCAGTGTGGCAGGGGGTGACGAGATTGCAACGAAAAAACGAAGCGGGGGAGCGACCATCACCCGCGCCCTGCAGCTGAAGAACTCCTATGAATTCATCGTCCCGGGACGGAGTCCCTACAGGCTCGAATCCATGAAAACCGTCATGTGGCCCCAGTACACCATGCGCTCCGAGGGATGGGGGTGCGTGATGGGGGATTGCATACTGGACGGGAAGCGATACGAGAAGGACCAGTCGCCGACGATTGTTAAGAGGGGAGTAAAATAGGGCCTTCTTGCCGGCAAGGGATCTTTCAAGACCGTCCCATGTACAAACGCGATAGAATAAAACGGCCTGCGCCGCCAGGCTTGAGCCCGGCGGCGCCGCCGTCTGCGAATCGCGCGACACGCATCAGTTGTTCCCTCCCGGCCGTGTCGATGCCTGACGGATCGACAGATCATGAAAAACCGCGCATCCCTTGTCGCTTGCCGCACTTTTTATTATACTGATTAATCAATCGCGCGCTTTGCACAGAGGCGCGACAGACAGGAGGCGGCCCATGACACCGAAGACGATCAGCTACGGGATCCCCACCTTCACGCTCCGGGGGCCCCTGGTGCATTTTGCCGCGTTCAGGAGCCATATCGGCTTCTATCCCTCGCCCGACGGGATCGAAGCCTTCAAGCACGAACTGAGGGGGTACAGGACATCGAAGGGGGCGGTGCAGTTCCCCCTGGACCGCCCCCTCCCCCTGGACCTGGTCGGGCGGATCGTACGCCACAGGGCAGCGGTGAGCCTGTCTCGTAGTCCGGCGGGGTCGAAGAGGAAAAGGGGAAAGGCCTGAACGCAACCAGAATATCACGGCCCCCCTGCTCACCCATGCCGTGAGGGCGACAATCTCTCCGGATATTCCCCGGTGCAGGTTTTTGCCGCCGGGGTATAACCGGCGACCCGTTCAGCGGCGCCAAGGAACCACGGCATGGTGAAGCCATCCTCGCGGGGCATTCCGGATCCGGTATGATCCGGTTTTCTCGGCTCACCCTTTCTTGTAATAATCCTCAATGGCGTCTTTCAGGGTGTACACGGCCAGCATGGCGCAATGCTGGCTCTCCTCCGGGAGCCCCCCCAAGGAATCGAGGACATCCCTCTGGTTGAGCATTTTTATTTCATCAATCGTTTTCCCCCTGACCATCTCCGCCACCATTCCGCCCGATGCGACGGAGGGGGCGCATCCGCTCGTCTGAAAAGACGAATCGACGATCCGATCGTTGTCAATCCTCAGGAATATCTCCATGACATCGCCGCACTCACCCTCAACCTGCGCATATCCATCCGGCGTTTCAATCCTTCTGTTGTCCCTGCCTCTCAGAAAGAGATCGATGGCCTTGTCGCTGTATATGCACCGCAACTGACGGATGGTCTGCGCCATCAGCCTTCTGTATTCGGGGGAGTCCTTCTTGTACAAACCGATACCCTCGAGACTCCGTTCGGCCCACTCTTCGAGAGCGATTCTGAGTTCCGGCGATAATTCCTTCATTGTCTCCATCGCGATCCCACCTGTCGGCAATCAATTTTTAACGATACAATCCTGCACGCCTATTCTAGGAAGGCCATTATCATACCGGTGCCGGCCATTATCAATTATTTTATCATGATGACACGCACATGAATTCAGGGCGTTTCCACGGGGTACCAATCGTGAACGAATGCGGCGCATACGCACAGACGGTGGTTCAGATGCGATCCGGATTATAATTCATAAAAACCACGCCCCCTCATCTCAATGGATGAATATTGTATTTAATCGAGTATTCTCATTGACAAACAGAGGGATGATTGATGAAGAGAGAGTAACAGAAACAGCAGTGCAGAAACATGACGGTGCCATATCCGGGATACCATTCCCGTCCCCGGGGGATTGCCCCCTGTCCGGTCCTCTGACCGTTCCGGTTATCGTTCATTCCATTTGAATGATACGCGCCACGCAGATCCATGAACGGGGTCCACGGTACTGACTGCAATGGTGAGGGTCATGCGATCAGCTGTCGGATAGAGTATTCCGGAGAAGGAGCACCACTATCCGCTGAGAGCCTTGATCCCGATGCCTGCCGGGCGGCGAGGGATACCGCCATCACCGCAAAGGGGAGGGTGAAACCATGAGAATTCTTGAAGATATTATTGCGAGCCTCAAACAGGACCATCCGGTAAATGATATTATCAGGGGCCCGTTATGGAATGCAGTTGTCAGCAGAAGATGCGGACTGGCATCCTCAATGATCAAGGGGGGGTGCGATTCCAATGCGGATGTAGAGGAGAATGCCGCGTTCGAGATCCAGAGTGATTTCGCACTGGAAATGTGCCGCATGTCTCTCTCTGCGGTCGAATCGGAGGCATCGCTGGGTATGGCGGCAATCAACTCCCTGATCTGCATTGATGCAGATGCCCATACCGAGATCAATGCGTCCGACTTTCTGAGTAAAGCGGGAAAGGGCAAGAACATATCCGTTATCGGCCATTTCCCCTTTGTCGACGGCCTGGAGGATGTGGCCCGCAATCTGTGGGTGATTGAGAAACGCCCGCAGCCTGGCGATTACAGAGACAGCGACAGCGGGAAATATCTCCCCCGGTCGGAGGTAATAGCGATTTCGAGCACAACACTGATCAATCATACACTCGACTCGATTCTCTCCCTGTGCCCCGAAGGCTCGATAAAACTCCTTCTCGGCCCCAGCACTCCGATGACGGAGGTGCTTCTCGATTACGGGATCGACATACTGTCCGGATCAGTCGTAACCCACAGGGATGCCGTGACTGAAATGATCAGGAAGGGGGCGAACTTCCGCGAGATAAAAAAAACGGGCGGGATCCGGTTTGTGAATATGATCAAGGACAGAGGAGCTTTTGAAAGGATCATGAATTCATGACAGATACATGGAGAGAGAGAGAGAGAGAGAGACGCGGTACAGGTCTGCGGGCGTTGCTGTAGGCGCCGGCGGAGTTGCGCACCCGTTGAGTGTGTTGCATCGCGGCACCGGGAGAATCCAAGAGCCCCGTTGAAGATCACGCCCGCTCCCGACGCCGGGGGCTGTCAAGATAATTCACCCGAGCACCGTTAAACTATTGAAAAAATGGTGCGCCACCTCTTCCTCCACTATCCCCACGACCCCGCGGTGTACGGCATCCGCCACGAGGAGTTCATGGTGGGGCCGGATTTTCTCGTGGCGCCGGTGCTCGACCCGGGCCGCTCCAGCGTCCAGGCCTACCTCCCCGCCGGGAGATGGGTGCATGTATGGAGCGGCAGGACCTTCGGCGATGCATCGAAGGGGACGCGCGTCACCGTGGAGGCGCCCATGGGGAAACCGGCGGTCTTCTACAAGGAGGGCTCGGAACACGGCAGGGACTTCGTGCGGGAGCTCAGGAGGACCGGGGTGATGGACCGCGGGTGAGATTCACCGCCCCTCCCGGTGCCCGGCGGCGATCCGCTAGAGGTAGATCCTGCTCCTCTTCGCGGCGATCCCCTCCTCGGTGATCTTCTCCATCTGCAGCTTGAACTGCCAGCTGCCGGTCATGTCGTTGATCTTCAGCGCACCCTCGGGGCACACCGACACGCACCCCAGGCAGGCGATGCAGCGCTCCCGGTCCGCCTCCCCAGTGGCGGCGCTGATGGCCCCGGTGGGGCAGTGCTCCTCGCAGCGCATGCACATCGAGCACTCCCTGCCCAGGCGCGTCGGGAGCTGCGTGAGGATCTTGAAGCGGAAGGCCTCTATGGAGTCCAGTTCCTGCTCGGTGTGGGAGGTCGTCTCCATCTCCCCCAGGAGCGCCGGGTCCTCGCCGGAGAAGCGCCGGCATATCGCCGCCGCGTACTCCCTGGCCATGGCGAAGTCGTTCTCGTCGGGCCTGCCCATCATCGCCCGCCATCCCCCCAGGTTGAAGGTGTGGGGTCCCGGAAACTCGGCCGAGGCCACGACCCTGAAGTTCCGCTCCTCCAGGATCCCCTTCGTGGAGTGGTGCGCCGGGTGCACACCGAAACCGCCGTAGGTGAGGAAGAGGGCGCACCGCCTCCCCGCGCCGTCCAGCGAGCGCAGCCACTGGCGGACCACCCGGGGGGCCCTCCAGGAGTGGATCGGTGCGCCGAAGATGAATGCGTCGTAGGGAGAAAGGTCGGCACGCTCCTCCCTGGCCGCCAGGGGGGTGATGTCCCGCTCCTCCACCTCCATACCCAGGCCGGTGCAGGCCCTCCCGACCTCCCGTGCGACGGCCGCGGTGTTCCCCGTGGCGGAAAAGTAGCACAGCAACAGTTTCATAGTGATACCTCGATTATTCTCATACCCATGGTGCCTGCGGTGTCAAGACCTTTCCGTCATAACGGTACGCTGTCGGAGCGGCGCTGATCCCTCCCGATCCCCCCGGGCCGGGGGGGCGGAGGCGCTACCCGGCACTCCTCCGGTACCGGGCGAGGAAGTAGACCCCGCATACGCCGCTGAGTAGATAGGATATGTCGAAGTATCCCCCCATCAGCACGGCGCGCCCCCCGCAGACCAGGGCCCCCAGGGACAGGAGCCCCAGCAGCCAGAGGAGCAGCCTGTCCCTCTTCGCACCGGGCGCCGCGGTCATGACGACACCTATGGAAACAATCGATGTCGGGCAGAGCGCACCGAAGACGGCAATGGCGGGCCAGGTATATCCCATGAGCAGCTCCGCCGCCGGATAGAGAACGATCCCGTAGATTATCAGAACAAGCGACATGATCCGCAGGTCTTTCCGCCCCGGCAGGCTGAACTGCATCGTATTGCAGAAGATATCCGCGGCAAAGAGCGCCGTGACCGCGCATTCCAGCAGTGCCACGAAGGCGTAATAGAATCCGCCGATATTGAACAGGCAGACCACCATGCCGTAGGCGATGAGGCCGTGAAGGACCGCCTGGAGACCCTTCATCAGACTGCTGCTGATCCTGCCGGGTCGTGCAAGGCAGAACGCCGCCAAGGCCACGACCAGGGCAGCGCCCACAATCTGGGCCGGGAAGAACTGCTCGTTCAGCCTCCCGATCTCCTGAATGATCCTGTGCAACTCATGTGATCCCTGCATATCCCTCTACTCCAGTATACGCATTGATAGTAAAATCAGTGATCCTCACGATCCGATCAATCATGCTTCCTGTATATCGCCAGGTATTCGTCCTGGATGAAGTCATCGGTTTTCTGGAGCGACAGGCCCGCCCGCTCCATCCACCGTGCGAGGTCCTCCTCCGTGAACCTGTTCGCCATGGGGGGCCAGTTCTTCCTGAAGCTGACGATGGCGATCCTCCCCCCCCGCTTCACGTAACCGGCCATCCTCTTCACATAGGCCTCCTGGCCGTCGATGTAATGCAGGGTGTCGCACATGAAAACGAGGTCCACCGGAGCCGGCAGCCGCGGGTCATCCTCCGAGGCGACGACGGTGGTGACGCCGGGGATTCCCCTCCTGGCGCTCTCACTGTCGATATGCGCCAGGAGATCCCTGTTGACGTCGGCCGCGTAGACCCTTCCCGAGGGGGCCACCAGCGGAGCGAACCTCCTGGCGAAGAGCCCGCTGCCGGCGCCGATATCGGCCACGACATCGCCGGGCGAGATGCCCAGTCGGGCGACGATCCTGTCGACATGCATCCTGCTGATGCGTTCCTCCCGCTCCATATGATCGATATAGAACGTGGCCTTGATCCTGTCCCTGAAGAGGGTCAGGGAGAGTAGCGCCGCCAGCGCCACAACAGAGAGAATTCCTATTACCGTCCATCGAATCATGATTCACCTCCCGTATCGTACTGGTATCCTGCGGCGACGGGGACGCGGGATGGCACCCGCAGCGCACCCGCCGCACTGCAACTCCTCCACAACGCGCTCATGCCGGCGAAAAGGTCCACTACCTGCTCACCGTGACCCACAGGTACGGATATCGCTTCCCGGTGGTATAGTCACCCATGCCCAGGCCCTCCAGCATCTCCCAGATCTCCTCGGGACGGTAGGATGCCCTGACCGATTCCCATATCCCCCTTTTCAGGGGCAGGTGATAGAGGGGCCCGCCCCGCACAAAATCGTACAGGAGCATACAGCCGTCCTCCTTCAGGGCGCCGTGGAGATTCCTGAGGGCCCCGACAGGGTCTTCCCAGTGGTGAAGGGAAAAGGTCGAGTATATCAGGTCGAAGGCACCGAGGCGCCGCATCAGCGGCTGGTCCTCCACTGAGCCCTGGATTACATTGACCCTGTCCCCCACCCCCTGTTCCGCCAGGTACCCCCTCGCCAGGACGGCCATGTCGGCCGAGTATTCCAGGGCCGTGATGCGCACCCCCGGCATGCGGCGGGCGATGATGGCCGTCTGGTAGCCGGGACCAGGGCCGATCTCAAGGAAAGATCCCCCGTTCGCGAGGCCCTCCAGGCACCGGAGAAAATGCCTCAGATAGAAGCGGCCCATCGCCTTCTGCATGCGCAGGTAGCCCTCAGTGGTCTCCCTTCCGGTAATCACCGTCAGGGCCTCGTGGGGTATTCGCTTCGGCATTGTATCATCCCTCCCACACTTCAAATTCTGTATACTCTAAGACGATTATCGATTCGTTTTATTGCATTGAATTTGCACACAGACCGGGTACTGTTCCAACGGTTTTCGATCGACCTCCATCGTGGTAGTGGCTCTTCTCCTGCAGGAACCCCTCCCGACGATGAATAATCATTGACAGGAAACCCCATGCCTGTATAGTGTTATAAGGTTTTCTATTTTTTTGCACCCGCCAGCGTAGCGAATCCAACGGCATCTACGTCGGTCAATCAGCCCGCAGGACAAGGCACCGGACAATGCAACAAACATCCGACATCCGCAAGATCGCGTTCCTCGGCGATTATCTCCCGAGGAAGTGCGGCATCGCGACCTTCACCACGGATCTGCGCACTGCGGTGGCGGCGGAGTTTCCGGCAATGCAATGCCTTGTCGTTCCCGTCAATGATATCGAAGGGGGCTATGACTATCCGCCGGAGGTGCGCTTCGAGATCGCCGAACAGGATCTGCCCTCCTACCTGCGCGCGGCGGATTTCCTTAACATTACGGACGTGGACGTTCTCTGCGTGGAGCATGAGTTTGGCATCTACGGTGGTGTGGCGGGCAGCCACCTGCTGGCGCTGTTGCACAAGCTGCGAATGCCCGTGGTGACCACGCTCCATACGATCCTGAGCGATCCGAACCCCGATCAGCTCCGGGTGATGCGCGAACTGATCCGACTTTCCACCCGGCTGGCGGTCATGGCCGACAAGGGCCGGGAATTTCTGCTCGACGTCTATCAAACCCCTCCCGGCAAAATAGACCTCATCCCGCACGGTATCCCCGACATGCCTTTTGCCGATCCCAATTATTACAAGGATGAGTTCGGCGTGGCGGGCAAAAAGGTATTGCTCACCTTCGGGCTCCTCTCGCCGAACAAAGGCATCGAGTATGCCCTGCAGGCGCTGCCGCACATCATCACCGAATTTCCAAACATGGTTTTCATAGTGGTGGGCCAAACGCACCCGAACCTCCTGCGCGACGAGGGTGAATTCTACCGGTTGAGCCTCGAGCGGATGGCCAAGGACCTGGGCGTGCAGAAGCACGTCGTATTCTTCAACAGATTCGTCGAGCTGGATGAACTGATACGGTTTATCGGTGCGGCGGACATTTACCTCACGCCATATCTCACCGAAGCACAGATAACCTCAGGCACGCTTGCCTATGCCTTCGGCGCCGGCAACGCGGTCGTGTCCACGCCCTACTGGCACGCGAAAGAGCTGCTGTCCGGGGATCGCGGCATACTGGTGCCCTTCCGCGATGCGGAGGCGATCGCAGGCGCCGTCATCGACCTGCTGCACGACGAGCCGCTACGCCATTCGATGCGCAAGAATGCCTACCAAATGGGGCGCGATATGGTGTGGAGCCGCGTGGCGCAGCTTTATATGAAATCCTTCTACCAGGCAGGCCAGGACCACAGCTTCGTGGGACGCAAGTCGTCACCCATCAGGACACTCGACGAGCAGCCCGGTCAGCTACCGTCCCTGAAGCTCGACCATCTGTATCGCATGAGCGATTCCACCGGGATATTTCAGCACGCCAGCTTCACGATCCCGAACTTTGCCGAAGGCTACTGCACCGACGATAACGCCCGGGCTCTTCTGCTGTCGTTGATGCTTCAGCAGTCGGGGCACAATTCCCCCCATATCAGCGATCTTGCCGCGACCTATGCCGCCTTCATTAATCACGCCTTTGACCGGAAGAGCCGCAGGTTCCGGAATTTCATGAGCTTCGACCGACGCTGGCTGGAGGAGGTCGGTTCCGAAGACTGTCACGGCCATGCCCTCTGGGCGCTCGGGGTGTGCATGGGATATGCGGGCCACGGCGGTCTCCACATGCTGGCGGCGGAGCTCTTCGAACAGGCCCTTCCCGTCATGCACGATTTCACCTCGCCGCGCGCCTGGGCCTTCACGCTCATCGGCATAGACAAGTACCTTCGGCGTCTCTCCGGCGACCGGCGCGCGCACCAGATCCGCGAATCGCTCACGGCCAGGCTGATACAGCGCTACTCTGATGCCTCGGCCGGGGACTGGCAATGGTTCGAAGACATGGTCTCCTATACGAATGCGAAACTTCCCCACGCGCTGATCCTCAGCGGCAGATCCATGAACAACGACCCGATGCTGGAAACCGGTCTCAAAACACTTCGCTGGCTGGTTAAGATCCAGACCTCCGATGCCGGTTCCTTCAGGCCCGTCGGCTCAAACGGATTTTTCCAGAAAGGAAAGGAACGGGCACTCTTCGACCAGCAGCCGATCGAGGCCCAAGCCACGGTATCCGCCTGCATCGAGGCCTATTACGCCACCGGTGACATGACCTGGGAGGCGGAAGCGCGCAGGGCCTTCGAGTGGTTCCTGGGAAGAAACGATCTGGGACTGGTGCTATATGATTCGAGCACCGGAGGCTGCCGAGATGGGCTGCATGTCGACCGGGTGAGCCAAAACCAGGGTGCCGAGTCAACGCTGGCCTTCCTGCTCGCCCTGGTGGAGATGCAGGCTCTCCATGGCGCACTCACCAGTTTCAGGGAACCGCCTGGCGAATAGCTATGAAGAGAGGGTTAACCATCGCTAAAAATAAAATTGCATCCGCTATAACCCCAAGCCCGGTACATGCGAAACGCATCGGGCCGATCCTTACCCCAGACCGGTTCCGGGTGTTGCTGCGGCCTTTTTATCCCATCAGAGAAGACATCGCCTTGAGGATTGTCGCCCGAGTTTTGGCCCTTCCGGACAAAGAAGCGGCCGGTCTGCTGAACTGGGTACTGGGTGAGTTTGAAGACCGGCACGATCATGTCGAGCAAATTCTCAGGGACCGTTTCATGCAGGTACAGCGGTACTATAACATCGGGCAGGGAACCTCACCGGTGCGGCAGGCGCTCATCGGCTCCTACTTCTCGCATGAATATTCGCCGGAATCCGCGGCCCTGTTCAATCCCTCCATCGTGCCGCATCCCGACCAGACCGGGCTTCCTACCGGCTCACTCCGTTTCATCCTGAGCCTCCGGGCCACGGGTGAAGGACACATCTCCTCCATTGCTTTCCGCACGGGTACCGTGAACGCGAAGCACCGTATCAGGCTCACCCCCCCCGTTCCGTTTCTGACGGAGCCTGCGCGCGAACCCAACGGGCTCTACGAGAAGCCGCTCTTTGCCCGCAAGCTCCAGGAAGCCGGTCTGCACAATGACTATTGCCGGCGCGTACTCGATCAACTCCGGGAGACATTCACCCTGGAGGACCTGCGGCAAGCCCTGACGGGTATGGAGCGCCGTCATTCCGACTACTCCGGTATCATGGCCGGCAGTACCGCCCGGGGAATCCTGCTGCTGGCCGAATCGAACTACGTGGTGCGCTTTGATCCCGACAGCCAGATTTCCCAGCGAATCCTCTTTCCATCGGTGCCCAGCCAGAGCAACGGCATCGAGGACGCGCGGTTCGTCCGGTTCCGGGACGACGACGGTAGATACGTCTACTACGCCACCTACACTGCCTATGACGGAAGGATCACACTTCCCCAGTTGCTGGAGACCCGTGATTTTGTCCATTTCAAATTCATCACGCTCAACGGCCCCGCCGTGCAGAACAAGGGCATGGCCCTGTTCCCCCGTAAAATCAACGGCCTCTACGCAATGCTGTCGCGCCAGGACGACGAGAATATACTGTTAATGTACTCCGACAACATCCACTTCTGGCAAACGCCCGAGCTGCTGTTGCGGCCTGCCCAGCCATGGGAACTCGTGAAAATCGGCACCTGCGGTTCTCCCATCGAGACGGAGGCCGGCTGGCTGGTACTGAGCCACGGGGTCGGCCCGATGCGGAAGTACTGCCTCGGGGCGTTCCTGCTGGACCTTGAAGATCCATCGCGGGTCCTCGGCCGGCTGCGCGAACCACTGCTGTCGCCCAACGAGGCCGAACGCGAAGGCTACGTACCGAACGTCGTATACACCTGCGGCGCACTGCTGCACGGCCGAAAGCTGGTCATCCCCTACGCCATGAGCGACTATGCCACAAGCTTCGCCACCGTGATGTTGGATGAACTACTGGGTGCAATGGTGTAATGAGGGGCCGGCAGGGACGCCCCCTGCCGCAACAGAAGCCCGGCTGTCGACCATACTTCACTGACCTTTCTTGCCCGGCTTCGGCATCCCCGTCCTCGAATCAGGGAACGGGGGATCACCGGACCCCGCCATGCCCCAGCAGCATAAGGCCTTGACAGCACCGGATCGCCATGATAGGCTGCAGGGCATACCATGCACTCATCCGGAGCGTATCGGCACAAAACCTGCGACCAGGGGGATTTCCATGAATATTCATCTGGAAGGATACGATGCAATCGTCATCGGCTCGGGTCCCGGCGGCGCCGCGGTGGCCAAGGAGCTTGCGGAAAAGGGGAAGAGGGTGCTCATCCTGGAGCGCGGCCCCAACCCCAGGCTGAAGGGGACCTTCCTGCAGTACCTCCTGTACCAGATGATCCCCTTTAAGAGCCTCCTGTTCACCGGAAGGTTCCTGGGCATGGTGCGCGGCCTCATCACCGGCGGGAGCTCGGTGTTCTACTACGGCACCTGCTTCCCCGTGCCGCTGGCCATGCTTGAATCCCATGGCATCGACGTGCGCGGCGAACTGGAGGAGGTGCGGCGGGAGCTCCCCATCGGCCCCCTGAAGGACGAGATGATCACCCCCATGGCCCGTCGGATCATGGAGAGCGCTCGGGCCCTGGGGTACCGCTGGGAGAAGCTCGACAAGTTCATGTACCAGGACCGCTGGACCCCGGACAAGCCCTTCGGCTACTACGGCGACCCCCATGACGTGAAGTGGAGCGCCAGGATGTACGTGCAGCAGGCCGCGGCGCGGGGGGCCGTGCTCCTGAACCACGCCAGGGTGACCCGGGTCATCATCCGGGACGACGCAGCCCGCGGGGTGGAATTCCGGCAGCGGGGGAGAACCCGCAGGGCCTTCGCCCCGGTGGTGGTCGTCAGCGCGGGGGGGATCGGCTCGCCGGTGATCCTTCGAAAGAGCGGCTTCCGGGGGGCGGGGATGGACTACTTCTTCGATCCCCTCATATCGGTGTGCGGCGTCGTGGACGACCTCCGGGCGGGAAACGAGATCCCCATGTCCGCCGGCGTCCACCTCTCCGACGAGGGGTACATGATGACCGACATGGCCCTGCCCCCCATGCTGGACGCGCTGTTCTCCGCCCTGGTCTTCCGCTTCCACAGGATATTCTCGCGGAAACGGACCCTCAGGATCATGATCAAGGCAAGGGATTCCCTGGGGGGGACCATCACGCGATGCGGGCAGGTGCGGAAGCGACTGGCCGATGAGGACCGGCAGAAGCTCCTGCGGGGCTACCGGCGCGCCAGGGAGATACTGGAACATGCCGGCGCCAGGGGGATCTTCAAGACATGGTACCTGGCGGCGCACCCCGGCGGCACGGTGAAGATCGGTGAATTCCTCGATTCAAACCTGATGACCCGGACCGCGGGCCTGTACGTGTGCGACTGCTCGGTGATCCCGGAGCCCTGGGGCCTCCCGCCGACGCTCACCCTCCTCTGCCTGGGGAAACGGCTCGCCCGGCACCTCCTGGCACAGAGGGGGTGACGCCATCGTGGCACCATCACCTCCCCGGGGTGCCGGTCATGCTCTCCCCTCTGGAGCACGGCTGTGGCCGCAGCAGTCACGAGGGCCAGATTCGCGTGGAGAGGAACCGGTTGATGTGCGCCACGAGGATGTCCTCCTTCCCCTGGATGAATTTATGTGCGTCGGCCTTCACCAGTATCATCTCGCTGTCCGGGTGATGGATGTATTTCCGCGAATGCTCCGGATCGGTGAAATCATCCTTCTCGGCGATGAAGACGCAGAGCGGCACCGGGATGTCCCTCTCGCCGCCGTTGAAATCGATGCGTGCCACCGATTCGACGGCGATGCGGAACTGGACCCAGGGATCGAGCGCGACGAAACGATTCTGGGCGTACGTGAGGTTCTTCCTCTCCTCTCTGTTCCGCGTCAGCCACAGGAACAGGAACACTGCCTTACGGACGAAGGTTATCATCCATCCCGGAATCCATCCCAGAAATCTTAAAATACCGGCCTGCTTGTACCGGGGGGCGGGGGAGACGAATATCATCGCCGCGGGCTCGGGCTTTTCCCCATCGATGTAGGCGGAGTACTGGTGCAGGGTGGCGATGGCGAGGCTCGACCCGAAGAGCACGAATCCATGGTCCCGCAGATGGAGCATCCGGAGCACCTCCCGCATCTCCCGGGCATAGCTGTCCACCGTGTACATGCCCTTCTGCCGCTTCTTGCTGGACTCACCGTACCCCCGGGGCTCATAGACGATGACATTGTAGTTCTCGGCCAGGCCCTCCGCCAGGGTCGTGCGCTCTTCGATGGAACCGAAGAAACCGGGTATGATGACGATTGTTCTGTCATGATTCCCCTCTTTGCCGCAGGTGAAACTGGCCACTCGGAGAGAGATGTCGGGGTCGGACGCCAGTGTGAGATAGTGTATTTTCATGCTACGCCCCAGTCGCATACGGCCAACCTGGAGCCACATGCCGAACAGTCATTTTTCACGTCACAACAATTAAAAGCGGGATGCACTCTTCATTTTATGAGTGATACTGTACAGGGATATATTGTCAAGAGATATATGGGTACAGACTGTCGGGGTCGGGGTGATGTCGACGACCGACGGTCAGGCGGGATGCCGTGAACGGCACATCCCCCCCCCGTGAACGGATATGCAGGAATTGTCAAGGGACCGGTATGTTCCTTCGGTCATGACGCCGTATCGATGACGACCCGAGTGCCGGAGACACTCAGCGGCCCACCCTGCCTCGGCCTTGATACACTGATAACCCGCCCCGGCCACCGCCGGACAATTACCTATCCCGCGAGAGAACATGCCTCCACCAGGAGAACGATACCGAGGAGAGCGGGCCGGGCACTATGACGAATGCTATTGACTCGCGCCCCCACCGATGGTAGAATTGACCGATCGCGCGGTAGATTTTTCATGGCTCGCTTTCGCGGATTTGATGATCAAATGATAGCTACACCAGAGAAGGGCCGATAATTCGAAGAGGATGTATCCATGGTATGCATATCCGACATTCATTTCGGGGCCACCCTGTCCGCCCATATCTCGCGTTTCATTGAGACGGCCTGCGATCCGCGCCTCAATGCAGACGCTATCGTTATCATAGCCGGTGACATGACCCAGCACGCCTCCGAATCGGAATACCGTGAAGCCCAGAGACTGCTGCGGACCCTCCTTGACGCCGGCATCAGGGTGGTGCTCACGCCGGGCAACCACGATTTCGGCAACTGGATCGGAGAGTATATCCGCATCAACCGGAACGCCAGGAAGCGCTACCGGTCCCTGATGGAGCCGGTCTTCGATCAGCGGGAAATAGTCGCCGTCGAGGATTACGATTCCATCATGCGCTGCGGGAACAACATATTCGTGTCCCTGAGGAGCACCCACCGAGGCAAGGCCCATTCCCTGGGCATTGTCGGCATCAACCGCATCAGGAAAAGGCAGGTGCAGTGGGCCGCCTCACGGCTCGCGGCGATGCACAGGGAGGGAGCGCTCCTCCATCTGGTGACGCACCGGAGTCTCTGGCGGGAGTCCGGGGACCGCCACAAAGGTATATACCGCCCCGCCTTCATCGAAAGGCATCTGCTGGAACGATTCAGCTTCCATTCGATCATACACGGCCACAATCACCGCTATCTCTTCGCCTGCACATCCACACCCCGCCTGGGAATACCCATCATCCGGCTCTCCCTGCCCACCATCTCCGACCGGAACAGAAAAAACCGGATCGGCTTTGTCCGCTGGGAACAGCCCTACCGCGGGATCCCGGAGTTCGTTGCCCTGTAATCCCGCCGTCGACAGGCACTGCGTCCGGTTATCGTTCAATCCCGATGGAACGCAATCGAAGAAATCTGATGCTGAAAAAAACGACGTTTTGTATTGTCGGTATTCAAATATACCCCTGCATTAAAAAGGTGTCCAACGACCGCAGCGCCATTTCCCTCATTACCCGAAGTGCCGGCCGCACCTTCTCCTTCAATTGTAGATCCCCATGTGGCTACCAGCCATGCCCGACTTATTCAACGCGGCATCCGATTCTATTACACGAAACTTGAGGTTTTGTTATGAAATACAACCTGTACCTTTGTACGATGCAGGATCATTCCACATCTGCTGTTTTATTTGCAGTCGCCGCTCCGCACCATGTTCGGATGCACCTGCCTGTTTCACGGTTCGGCGACTCACACTGAAGTAAATTTAAGTCTCGGGACGATAGAGGCGATAATAATTAATGGGAGTGGGAAGGACCGACAGCTTCTGACGATACCGCAATGATGCCGCATCCGACAAGCCCCATTCAACTTAACGTGATTTCCACCGTATCTATCAAAAAGGGGGGTCATATCAGATATGAAAAAACTACAGAGAATCATAAGTGCTTTAATGATTATTGTACCGTTTTTTTTCAGTATCGATAGTCACGCAAGAAACGATTACGGCAGGAATTATTACAGTCGCGATCAGAGTTCCAGTGTGAATCTGTTCTCCTTGGACATTTATTTATTTGGCGGAAAGGCGTACGATAAATATGATAATCTTACCCATACATACAACCTCGACAGGATTGGCGTTGCAGATTATCACTGGGGCGCCGGTGGTTCCGGTATCGGCTTTGATTATGTAATTCGTAGAAGGCTAATCCTTCACGCCGTAGCGATGTACTCATACACGACCCATATCGGTCCCTACGGTGAAGCAGGACTGGGAATTGTTTTGTACAACTTTGACACTGACGATGTAAATGATCATAAGTGGATAGCCCTCAGTGGTGGGGTGATGCTGAACTGGTTGAAGCATACGGACACCCACGGTCAACTACCCAACGTCGGGTACTTCAGGGATACGATAGTCTACGCCGGCCTGGAATGGACATTCAGAACAACCGGCAGTGAGTGGCTGCGCTGGATCGGGAACGCAAAAATCGGTTTTTACTATCTGCACGGTTTTGTCAATCGCAGTGAAACACAAACCTACTATGACGGCAGACCGTTAATACATCATTTTCCGGATTATATCAGCGGCTACCTGGGAAGAATACATTTTGGCTTCCTGTTTTTCGGTGCAGGCGATTACGGCGGTGAATTTGCCTTTGAAGGTGGATTCTATGTGCCATTGAATTTCTAATATTGATCTTCATGAAATCGCCCCTATATACCGTATATAATAGAAACTCCCTAGAGACGGAAAGAATGCTATCGGTTACGGTAGCATCCTTTCCCCGCTTTACAATCCCGATCCCGCTCTTCTTTTTGATTTTCACCGCACAGATAATGGGTAAAATATACAATTTTACTCAATTGTACGGTAATGCAACTGTGATCTACGGTAATTACGCCGCGGGGCACAGGAGGCATCAATTTGGTGAAGAAGCGCTAAAAGGGCAATCCCTTCGTTATTCGTTATACTGCAGCCTCACGGTCCCCTGAATAGGCAATACGGACGACGGCGCCCTTACGGCACGACCGGACCAGAGTGAGCACTCTGCCCTACGGATCTCGGCGCCGCTGCACCGCAGGGGCCTGGGGAGGATCCGAGATCTCGCATGTCCGCCCGTTCACCGGCACGCAGATTGTAACGATATGCATCCGGGAGCCACATCCGAGGCCGCTGCCGCGGGGAGCGGCGCCGATCATGCCCCCCTTCACCGGGTTGCCGGAGCATCGGCGGAACTGCACGGCTGCCGCCGGAGGACCCCGGAGGCGACGAACGAAGCACGGGATTTTACCCGAGAAGCGCCGCGGCGGCCCGTCACCGTCTCCCGGGGGAGAGAAGGCGTGAGATACGCGAATCCTACATTTTTGTTACGCAGATGTTAAATAAGATTCATTTTCACAAAAGTTAGATGCAGCGTATTGACAACGATAGTATATTTTCTTTACTGGTGATCGACCCCGGGGGGCCTGCCGGCGACGGCGGCCCCCCCGGGGCACGGTCCGGAACCTCGATAACGCGGCGTTCGGGCCGGATACAGTGTGCATAACTACACCCGGGTGGATACGATGCCGAAGGGTGATAGGCAGCAACTACAAATTATACCGTGGACGGGGGTAGCTTTATGAAACGGATCAATCCGACGATCGCCGCAGAGCGGAAGTATTCAATCGAGAAGGAAAAGGAGATTCCCATCTCCTCCTATTTCGGGGAAGACACCTTCAATTACAGGGTGATGGAGGACAAGCTTCCCAAAGACGTCTTCAAGAAGGTGTTAAGCATCATCGAGAGCAACGGATACCTGGACCTCGAGACCGCCAATATCGTGGCCCACGCCATGAAGGAGTGGGCGCTGGAGAAAGGGGCGACGCACTTCGCTCACTGGTTCCAGCCCATGACCGGGGTCACCGCGGAAAAGCACGACGCCTTCATCGAGCCCATCGGAAGGGACGAGGTGATCGAGCGCTTCTCCGGTAAACAGCTCGCCCAGGGCGAACCCGACGCCTCCAGCTTCCCCAGCGGCGGCATCAGGGCCACCTTCGAGGCCCGGGGGTACACCGTGTGGGACGTGACGAGCCCCGCCTTCATCAGGCGCAACGGCATCGCCACGACCCTCTGCATCCCCACTGCCTTCATATCCTACACCGGCGAGGCCCTGGACAAGAAGACCCCCCTCCTCAGATCCATCAAGGCCGTGAGCGACAGCGCCGTCAGAATGCTGAAGCTCCTGGGAAACGGCCCGGTGACGAAGGTCTTCGCCACCCTGGGGCCCGAGCAGGAATACTTCTGTATCGACATGGACTACTACTACAAGAGGCAGGACCTGGTGCTCACCGGGCGTACCCTCATCGGCGCGCCGCCGGCAAAGGGGCAGGAGCTGGAGGACCAGTACTTCGGCAGCATCAGGGAGCGGATCCAGAGCTTCATGCACGACGTTGAGGAGGAGCTCTACAAGCTCGGGGTTCCCGCGAAGACCAGGCACAACGAGGTGGCGCCCAGCCAGTTCGAGATCGCGCCGGTCTTTGAGGAGGCAAACGTGGCAAGCGACCACAACCAGATCGTCATGGACACCATGAAGAGCGTGGGGAGGAATCATCACCTGGCGGTGTTGCTGGCCGAGAAGCCCTTCGCCGGCATCAACGGCTCCGGCAAACACCTGAACTGGTCGCTCTCCGACAGCGACGGGAACAACCTTCTGAACCCGGGTGATACGCCCCACGAGAACATCAAGTTCCTGGTCTTCCTGACGGCCACCATCAAGGCGGTGTACCGCCACGCCGACATTCTCCGTGCGTCGGTGGCCACCAGCGGCAACGACCACAGGCTCGGGGCCAACGAGGCGCCGCCGGCGATCATCTCCGTCTTCCTGGGCGACCAGCTTACGAAGATACTGGACGACATCGAGAAGGGGAAGGCAACGGCCGCCACGGACAAGGCGATCATCGACCTGGGCATCTCGGTGCTGCCGGTCCTCTCCAAGGACAACACCGACCGGAACAGGACCTCCCCCTTCGCCTTCACCGGCAACAAGTTCGAATTCCGGGCCGTCGGATCCAACCAGTCCATCTCCTTCTCGGCGACGGTGCTGAACACCATCGTCGCAGAGGCCCTGGACGAGATCTACGACAAGATCAAGGGCAAGGGGAGCGACGTCAACAAGGCGGTCATGGAGGTGATACGCCAGGAGATCAGCGAATTCAAGCCGGTGCTCTTCAACGGCGACAACTACACCAAGGAATGGGAGGAGGAGGCGGCGAAGCGGAAGCTGCCCAACCACAAGACCTCAGTGGAAGCGCTCCCGTCGCTCGACACCGAGAAGGCGAAAGGGCTTTTCGAAAAATACAAGGTCCTCTCGCCGGTGGAGCTCAAGTCCCGGTACCACATCCGTCTGGAGCGGTACGCCAAGGACATCGACATCGAGGCCAAGGCCCTCTCGAACATGGTGACGAGCCAGATTATTCCGGCAGCCCTGAGGTTTCAGGGGGAGATGGCGAAGTCCCTGAAGGACACCGCCAAGGTGCTGGGAGACGCCGACCTGGCACCGCAGAAAAAGCTCCTGGGCACGCTCTGCGGGCTCATCGGCGCCATCGAGACGTCAGTGGAGGAGCTGAAGACGGCGCAGGAAAAGGGGATCGGCATGCACGACGAGTTGGAGAAGGCGAAATACTGCAACGACACGCTGAAGCCCCTGATGCTGAAGGTGCGCCAATCCGTGGACGAGCTGGAACCACTGGTGTGCGACGAGCTCTGGCCGATCCCGAAATTCTGGGAGATGCTTTTCATCTGCTGATCGGACGCTGCATACAGGACTACCACCCCGGGGGGACGCGGACAGCCGCGCCCCCCTTTTTTTCACCCCGCCGCGCCGGCAGACGGCGGGGACTCGCCGGGGGCCAATTCTGCTTGAAAAAAAAACCGCCCGCCGGTACCGTACCGCATCATTCACGGACCGGATGGGATCCCATGCAGCGTATAGAATCCGTCGTTCTCTATTATTTCACCGGCACCGGCAACGCCCTGAAGGCGGCCCGCTGGATATGCGACGAGGCAGGCAGAAGGGGGCTATCCTGGGAACTCCATGCCATCGACCGGGAGCTCCGTCCCGATGCATCGGTCCTCTCCGCGCATACGCTGGCGGGCTTCCTCTACCCCACCCACGGCTTCAACGCAGCGCCGGCGATGCTGAAGTTCATCGCAAGGTTTCCACGGGCAAGGGGTGTGCCGGCCTTCCTGCTGAACACCAGGGCCGGCGGCAAGTTCTTCAGATGGGTGACGCCGGGTCTCTCCGGCCTTGCCCAGCTGCTCCCGATGCTGCTCCTCCTCATGAAGGGCTTCTCGCTGTGCGGCGGCCTCCCCCTGGACATGCCGTCCAACTGGGTGTCCCTCCACCCGGCCTACGGCAGACGGTGGATCGAGTTCATCGTCACCCGCTGCGAGGGGGTGACCCGGAAATTCACGGGAGAAATCCTCGCCGGGAAGCGGCGCTTCGGCAAGGCCCTGGCATCCCTCCCCGTAGACCTGGCCATATCCCCGATCGCGGTCCTCTACTATCTGATCGGACGGTTCTGCCTGGCAAAGACCTTCATCTATTCACACAACTGCACCATGTGCGGAATCTGCGAAAGGAATTGCCCGGTGGGGGCGATAACTATCCGGAACGGCAGGCCCTACTGGAGTTTCCGCTGCGAGAGCTGCATGCGATGCATCGCCAACTGTCCCGAGAAGGCCGTCCAGGCCTGCCATTCCTTTCTTGCGATCATCGTCGCCGTGGCCCAGGTCCCCTTCACCCTGATGATCGTCCGGGAGCTTCCCCTCCTGGGCCCGCTCAACTACCCCTTCGTCAGGACGCTGGTGAACGGCTACTGTACCCTTGCGGTCACCTTCGCGCTCTACGCGGTGCTGCAGCGCCTCCTGCTGTTCAGACCGGTCAACCTGTTCTTCACCTATACCTCGCTCACGAGATACTGGGGTACCTACCGGGCTCCGGGCATCACGATGAATGATTACCGGACGGACAGCCTCTCCCGGAGGCACGACACGGCGGCCCCTCCCGGCGTTCGCCGGAACGGCGATCATTCGAACAGGTGAAAGATGTAGTAGCCGTAGCCGTTGGGGGTCAGCAGGTAGGGGAGCTCGCCGATGGCGGGGAATATGGTCCCCCCCACGATCTCGATGGGAATGCAGTTGCCCAGGAACGACAGGTCGATCTCCACCGGCTGCGCCGACGGAGAGAGGTTGAAGACGCAGAGCATCCTCATCTCCTCGTGCCTGATCAGGTAGACCAGCACACGCTTGTTGTCTGGATAGAGGAACTCGATGGTACCGGCGCCGAATATCGGAAAGTTCCTCCGGATGCAGATGAGGTTCCTGAGCCAGCTGAACAGGGAGTTCCTGTTGTTCCGGTCCTCCTCGACGTTCACCGAGTGGAAATTGTACACCGGGTCCGTTATCACCGGCGCGTAGAGGCGGGATGGCTGCGCCTCGGAAAAACCGGCGTTCTTGTTGTCGTTCCAGTGCATGGGGGTGCGGACGCCGTTCCTGTCGCCCAGGTAGATGTTGTCCCCCATGCCGATCTCGTCGCCGTAGTAGAGGACCGGCGTCCCCGGCAGGGTCAGGAGGATCGCGTGGAGCAGCTCGATCTTCCTCCTGTCGTTGCCCAGCAGCGGCGCCAGTCGCCTCCGTATACCCCTGTTGAGCCTCATCTGCCTGTCTTCCGCGTAGGCGTTGAACATGTAGTCCCGCTCCTCGTCGGTGACCATCTCCAGGGTCATCTCGTCGTGATTCCTGAGGAACATGGCCCACTGGCACGATTCGGGGATGGTGGGGAGCCGCTTCATGATGTCGATGATGGGGCCGTGATGCTCCAGCTGCAGCGACATGAAGAGCCGGGGCATGAGCGGAAAATTGAAGGCCATGTGGAACTCGTCGCCGTCGCCGAAATATTTGACCAGGTCCTCGGGCCACTGGTTCGCCTCCGCCAGGAGGATCGCGCCGGGGTAGTCGCTGTCGAGGACGGCACGGATCTCCTTGATGAAGGCGTGGGTCTCGGGGAGATTCTCGCAGTTGGTCCCCTCGCGCTCGTAGAGGTAGGGGACCGCGTCGACGCGGAAGCCGTCCAGCCCCAGGTCCATCCAGAAGCGCACCACCCGTATCATCTCCTGGCGCACCTGCGGGTTGTCGTAGTTCAGGTCCGGCTGGTGGTGGAAGAAACGGTGCCAGTAGTAATACCCGTTTTCCTTGCAGTAGGACCAGTTGGAGGTCTCCAGGTCAGAAAAGATGATCGTGGCCGCCGAGTATTTTTCCGGGTTATCGGACCAGACGTAGTAATCGAAATAGGGTGAATCGGGGCCCTTCTTGGCCTCCTGAAACCACCGGTGCTGATCCGAGGTGTGGTTGAGCACAAGCTCGCCGATGATTCTGAGCCCGCGACTGTGCGCCTCATGGATCAGGCTGCGGAAATCCTCCAGCGTCCCGTATTCGGAGTTCACGCCGTAGTAATCCATTATGTCGTAGCCGTCGTCCTTGCCCGGCGTCGGGTAGATCGGCATGAGCCAGATGCAGTTGATGCCCAGGCTCACCAGGTAATCGAGGCGTGAAATGAGACCGCGGAAATCGCCCCTCCCGTCCCTGTTGGAATCCTGAAAACCGCGGACATAGAGCTCGTATATGACCGCCGTCTTGTACCAGGCGTCTGATGTGCACGCCGCTTTCGTCATAATCTACACCGCTCCGAATTGTTTGAGGAGACTCCGTACCGTTCTTATTCCGTCCACCAGATAGCGGGCCTTCGAGGGGCTGTATCCCACCTTCACGGTGTACCCGATCTCGGGTATTGCCGCAAAAACGTCCTCGTCGGTGATGTCGTCTCCCACGGCGAATATAAAATCGTAAATCCCCGCCGAGATGAGGAGGCTGGCGACCTTCCCCTTGTTCACCTCGAGGCTCTTGATCTCCAGCACCCTGTTCCCCTCCATGATCCCCAGGTTGTGGTTGGCGATCATGTGCAGCAGGTTCCCCTTCAGCTCCAGGGACCGCAGGGACGCCAGCTCGATATCGGAACGGCGGTAATGCCACGCAAGGGAAAACTCCTTCTCCTCGATGAAAGAGCCGGGGGTCCGGTCGCAGTAGAACTGGAGAATCGATCGTATCCCCTTCTTCCACTGCGTATCCAGCGAGGTGGCCGCCTCCCACATGCCCCCCTTGAGCCTGATCCAGGCACCGTGCTCCGCGATGAGGGTCAGCGGCAGATCGGAGAAGAAGCGTTCCATGAATTCGAAGTTGCGGCCGCTGATGATGACGACGGAATTCCGCTCGTTCCCCGCCAGATGGGAGAGCAGCCGCATCAGCTCGGCGTCGGGGACCGCCAGGTCCGGCCTCTCGGCGAAGGATACCAGCGTCCCGTCGTAATCGATGATCATCAGCCGGGATACGCTTCTCCGGTAGGAATCCAGCATCCCCTGCACGGCCCCGGCCGAAAGGACCTTGTCGGCGTACTCGTCCTCCTTGTGCCTGATGCCCGAAAGCCTTTCGATGAAGGACGCCGCCCAGTGGAACACGTCGTTCCTCTGCAGCCTCCGCTGCATTATGGACATGCGGCGCCGCTGCTCCTCCTCCGGCATGGAGAGGGCGGCGGCAACGGAATCGGCGACTTCCTCCCTGTTGTTCGGGTTCACGATCAGCGCCTCCCCCAGCTCCTCGGAGACACCGGCCATCTCGCTCAGAATAAGCACTCCGTCGCCTTCCACGCGCGAGGCGACGTATTCCTTGGCCACCAGGTTCATGCCGTCCCGCAGGGGGGTGACGAGGCAGATATCGGCGCAGTGGTACAGGGTCATGATCATCTCGAAGGGGAGTGACCGGTAGAGGTACTGGATCGGCGACCAGCTGAGGGTGTTGTACTTGCCGTTGATCCTGCTGATCTGCTCGTTGATCCCCTTTCTCAGCCTGATATAGGTGTCCACCTCGGTCCGGGAGGGAACCGTGACCACCACCATCTGCACGCGCTCGAGGTATTCAGGGTATTTCTCCAGGAAGCGCTCGAAGGCATTCAGGCGGTCGATGATCCCCTTGGTGAAATCGAGCCGGTCCATGGAGAGGATCATCTTCTTCCCCCTGAGATTCCCCCTGTAACCGTCGATCTCCCTGGCTATCCTCCTGTTGTCAAGATACTGGGAATAGCGCTGATAATCGATACCCATGGGGAAGGTGTCGCACTGGACCGTGCGGCCTTCCGTGTTCATCCGCCCCATGGAGTGATCGATCCCCATGATCCGCTGCACGCTGTTCAGGATGTGCCGGACGTACCCGTAGGTGTGGCACCCGATGAGATCGCTTCCCAGCAGGCCGGAGAGGATCTCCTTCCGCCACGGCAGCAGGCGGAACACCTCGTAGGAGGGGAAGGGGATATGAAGGAAGAAGCCGATCCTCGCCTCCGGGACATGCTGCCTGATGATTGCCGGCAGCAGCATCAGGTGATAGTCGTGCACCCAAATGATATCGCCCGGCTCGTACACGCCGGCGAAGGTATCGTAGAACCTTTGGTTCACCTCGACATAGGAGCGCCACGTCTCCTCGTTGAACGTTGTGAATAAGGGAAAATAATGGAACAGGGGCCACAGGGTCTTGTTCGAAAAGCCGTTATAATACATCACGATGTCCCGCTCCGTCAGGGGGACGGCATAGGAGCCGTATCTCGAGACCAGGGCCCCGTTGATCTCCTCCGTCTCCCGAACGTCGAGCATCCCGGAGGGTATTCCGCTGAAGCCGACCCAGAGGCAGGGGTACTGTTTCGACACCGATGACATGCCGGTGGCCAGGCCGCCCACGCTCTGGGCGAAAACCGTTTCGCCGCTCTTTTTTCTCTCCACGGTGACCGGAAGCCGGTTCGCTATCAGTATCAATTTCGGCATAACAGTACCATCGGCGCCTGCTGGTTTCACCGTACCGGAACGGTACCCCTGCATACTGCGGGAGATCAGTAGAGCATATACGGGGATTAATTTCAAGTGCAAACTGCCCGGGAGGCTGTGAAAATCCCCCCGGGTGGGCCCGCCGGGGAAGAGAAAATTCAGGCCGGTGTACAATTATTTCCTTGTCTGTCCCCGAAGACCGCGCTATGGTATCACCGCGTGGAAAAGGGGGAACCCATGGATCTATTCAGGGACATCATCATTCTCTTCATAATCTCCATCCCGGTGCTCTACCTCTGCAGCAGGCTGAAGATACCGGCCATCGTGGGTCTCCTCGCCACCGGCATCGCCGTCGGCCCCCATTCCCTGGGCCTCGTGGGGAGCGCCGCGGAGGTCGAAACGCTCGCGGAGATCGGGGTTATCCTCCTCCTCTTCACCATCGGCATGGAGTTCTCCCTGCAGAAGCTGCTGGCCATCAGGAAATCGGTCCTCCTGGGTGGGGCGGTACAGGTCTTCGCCACGATCGCCGCCGTCCTCGTCGCGGGCATCCTCGCCGGAGTCCCAGCGGGAACCGTCATCTTCTATGGCTTCATCGTCTCCCTGAGCAGCACTGCCATCGTCCTGAAGCTCTTCCAGGAGGGGGGAGCCATGGACGGGCCGGTGGGAAGGACCTCCCTGGGAATCCTCATATTCCAGGACATCATCGTCGTCCCCTTCATGCTGGTGACGCCGATGCTCGCCGGCGGAGGGGCGATGCGCCCGGGCGCCGTACCGGTGCTCCTCCTGAAGAGCGTCCTCATCATCGCCGCGGTGTATGCCGGGTCGAAATGGATCGTCCCCTTCCTCCTGCTCCGCATCACCCGCACCAGGAGCCGCGAGCTCTTCCTCCTGTCGGTGATGGCCATCTGCTTCGGCGTGGCCTGGGGCACCCACGCACTGGGCCTCTCCCTCTCCCTGGGGGCCTTCCTGGCAGGACTCACCATATCGGAGACCGAATACAGCCACGAGGCGACCGGCAACATCATCCCCTTCAAGGACGTCTTCACCGGCATCTTCTTCGTCTCCATCGGCATGCTCCTGGACGTGCGCGTCCTGGGGGGGCACCTGCCGGCGATACTGGCCATCGTTCTCGCCGTTGTGGCGCTCAAGACGATGACCGGCTTTTTGGCCGGTTTCGTCCTGGGAATGCCGGCGCCCCTCTGCGCCGCCGCGGGGCTGGCCCTCTGCCAGATAGGTGAATTCTCCTTCATCCTTCTCAGGACAGGCAGGGGGGCGGGGCTCGTCGAACCAGACGTCTACCAGATGCTGCTGGCGTCGATCATCCTGACCATGGTGGCGGCCCCGTTTCTCATCCGCGTTTCCGACGGGGCCGCCGAGATCATCCGCCGCCTGCCACTGCCGGGATTCCTGAAGCACGGCATCCTCGGGTCCCCGGTGGCCGCTGCACCGGAGGAGGCGCCGCAGGACCACCTCATCATCGTCGGCTTCGGTGTCAACGGAAGGAACGTGGCGCGCACCGCCCTGTCGGCGGGGATACGCTACGTGATCATCGAGATGAATCCGGACACGGTGCGCAGCCAGAGGGGGGCGGGCGAACCCATCATCTACGGCGACGCCTCGAGTCGGGAGATACTGGAGCTGGCCGGCATCGCCGGGGCGAAGATCATCGTCCTCACCATCCCCGACCCGGCGGCGGTGCAGCGGGCCACGGTGTTATCGAAGAGGCTGAACCCCTCCGTCTACGTGATCGCCAGAACCAGGTTCATTCAGGAGGTGGAGCGCCTCTACCGGCTGGGGGCGGACGATGTCATCCCCGAGGAGTTCGAGACCTCCATCGAGATCTTCATGCGGGTGCTGCGGAAATACCTGGTCCCCCAGAACGACATCGATCATTTCATAGACCTCGTCCGGTCCGACGGATACCGAATGCTGCGGAAGCGCGCCGGGGGCAGCCCCCCCTCACTCTCGGACGTGATCGGCAGGTTCAGGGAGCTTGATTTCATCACCTTCAGGGTCGAGGAGGGCTCCGAGGCGGACGGGAAGTCCCTGGCTCAGCTGGACATGAGGCGACGCTTCGGGGCCGCGGCGGTGGCCATATACCGGGGCGACGAGGCGGTCTACAACCCCGACGGCGACGAGACACTTCAAGGCGGCGATATCGTGCTCCTCCTGGGCCGGGAGGCTGCCATCGCGGACACGGTGACGGTGCTGAGGAGAGGGCCGTGAGGGGTGAATTGCCCTTTCTGCTTGACAGCAGCGGCGACAACCGGTAGTGCATACCCATGAAGGAACAGTATGACAGCGAATCGGGGTACTGCCGCGTCCTGGGGCACCATGTCCCCTTCAGCTACTGCCGCTGCGTGAACGAGGGGCTCCCCTGCCGGAGGATCCGGGACTGCTGGTTCGAGCGGATCGACGTCGGGCGGTTCATCGACGACAACTACACGGAGGCCGAACAGGAGCGGATATTCGCCCCCCCCCCGGAGAAGATAGCATCGATCCTCGACCTGATCAAGAAGGCCAAGGGGGACAACTGAGCCGGCGCGGCCATCGCCGCGTGGCAGGAAAGCGGCCGCACACTGTGCGGTCTCACCCAGGTTGTTGTGCGCGGAACACACCCGTGGGGTGGCAGCGGCGCACCGATGTGACCACAGAATGCACATGAAGACCCTCCGCCTCATTGCGCTCGCCGCGGCACTGTGGCTGCCGTCGCATCTGTATGCCGATATGAGGCTCCCCCGGCGCCTGGAGCACAACATCGACATCGGCAGGGATGTGCGGGACCAGTGGCGTTTTTCACCCCACCCCGCCCCGGAAAACAGAAAGGGGGACGGCGGCGGGTGGAGCACCGTGGCGACGTTTCCCCACAACTGGAAAGACCCGGGGCAGGTCCCGAATTCCCGGTGCAGGATCGCATGGTATCGGCTGCGCATCCGCGTCCCTGCCGATTTCTCCTATAATGGGAGCCTGCTGGTGCGCATCGGGCCCGTGAACGATGCGGATGAAACCTTCTTCAACGGGAAGCTCATCGGGAAGACGGGGGAGATCACCGAGGGCGAGATATGGGACCACGGCTATGACGCCATACGGCTCTATTACATCCCCGATGCATACATCAGGAGGGGTGCGATTAATACGCTGTCGATACGCATCCAGTCATTTTTCCCGGGCGAGGGGGGGTTCGTCGATCCCGCGGGCACGGTGGTGATCGGACCGGACACCGATGTCCGCAACACCTACCTTTCCGGTGAGCTGGCGAAGCTGCTGTTCGCGATGATCATTTTTATCCTCGCCCTCTTTTTTGCCTACCGGTCCCTGGCCGCCAGGGAGGTGAAAAACCTGTTTCTGATGCTGGCGAACCTGTCCGCTTCGCTCTATTTCTTTGTGCAATCCCAGACGAAGTTTCTGCTCGGCACCGATTATCACCACTTTAAACGGCTGGAATACGGTCTGGTGCTTTACATAGGCATATTCCTCATGGATTATTTCGCGCTTCATTATCCGGACGGCGGGGCCGTATCATCTGCAGGGGCCGGGATGAGAAAGGCCGCCCTCTATGCCGTGAACGCGCTCCCCCTCCCCTTCATACTGTTTCTCTGCATTTCATCGAATATCGTCATGTGGGACCGTTGCTTCAACCTCCTGTCGATCCCCCTATGGTTCATCCCGGCGGCGGTCTCATTCGTGATACTCGTCAGAGAGCTCCGCAGAGGCTCTCCGGGAGCCCTGGCGTTCCTCATAGCGATGTCGGCCTGTACCGGTGCGATGATCAACGATATCCTCTCGGATCGGGGCCTTCTCGAATGGGGCCAGGTGAGCCACCTGACGCTTCCCCTGATCAGCGGGGCCGCCGTGCATCTCCAGCTGATCAGTAAGAGGAGGCTTCCCCTCAGAGCCGGCAAAATAACCGATGCCACCGCCGAAAAGATCGAAGCGGTCAAGGCGTATCTGGACGAGAACTACTGTGAGGACGTATCCAGGGAAAACCTCGCCGCCTCCCTGGATATCAGCCCGGACCATCTGAGCAGGCACTTCAAGGGATACACGGGCATCCGGATGAGCGAGTACATCAACAGGCTCAGGATCAGGAAGGCGGCCGGCCTCCTGGCGGATACTGACACGAAGATAATCGATATCGCGCACGATTGCGGATTCGAATCCCTGCGAAGCTTCAACAGGGTCTTCAGGAACATCATGAAATGCCCCCCCCTGGATTACAGGAAGAAGGGGCGCGGCGTGAGCGGTCTGCCGTAGCCACGGAAGAGTCACCGGGAATACGCGGACTCATGAACGGACATTTTCTGTTCATGCTGATATTGGCTGGACAGGCGCGGAATTGTCACGGATAATCCGAAGAAAAACTGCAGGAGACGCAACATGAAAATCGTGAAGATCCTTTCCGGTGCCGTCGGATTCGTCCTTATACTCCTCCTGGCGCTGCTGGCGTACTGGAGATTCAGGCCAAACGAGGCAGAGATAGACCGCTCCCTGGGAATTGAAACCTGGGCCGCCGTTGCCGACGGAAGCCACAACTCCAACACCGACTTGATTTTCTGGAAGGACCGCTTCTATCTCGTACATGCCTCATCACCCTTCCATTTCGCCAGTGAAGAATGCCGCCTCATCGTCAGGGGATCCAGGGACGCGAAAACCTGGGAGAGGCTCGCGGTGATTCAGAATCCCGGTGAGGACATACGGGACCCGCATTTCATCCCCGTGGGCGACACCATTGTGATGACGGTGTTGCGGAACAGGGACTTTACGGCGGAGCCGTACGATACCTATTATACAACGAGCGCCGACTTCAAATCATGGACCCCCATACGGTCCCTGGGTCACCAGGGGTGGCTTTTCTGGAAGGCTGTTTCCCGAGACGCAGGGAGCTGGTTCGTCCCGGCATACTGGTGGGAGCACGGAAAATCCCAGCTGCTGAAATCCACCGACGGGATCACCTGGACCACCGTCTCTTTGATCCATGCATCCAAGACGATACCGGGGGATTATAACGACGAGACCGCGGTAGCCTTTCTGCCTGACGGGAGGATGATCAGCACCGCCAGGATCGAGGTCGGCCAGGATCTGACCGGGCATCCGGAGGGGCATACGCTCATCAGCGTGTCCTCCCCCCCCTATACGAAATGGTCATCGGTCACGAGCAGCGTGACGCGGCTCGACGGTCCCGCACTCTTCCCCTACCGGGACAAGATCTTCGCCCTGGGCCGGCGGCATGTCCAGAACAGCTATCCGGCGTACCACGGCAGCATCTTCGGCAGATACCGCACCTCGCTCTTCCAGCTCCTGGAGGACAGACTGGTCCTCATCTCCGACCTGCCCAGCGCGGGGGATACCTCGTACGCCGGCGTCGTGCTGAAGGACGGATACCTCTATGCGAGCTACTATACGAGTCCGGTTGACAGGGACTATCCCTGGATCATGGGGATGCTTTCACGCAGCGATATTCGGATCGCGCGCGTTCCCCTGGAAAAGCTCTACCAGAGGGCCCGGTAGCAATGAGCCCCTGGGGCGGCCGCGGCTCCACGGCCGGCGGCCCCCCCCCGGGATTACCGGCGGTCAGGTGACTACCCCCCCCTCAGCACTGCGTGGGTGCCCTGTCCCAGCCCGCTGTGCCCCGCCACCACCGGACACTTGACCTTGAAGAGAAAGAAGATGTTCTTGTCCTCATCGCTCAGCGTCTCGTAGTTCCCCTGTCCCTTGGATATGACCAGATCGGCGTTCTGATAGGCCCTCAGAAATTCGCTCCCGCAGTCTTCCAGCACGGTGCCGGGGGCATCGGAACCGTTGTCGATCACCGCGGCGATGTCCGGTATCCCTGCGGCAACCGCGTCCTCCCTGGTGGCATCGTTGATGACCGGCACGCCCCTCACCGCCACCGTGACGCAGCCGGCGGGGAGCATTCCGATGAGCGGGCGGTCGAACACCAACTCGCCCGCGTTGTCGGCGACGTACAGAATCTTCGATGCCGAGGATACGGCTCGCTCCAGCGCGCCTATATCGCCGGCGACCGGCTCGTCCAGGGCGCGCCCCACGGCATCGAAGGCCTCCTCCTCCGTGAGGTCACCCTTCGCACCCAGGTCGATGACGTTCCCCGCCACGGCGAGCCGCACCGCCGCGGCGAATCGGTCGGCGTAGCGGGCGATCCTCTTCTCGAACGAGGGGAGCAGCTCCATCGCCATGGCGGTGAAGCGCTCCTTGGCGCCGCGGAACGGATCGTCGACGCCGGTCTCGCTTCTGAGAATCCGGTGTATCGTCCGCGCCGCCACGGGGGGCGGCTGCCGGAAGTCTATCAGCGACAGCTCGCCCATGATGCGGCGCATCACCGTCATCCTCTGCGCCTCGTCATTCACCGCCACGCGCACCGCGTCGATGGCCTGCCGTGCGAAGCAGGGGATGCATTCCAGACTCGATCTCATTTTCCCCTTCCTGTTTTCCCTGTAGTGTTGCGGTCAGTGAGGACCGCGATTTGCTCCCCCATCCGTACGCGCCGCCCCGCGGCATCCACCGTGAAGCGGAGCATCCCCCTTTCAAAAAGCGCGATGACCGTCGAACCGAGATTGAACACCCCGATCTCGTCGCCGCGGCGGACATCCCGCCGCTCCGCCGGCCCGTAGGCCCGTTCCGCCGGCCTTCGTGAAAAATGTCCCGACGCTGCCTCGTCGTAGCTCAGGGTGACGGCGCCGACGTTCGCCGCCCCCACCTTGCAGACCGCCACCGTCCCCCGCGCCGAGCTGATGAAGGTGACGACCCGCTCGTTCCCGGTGTAGAGGTCCGGCACCGTCCGCGCCATGGAGGGGCGCACGCTCAGGAGCCTGCCGGGAATGTGCAGATACCCGGTGATCGTCCCGTCCACGGGGGAATGGATCCGATGATAATCGCCGGGGGCGAGGTAGATGGTGATGAAATCGCCGTCGGCAAAGGCCCTCGCCGCATCGGAGGGGATGAGCCTGAACAGCGAATAGGTTATCCCCTTCGCCTGGGGCATCGTCCCTGACCGTATCCCGCCGAACTGGTCGATCCTCCCGTCCACGGGAGATACCACGGCGCGGCCGTCACCGTCCACCGACCTTGCCCCCTCCGCAAGGCGCCTGGTGAAGAACTGGTTGAAGCTGCTGAATCCCCCCGGCGGCACCTCCATCTCCCCGGTGTCGACGCCGTAGTACGCGGCATAGCGGCGGATGCAGCAGTCCAGCATCCGCCGCGGGGGCCTGAGTCGGGAGAGGCGTCCTGCGATCCGCGAAAGCGCCCGCGAGGGAATGACCGCATAGGTGCGCATCATGGGCCGCGGTCCCTAGGTTCTTTCACACCTGAGCAGGTAATCTGCCACCGCCTTGTACAGTGTCATGACCGCCAGAATGGCGCAGTGCGACTCCAGCCGGGGATTGTTCCCCAGGGCGTCTAAGGCGGCAGCCGGCGAGATGCACAGCACCTCCTGGAGGGTTCGTCCCGAGGCGAGCCGGGCCACCGCCGACCCGAAGGCGGTGGAGGATTCGCACCCGTCGGTGTAGAACATCGATTCCATAACGCGCCCCTGCCGGATGATGAGGTACATCTCCATGGTGTCGCCGCACAGTCCCTTGATGTAGGCAGAGGCGTCCGGATCGTTCATGCGTCCCAAATTTTCCGGCCGCCCCTCCCCTTCACCGCCGGCATTCCCACCGCCGCTGTTCACCATTGCTGGACTCATAGAATCGGCGTCCTCCCCCCGCGCATAGCGCGCTCATACAATCCTGATATGTATATCGACGATCCGGAGGGGAAACATCTCCGGGGACGCCTCCGTCCTGAAGACCGTCCCGTCCCCGGTACCGGGCGGGACCTCCACGGAAATGGAAAAACGGCCCGTGGGGCCCTCCGCGACAGCGGTCTTTCTCGCTCCCCTTCGCGCCTCCTCCACCGTCAGCTCCATGTCGCAGGATGCGGCGAGGGCGGCCCACCTGCCGAATCTCCCCCGCCCGCCGCGGCATCCCCTGCCGCGGCCGCAGCCGCCGCCACCCTGCATTCCGGTCCCTCGAAAGAGTCCCGCCCCGAACATCGGCGCGCCACTCAGTGAGACGTCGTAGATCCTCTTTTTCTCCGGATCCGCCAGAACGGCGTAGGAATCGGCGATCTCCTTGAACCTCTGTTCGGCCTCGCGGTCCCCCGGGTTTCTGTCGGGATGGTACTGCATCGCCAGTCTCCGGAAGGCCCGCTTGATCTCATCCCCGTTGGCTTCCTGGGCGACACCCAGCACCGCATAGTGATCGCGGCTATTCATTCTCCGCCCCCCTCTCATTGACCATGGCGGTGACCTCCGCCGCCATGCGGTGCCCGGTCACCGTGACCGTGGCAGCCGTCACCCCCTCGGTCCCCTCCACCGCCTCCCTGATCCTGAATGCCAGGGGAATCACCAGCGGGCATTCCGAGGAGGAGGGACAAAACTCCAGGGAGACCTCGCCCCGTGAATTCACCGCGAGGTTTCTCACCAGGCCCATGGCCATCACGTCGGAGTTGGTCCCCGGGTCGACGACGCCGGCAAGCCGTTTCAAAACGAGATCCTTCAGCTCCATGGAGGTGTCACTCCTGCAGCATGGGCCGTATTTTGTCCCACATCAGTCTCACCTCCGCGGTCACGGCGCCGCAGTCGTGCTCCACCACTGACTTTCGCTCTATCATCGCCCTGGTCACCTCCGGATCGTAGGGTATCTTCCCCACCACCGCGAGTCCCCGCTCGTCGCAGAACTGCTCGATGAGACCGGCGTTGTAGGGATTGATATCGCACTTGTTGATACAGACGAGCACCGGGATATGGAAATGGCCGGCGACCCCCACCACCCGCTCCAGATCGTGGATCCCCGAGACGGTGGGCTCCGTGACCGCCAGCAGCAGGTCGGCGCCGGTGATCGAGGCGATGACGGGACACCCGATTCCCGGGGGCCCGTCGGTGATGACGGAAACGGCCCCCTCATCCTCGGCGCAGTTCACCGCCTTTCGGCGCACCAGGGTCACCAGCTTTCCGGAATTCTCCTCGGCAATTCCGAGCCTGGCGTGTGCCATGGTCCCCGCCCTGGTGCCGGACACATGCCATCGACCAGAGATGGTGCTCTCCATCACGATGGCCCCCTCGGGACAGACATGGAAGCAGAATCCGCAGCCCTCGCAGGAGACGGAATCGACGGTAAAATCCTCTATGGCGTCAAAACGGCACACCCGGACGCAGAGGCCGCAGCGGCTGCACTTCGATTGGTCGATGCGGGCGATCTTCCCCCCGCTGAAATCGCCGGAATCCCTGACCTCCGGCTCCAGCAGCAGGTGCAGGTCCGCGGCATCGACATCGCAATCGGCGATCACCGCCTTCCCGCTCAGAATCGAGAGCGCCGCCGTGATGCTCGTCTTGCCCGTCCCCCCCTTACCGCTGATGACAGTGAGCTGTTTCATCTCTGGATAACTCCGCCCTGATGTTTGTGATAAGCGATCCGTAATGCTCCCGGTATTCCCGCAGGTTCCGGAGCATCAGCATCCCAGAGGAATACTGCTCCGCGATGCGCCGGTCCCAGGGCATGGACATCAGTACCGGGATTCCTTCGCGCTCGCAGTACTCTCGCACCCCGGAATCGCCAATGGTGCACGAGTTGATCACCACCCCCATGGGTATCCCCAATTTCCTGACCATCTCCACCGCCAGCTCCAGATCGTTCAGACCGAAGGGGGTCGGCTCTGTCACCAGCACGCAGAAATCCGCGTCCCTGACGGTCTCCACGACCGGGCAGGAGGTGCCCGGGGGGGCGTCGATGATGACCGTACGGCCACGCTCGATCCGCTCCTTGACCTTTCGGATGAGCGGAGGGGCCATGGGTTCCCCGATGTTCAGTATCCCGTGGACGAAGGAGAGTCCACCCGCCGTGCCGCTCTCTATTATTCCGATCTCCCGCTCCTCCTCTCGTATCGCCTTCTCCGGGCAGAAATAGGCGCAGGCCCCGCAGCCGTGGCAGAGCTCGTGAAAGACCATCACCTTTTTCTGAATCACGACGATGGCGCTGTACTGGCACACTTCGCCGCACCTGCCGCAACCGGTACAGAGAGATTCGTCCACCACCGGAACGGGAAGACCCGCAGTCTCCTTTGTATTCATCACAGGCTTCAGAAAAAGGTGCGCGTTGGGCTCCTCCACGTCGCAATCGATCACCTGCGCGTCATCGAGCATAAAGGCGAGGTTCGCCGCCACTGTGGTCTTTCCCGTCCCCCCCTTGCCGCTGGCGATTGCTATAACCATATCGGCTCACCCCTCAACAGTCCGCAGGAGCGCTCCGCAGTTCCGGCAGCGCAACTGGACGCAGGGGGTCCCCTGCGAGGGCGCCTGCCTGGCGCCGCAGTCGGGGCACACGCATTCATTGACCGCGTCGACGGTCCCTCTCTCCGGTCTTCCCGGGCCCATGCCCTGTCCCTGGCCCTTGCCGCGACCCTGGCCCATGCCCTGTCCCTGGCCCTTGCCCTGTCCCTGGCCCTTGCCGCGACCCTGGCCGCGGCCGCATCCATTTCCGCCTCCTCTCCCCTGTCCTCCACGCATATAGCACCCCCTCAATACGGTATTCATCCCTACTTCATGGTTATTGCCTCGAGGGGACAGGCGTCGACACATATGCCGCATCCCGTACAGAGCCCCTCGTCAACAGTGGCAACATCGTCCACGATAATCGCCCCGTTGGGGCACTCGCCCGCGCAGGCCCCGCACCCGCTGCATGTCTTCTTGTCCACTTGTGCCGTCATACGCATACCACCTCTACCCGTTGATCTGATCCCTCGCTGTTCTCCCAGCAGATTCTCATCTCGCGCGGCAGTCCGCCGCCCGTCGATAGCGGCAGGACCGGTCCGGAAAAAGGATAGGGCCCGCATCACCATCCCGGAAAGGCCACTTCCCGCCGGTACGCCGAATTCACCCCGGCTGTACCGCGATCCGGACCTTCCGGCGATCCCCGGGTAATCCCGGGACAGTCCGGGAAAGCGGCCCCTGCGGCGGCCCCGCCCCCTGCGATGGAAACCCCCTCCACGGCGCACGGCGTCATCCCCCCAGGCCGGAGTGGGCCTGTACGGTGGCGCCTGCCACCGGCCGGTATTTGCCGGAAAGATAGTTCTGCACCGCCTCCTTCACGGACACGCCCTCGGCACCGGTGACGATTGCTATCCCCGCGGCGCTGAGCGCCTGGTACGCCTTGGGCCCCACGTTCCCCGTGATCACCACACCGGCGCCGCTGTCGGCCACGGCCTTCGCCGACTGCACCCCGGCGCCACCGGCGGCGCCCGAGGCATCGTTCTCGACCGCTTCGAACTGCATGGAATCCGGTTCAACGATAATAAAATAAATACACCTGCCAAAACGGGGGTCCATCATGCTCTCCAGGGACGGCCCCGTCGAGGTCACGCACAGTTTCATGCACCTACCTCCTCACCGTTATAAGTACAATTCCAGCGCCCGTACCGTAGTCATGCCGGCGGCATCGATACAGTGTAAATAGCCGCCGGCACAGACGCATCATTCGGCGTCACCACGTTTTTTCAACGCGATCTCCTCGAGCTCCCTGATGCGCTCATTGAGGGCATTGACCTGGTTCTGGAAGAAATCGGTCTGTCCCCTCAGCGCCTCGATCTCGCGCTCCGGCGTCATCTCGCCGTACTGCCCCGGGTACGGTGCGTAGGGATAGGGCGCGTAGCCGCGCGCCCATCCGGGC
>JAFGJK010000122.1 GCA_016929135.1 Spirochaetota bacterium | reverse complement strand
TTCAGGATCGTAACTCATCGATCCGTCAAGGCTGGCGCTTCCGGCATAGGCGTAGACATTCCGGTCGGTCCCCGCGTCCGCCACCGGCGCTTCATTGGGTTTCGGTGACAGCATGAGGCCCCTGTCATCAACACTCCCCGCGCCGCATGAAGTGATGATGCCGCATGCGATAATTGCCGCGATGAAAACGAGTTTCTTATAGTGCTTCATTGCTCATATCATCAAAAGAGGCGGTATCTCCTGGCTCTCCTTGTATTTTTCCTTCTCGATTTCAATCCCTTTGGGGCACTGATCCATCAGGCGAATGTCCGAATTCTCGTCTTTATTCAACCTGAATACGAGGCCGAATGAAATATAGCAGTTGAGAGAATTCATGTGATTCTCACTGTTCTTCGGCGCTGACCATTCGTATGTGAGGCCGCATTCGAAAATCATGGACATAGAGTTGAATATGTGATAATCCAGCCCGATAACGGCGCCGGGAGTGAAGAGCCTGGGCAGGATCCTCCGGTAATTATTGCTCGAAAGGCGGCCCGGATAATAATAGGATGATAATGAAGGCCCAGCCCATGCCCGGAAAAGGCCGTTGCGGAAAAAGGAGAAGCCGAATGTGTTTTTTATGCCCAGGCGAAGGGCGTCGCCGTAGGTCAGCTTCGGTACGTAGTTGTATGGCATCCATATATAGACCGGCGCTATGGGGTAGTTGAATTCATCAATGCTGAGGTTCAGCCGGTAGTTAACAAGTTCGTCCCCCGCGATTGATGTGTCAAAGACAAAGCCGCCGCCCAGCTCATAGTTAAGCCCCTTGAAGCTATAGTTGGTTGAATAGGGCGGATAGGGACCGTAGTAGTAGCTCTTCATCCTTGATTCGCCGACCCCTCCCTTGAAGTATACGCCGACGCTGTTGGCCAGCAATGGCATGGAAACGAGTATTCCCGCAATAGAAATAAGTGAGGATGCAAATGACTTCCTCTTCATAATAGTGGAATTCCTGTCTGTATTGTTTTCTTCTAACAATGTTTTTATTAATTTATATGATATAATAGAACTCTATATTGTCAATAAGGCAGGAACAAGCTGTGCCTTAGGTGGAATGAACTGTGCGTCAATGTACAGTTTTTTTGCAAAGGGTCTCCAGAAAGGCCGAGCCCACCGGGAGTTCGGTGATGTCGCTGTCATTGAGGAGCACCCGATGGCGCCTCGACAGCACGTGGTTTATACCGCGGCCATGCCATATGCTGATGCGATGGCTTTTGTGTATCCTGATGACAATAAAGGTTATACAGATCAATGAGCGCCGATTTTCAACTGTTTCTGATACTGCTACCGTTCCCTCTGTGTCTGATGATCTGGGGGATAGTGCTGTTTCTGTTCAAAATAAAATTCATCAAAAAAGCGAAAACCGCCACGGCGGAGGTCACGGGTTATACAGCCGCGCCCGAGTATCCACTCTTTCTCTGTTATTTCCTTATCCTATCATTCAGGGACGACAGATCAGTGAAAAGGGTTTTCAGGTCAAACCTGGCCCTGGGTTTTCAAAGGTTTGCAAAAGAGCGAATAGGCAGGAAGTATACGATTTATTACATCAATGAAAACACATTTCGGGCTGAGCTGAAAAATCTTCTCTTCGTCGATCCGGTCTTTTTGACTGCCTTCGGTATATTGTCGGGATTTTTGGTTTTCATTGTTGTAACCTGAACGCTGAGAGGTCAATTGCAGAGTTGGTATTTACAGGACGCATCGCCGTACCCTGCCCCGTATCGCACGATCGGTATATCATTTTCTGATCGATCCAATATTGAATAGACATGCATGAAGCCCTGTGATAGGATTCCACCATCACGGAACCGGAGGTCGCCATGGCACAGGGAACCGACTGCGTATGCGTGGGGCTCACGATACTGGACATCCTGGGGCGCCACATCGACGCCATCCCCGAGGGTAACAGGACATCGCTGATCCAGCAGATCAGGACGACACCGGCAGGCACCGCGGCCGGACCAGCGGTGATCGCCGCGAGGCTGGGTCTCACAACCACCCTTGTGGGGGCAGTCGGCAACGATGACATGGGGGATTACCTCGCCGCCATGCTACAGAAGCAGGGGGTTGAGACCGGCTACCTGCAGCGCCGCAGCGAGCTCCCCACGTCGTCCACCATGCTGGCGGTGAACAGCAGGGGGGACCGCCCCAATTTCCACGCCGTGGGCGCCTCAATCCTCCTGGATATCGACGATCGTACCAGGGGGCACATCGTGCACAGCCGCTTCGTCCACTGGGGGGGCGCCGGGACCCTGCTGAAGCTCGACGAGGGGCCGGGCGCCGAGATCCTGAAGGAGGCCCGGGCCAACGGCGCCGTGACCACCTGCGATTTCATCGCCCCGAGCCCTCGGACCCTGCCTGCCCTGAAGCTGCTCCTCCCCCACGTGAGCTACTTCATGCCCAGCCTCGAGGAGGCGACCGAGGTGGCCGGCACCGCGACGCCGGAGGACACGGCCCGCTTTTATCTCGACCTGGGGGCCGGGGCCTGCGTGTTCAAGTGGGGGGCGAAGGGCTCGCTCCTTGCCACGGCTTCGGGCCTCACCAGGATCCCGGCCTACTCGGTGGAGGTGGTGGACACCACCGGCTGCGGCGATTCCTACTGCGCGGGGTTCATCGCGGCCCTGGCCCGCGGCTTCGACGTGGAGAGGGCCTGCCGCTTCGGCACCGCCGTTTCGGCCCTGGTGGCAACCGGCCTGGGGAGCGATGCCGGGGTGAAGGACTTCCAGGAGACGGAAGCGCTTATGGAAACGTTGCCGGTGCTCGGGGGGTGATGCGTCGTTGCGAGCGAGGTAATCGCTGCTGATCACATCAAAATTCATACACAAGGGGTATCAGTCATGAAAAAACTCGTCACCGGCGCCACGGGATTCATGGGCTCGTCGATCGTGCGGGAGCTCCTGAAAGACGGAGAGGAGGTAAAGGTGCTCGTTCGGGAGACCAGCGACACGGGGAACATCGACGGTCTGGAGGTAGAGCGGGCCTACGGGGACATCCGCGACGGGGACTCCATGAAGAAAGCCCTCGCGGGATGCGACACCCTGTACTACACCGCGGCCTACTTTTCGCACTGGACCCCGGACACGAAGCTCCCCTACCAGGTGAACGTGGAGGGGACGAAGACATCGATGCGGGCGGCCCTGGACTCCGGCGTGGAGAAGGTGGTCTACACCAGCACCAACAACACCTTGGGGGCCCACGGGAAAATCCCGGCAAACGAGACGGCCGAGTTCAACCACTGGAAAACCGGCGACCACTACTCCATGTCCAAGTATCTCGGCGAGGTGGAGGCGAAAAAGTTCGTTTCCCTGGGGCTCCCCATCGTCATCGTCAACCCCACCCTGGTGATCGGCGTGCGCGACATCAAGCCGACTCCCTCGGGGCAGATGATCATCGACATCGCCACGGGGCAGATGCCGGGCTACATCGAGGGGGGGACGAACGTCATCGACGTCGAGGACGTGGCCAGAGGCCACGTCCTGGCGGCGAAGAAGGGACGGATCGGCGAGCGGTATATCCTGGGAAACGAGAACCTCACCGTGTCCCAGTACTTCGGGCTCATCGCCGAGGTCGCCGGCGTACGGCCGCCGCGGATCAAGATCCCCTACCGCCTCGCCGTCGCCATGGGGTACCTGTTCCAGCTGGGGGCCTCCATCACAGGGAAGCCCCCGGTGGTCACGGCATCGGAGGTAAGGATCGGCAGGCTCCAGGAGTGGTACGACTGCTCCAAGGCGGTGCGCGAGCTGGGCCTGCCGCAGACGCCCGTGAGGAAGGCCGTCGAGAAGGCCCTTGAGTGGTTCAGGGAGCACGGCTATCTCTCAGAGCAGGTGAAATAACCACGGGCTATAGATTCCGGGACACGCCATCCCACGGAGTGATTCCGGCGGGACAACAGGGTTCACGGTGCCTCGGTGCCATCACGACACCCTTGCAACATGGACCTGCACAGGCAGCGATTCGCCACAGCCATGGCTGCATATAGAATTTTTTATTTCATTTCTGCTCTATTTTTACCTTGACATTTTTTCTATAATATTCAAATTAAAATCAATCACGCAACCGTATCAGATCTGTAGTCAGCAGAGGATGGTCATATCCCGGCAAGGATTGATCACAGGGAAAAGGGACGCATAACCGGGCCGGAGATATAACCGTGCGAGGATATGTCAGGCCCGGAAAGCGGCCCAGCGGGAGGAATCGAACAGTCATACAAGGAGGGAGGGCACGATGAAGCACGGGATCTGCCTTTTTAAAGGAATATGCATCAGCGGCGCGTTCATATTTATCCTCCCTTCATTATTCTCGTGCTCGGGCGACGGCGGTGGCGACGGCGCCCTCATCGGCGGCATCCAGGACGGTCCGCTTCATCTATACGGCCGAGGGACTCGGCGCCATCAACGATGACCCCGGCACGAGCTACGACGATTACTACATCCTCCTGGCTGACCTCGACCTCACCCCCTACGCGTCGGGCGAGGGATGGGAGCCCATCGGCACCGCCGCCGCGAAATTCACCGGCACATTCGACGGCAACGGCCATGTAATCCGCAACCTCAGGATAGACAGGGCGGCCGACACGTCGCAGGGCCTCTTCGGCACGACGTGCAACGCCCTGATCAAGGATCTCGGCCTCGAAGGCGTGGATGTGAGCGTCACCGTGACCTCGAAGCTGTACGTCGGCGCCCTCGCGGGCGACATGCAATCCTCTTCCGCCGCAAAATTGACCCTCACCCGCTGTTATGTCACCGGCTCGGTTTCGGGCAACCAGTACGTGGGGGGCCTCCTGGGAAACGGGGAAGGAACGATCAAACACTGTCATTCGGCGGCCGAGGTCTCCGCCGGTGATGCAGTGGAGATCGGCAGGTTTGCCGCGAGAATCAATAAGTCGAACCTGTCCGAATGCTATAACCTCGGGCCCGTCACCGTGACCGGCACTTGTTTAAGAGTCGCGGGATTTGCCGCGCGTGTCGCAGGTACCTCGATTTTAAATAATTGTTATCAAAAAGGGGCGGTTACCTTTCCTAATGGCGAGGCGGTGGGATTCGTGGATACCATTGAATCGGGTTCTAGTATGTATTACGGTTTTGTTACAGGACTCCTATCCGGCAAGTATCAACGTGGATTCGTATCTTCAGGAGAAAATGGGGGGGGTATATATGGACAGTCAACCGGCATATCGACGGGGGGGTATACAATGGAACAGATGAAAACTGCGAAGACATATACAGACAAGGGCTGGGATTTCACCACTGTCTGGGACATCTCGCCGGATATAAACGAGGGATACCCCCATCTCAGGAATTACGTGCCCTGAAGGGTTAAGAGGACATCCACGCTACGAACGACGTGATCGCATGGCTGCAGACCAATTCCCGCGGAACCGCCCCGTAAACTAACGGCTACCGGACATAACCCCGGACGGCTTTCCCGGCTCGGCACACGGTTATTGCTACGAATCGACGCGGTAAACCCGCCCGGATTCCCAGGTGTTTTATACTTGAACCCCAGACTGATCCCCTATACCCTGATCATACCATTGCGATCAGGGGGTTGCCTATGGCACGGTGCATCATTCCATTGCTGTCTATGGCACTGTTCGCGCAGAATGCCCTGCCGGCCGCAGACTGGCGGCAGGAGTACTGCGCCGGCGACCGGGGCGTCTGCATGATCTACGAGCAGACCGGGAGCACGGTGGACGTATATCTGCGGAACAAGTTCCCCTTTGACGGCATCATCACCACGGCGAGCCTTGCCCAGTCGGGGAAGAACGAGAATATTCAGGGGCACGCGGCGCTGCCCCAGGCGCTGATCTGCAGAGGGGCGGAGGCCGTTAAAGCGGCATCCTTCACCATCATCGATCCCGATTCACGATGGAATCTGAGGCTCACCTGGTTCTGGATGTACGGCACCATGGAAGACAGGGATAAGGAAAAGCATCCCTACCGCCTCCCCTTCGAGAAGGGGAGGCGCTTTCGCGTCGGCCAGACCTTCAACGACACCCCCACCCACCACGGGGACCACGCCTATTCCGTCGACTGGCTCATGCCGGAGGGGACGCCGGTGTGCGCCGCCAGGGGCGGCGTGGTGATACGGACCGAGGACAGCTACAGCGGGAGCGGATGGACGGAGGAATACAAGAACAGGGGCAACCTCGTCGAGATCCTCCATGAAGACGGGTCATTCGCCCATTACGCGCACCTGAAGCACAAGGGCGTCACGGTAAGGGAGGGGGACACTGTCGAGGCCGGCGAGACCATCGCCTATTCCGGAAACACCGGGTACAGCAAATCCCCCCATCTGCACTTTGCCCTGTTCAGGCCACTGAACATGAAAAAGAGCGTCACCGTCCCCTACGGCTTCGTCACCGATTATTCCGATTATGAGGTACCGGAAAAGGGGGCCATCTACGTCTTCACCGGGGCATCCCCGAAAAAAACACGGCCGCGGTTCTACATGGAAGACGCCGTACTCTGCAGGGACATCGTCGATGACCAGCCCGTAGATATCGCCGATTCCTTCTCCCCGAAGGAAAGGTTCTATATCAACATACCCATCAACATAGTGCGCAGCCATGCCATCCGGATACACCTGTACAAAAACGGCAATCCGACGCCGGCGCTACGATACGCTTGGACCCTGAAGAAGGAATGGTGGCAGGCCCGCACTGAGGTGGACCTTACAAAAGTCCCCGATCCGGCGGGGGCCTGGAGGGCGGAGATCATCATCGATAACAAGGCAATCGGAAGCAAAGAATTTACGGTACGGCCAGGGCCGTGACGAAGCCGCCCTGTCGCACTCCCCTTCCCTGATCTGCCGGGGGGGAGCTGTCTCTCCCGGTGCCAATCGTACTACAATCGGGCCGGCGGCACCTCGTCCTTCCGGGAGCGGCAGAAGTACTACAGGATCATTTTTTCCCCATACATCACGATGTGCGCAATTTCCAGCTTGATAAATACCTTCCCTGATTGTATCATACCGATGAAGGGTCATCTGAAATGAACGACCCGGAAAGCTGTGGCGACAGTATGGATCTGATGAAGAAACACATACTATAAAAGCGTACTCATGAATTTGTTAATTTCAGGAAACAGCTGCAGGGTATGAGAAAAGAGACATTATTCCGGAAACGATTAAAAAGAGTATTTTTCATCTTACTCATAAACGTCATCTCATCGGCGATTCTCCTTGCCGCGCTTTCTCTGACCAGGTTTCCTTCAATTCTCGCACTCGGGGCAATTCCGATTATTGCAGTGGGATGGTTTTTCAATAAACGTGATATCATATTCACCACTTCATTTATATACCTCGCAGAATTTATATTCAGCGTACACTACGGGCTAATCTCAATTATTCAGACACAGACCATAGTCCAGGGTATTTTTTCATATTCCCTGTTCACCATAATAGCCATCATTATCAATATAATCAGGAGCATGAACAGGAAAATACATGCACTCAATGAAGAGCTGATAATCAAGAACAAGGAACTGGAGGATATCTCCATCCGGGATCACCTGACGAAACTCTATAACCGTCGATATGCCCACGAGTATGTGTACGACTATGCGAACAATTTTCTGCGCCAGCTCACCACGCCGGAGGCACGGAAACGCGATTCGATATTCAGCGACAAGGTGATCATCGTCGTTCTCGCCGATATTGATAATTTCAAGCTGATAAATGATGCCTACGGCCATGGCATCGGCGACAGGGTGCTGGTAGCGGTTTCCGAAAGGCTCACCGCCGCGGTGCGCTTTGATGATATCATAATCCGCTGGGGGGGAGAGGAATTCTTACTGGTATGCAATCTTGCGAAGAAAGAATTCCTGGAACATATCGTCTCAAAAATTCTTTATTATATCAGAAACAGCAAAATTTACATTAACAATGACGTATCGATCGAAGTAACGCTTTCCTTCGGCGCCACCTATTTCCCGCTTTTCGATAACGCGCCGTCACTGTTCACTTTCGATCAGACGATCCTACTGTGCGACAAGGCCCTGTATGCGTCCAAGCAGAACGGCCGGGACCAAGCCTCCTGTATTATTCCGAAATCCGATTGTCTCAACGAACCGGATGGCGGAGCGCAAATCTCCGTGGACGATTTTTTTATGAGCCGGGAACACAGCACGCTACACGTTATTAAGTGAAAAAGAAGAGTGCAGTGCATTCAGGTATGACCATCCCCCGGTGCATCTACAATTCAGGAAACCGGATCATCACAACGATTTCCATCGCCCCGGGGCTGTGCAACCGGAGATAAAACCTGCCGCACTGCAATGCCCGCAGTTCCTGGACATGCGGATGCCTCGTCCGGGTCCTTCCCCGTCAGCCGTTATCCTCCTCCAGGAGCCCCGCCCTGAACGATTTCCAGAGGAAGTACCCAATGATCACGAAGGTGATGGCCGGCGACCCCCAGCTGGGGACATGGAAACCGAAGCTCTCGGCGAGCATGATGCTCCCCAGCGCCAGGATGGAGTACATGGCCCCGTTCTTGAGAAAGGGGAACCGCTTGATGCGCTTGATGTTGCCCACGGTGACCTGCCGCACCACCAATGCGCCGATCCCGTTGCCGATGAGGATCAGCGGCACCGACAGGGTGAAGGCGAAGGCCCCAAGGACACCGTCGATGGAGAAGGTCATGTCGATGACCTCCAGGTAGAGGATCTTGCTGATGTCGGACATCTTCTTGTGCAGGAGATCCCGCTCGCTCTCCTCGGCGTTCGCCTTGAAGCCGTGTGTTATGAAGAAGGCGGTGGACCCCACCACCGCGGCGAAGGCCATGAAGTCGTTTATCTTCATGGCGAACCAGACGATGACGGTCAAGATGACGGAAACCGCCGCGTAGAACCAGACACCCCGCTTTTTGAAAAAAGGCTCGATAAAGAGGCCGAAATTTTTCTGCTCCAGAAACAGCCAGTGGAAGAACAGGAAGACGAGGAAGGTTCCGCCGCCGATCATCAGTACCGGGGCAGACCTCTCGATGGAGTCCCGCACCGCCGGGTCGCTGCTGAAGGTGGCGGTGAGGGCCTCCAGCGGCCCCAGCGAGGGGGCGGTGGCCCACACGATGGCCCATGGGAGGAGCCCCCGTACCAGGAACACCGCGAAGATCAGTCCCCACAGGAGAAACCATCGCCTCGCCTTCGCCCCCATGGTGTTGAGGACCTCGGCATTGATGATGGCGTTGTCGATGCTGCTGACGGTCTCGAACAGGGTGAGACCGAGAATGGTAATCACTGCCGCCGCTATGTTCATGGTGTACTCCGGTGCGCTCCTTGCAGTAGAATCGGTCCGGTTCGTGATACGAACGGCACACAGTAGACACTCCGCATGCCGGTCATGTCAATTACTTAATCCCAACGCGGCACCATGCGACCCCTGTCCCTCGTTCCGCGAAATACCGACGGAACGGCGTTATTTTACTTGATCACCGACATCAACTGGGTGAAAGATGTACGAAATCCAGTTCGGGGACGGCCCCGGTCACAGGCACAGGGGAATGCAACGGGTGGCGTTCATCCGATGGGCATATTGGAAAAGACATTCATGGACAACGGCACATCAGAAATCCTAATCCGGCAATTCGACAGGATTGCCATGCTCCCCGATACTTGGGACCACAACCGCCATTATCACGATTTCCTGCTGAGGTTTGTCCCTGAGAATTGTGAGTCCGGACTGGATCTGGGCTGCGGGATCGGAGTGCTGACCAGAAGGCTTGCCGAACGATGCAGGAAGGTGACCGGAATCGACGTTTCGGCAGAAATGATCAGGGTGGCCCGAGAGAGAAACGGCACGACCCGCATCGCATTCACACTCGCTTCAGCCAAGGACCATCTTTCCCGTGAAAGTGACGCCTATGAAGTCATCATCAGCGCCGCAACGCTGCATCATCTCGACCTGGACGGAACATTCAAGAAGGTAAAAAGGGCTCTCAAGCCAAAGGGCCTGTTCATCGTGCTTGATCTGTACAAGGAACGCTCACTATATGAAAAGATTCTCTCTCTTGTCTCCCTTACCCTCAATCCCCTGTTGCATCTGCTGCACCGAAAGAGGTTCAGTCCGACGGAAAAGGAGAAAAAGGAGTGGCGGGAGCATTCAAGATATGATCACTATAATACATTAGAGGAAATAAAGGCGAGCTCGCGCCGGCACCTGGGAGATGCTGTGATCCAGCGCCATCTGTTCTGGAGATATTCGCTGCGGTACACAAAGGAGTGACCATGAACCTATCGGGATTGAAGTATCACCACCTGGGGATCCCCACCAGGACACCGCGGGAAGGCGAGGTATACTTGAAGGAATACCGGCTCTACCACTGCGGATACGAAGGGAGCGAATTCGGGATAGAATGGATGCGATACGAGGAGGACTGTCCCCTGCCGGAGCTGGTGAAGACCGTCCCCCACATTGCCTTCGAGGTGGACGACATATACAGGGCGATCGAGGGGAGAAGGGTGATCATCGAGCCGAACAGCCCCTCCGAGGGGGTCGTCGTCGCCTTCATCGAGGAGAACGGGGCGCCTGTGGAGCTGATACAGGTCAGAAAAAAAATACCATAAATTCGATGAAAGTCCCCTGGCGTATCCGAATTCCGGCCATCACGACCAGTGGATCTGTGACTACAACGACCGGGACAAAAACCCTCAGGACTTTCGTGAATGAACCTCCGGATGACAAGCCGTCTTTACTCACCTGCCCTTGCTCGAGATGAACACACACGGCAATCTCTGTTC
>JAFGJK010000121.1 GCA_016929135.1 Spirochaetota bacterium | reverse complement strand
GCCCGGATTCCCTCGAGGAGTTCATGTGGGTCTTTCCCTTCGGCCTCAACGCCGGAGCGGCCGGGGACCGGAAGGTGAGCCTGCAGATCAACTTCTCCGGAAAGGTGAAAGATTCCTGCCATTTTACCGTCGGGGCGGGGGGCGTGGAGGCGAAGCAGGGGGCGTGCCCGAATCCCGATATCACCATCGAGACCCCCTTCGACCTGTGGATGGATATCATGACCCGCAAGGCCGACGGCCAGCGGATGTTCATGGAACAGAAGTACACCGTAGCGGGCGACCTGCCGCTCATGGTACAGCTCTTCCAGCAGAAGGAGTAACCGGCTTTCGCCGGTACGACGGGTCCGCGGCAAACTCCGGCACATCGGACTCGAAGCGGATATTCGCCCATATGGGTGCTGAAATGCGATGAGACCTCTACACAACGACCGATTCCGTCATTTCGAACCCGATACATCGGGATGAGAAATCTTCGATACAGTGACATCTCATGGATTTCCCCCTTTCGGGGACTATAGCTCGCCGCCTGCGCTTCTCGAAATGACATTGTGCAGAGGGTTGACAATATAGCGGCACGGAGGGGTGAATCCCGGCACCGGGTGTTCCGAAAACGATAGAAGTAACATTTTCCTTGTCCGTCACCGCCACAGAGTAGTATTAGGTACCCCATATAATCCCACGGAGGTGCCGTATGATCAGGAAGATCTCACCCATCGTGCTGGTTTTGTCCCTGCTTTCCGTCCCGGGCGCCTACGCCCACTTCGGCATGGTCATCCCCTCCGACGATATCATCTCCCAGGGTGATCCCCGGCAGATCACCCTCAGGCTGATGTTTGCCCACCCCTTCGAGATGGAGGGGATGCCCCTGGAAAAACCGGCCGCATTCGCCGTCATCTCAGGGGATGAGAAGACCGACCTGTCCGGAAAGCTCAAGGAGGTACAGGCCCTCGGCCACAAGGCGTGGGAGGCGGCGTACACGTTCAAGAAACCGGGGGTGTACACCTTCTGCATGGAGCCGCAGCCCTACTGGGAGCCGGCCGAGGACTGCTACATCGTCCACTATACGAAGGTGATCCTCGGCGCCTTCGGTCTCGAAGAGGGATGGGACGCCCCGGCGGGGCTGAAGACGGAGATCATTCCGCTCTCCAGGCCCTTCGGGCTGTATGCCGGGAATGTCTTCCGGGGCGTGGTGCTGCTCGACGGGAAGCCCGTCCCGAACTGCGAGGTGGAGGTGGAGTACTACAACCAGGACAAAAAGTACACGGCCCCCGATGACGCATTCATCACCCAGGTCGTCATGACCGACGCCGACGGCGTCTTCGCCTACGCCGCCCCCAGGGCCGGCTGGTGGGGCTTCGCCGCCCTGAACACCTCCGACGAGAAGATCAAGGGAAAGGATGTCGAGCTCGGGGCCGTCATCTGGGTGAAGTTCCACGATATGGAGTAACCGGTGCACATCTCGGAAGGCATCTGCTCGCCCCCGGTCCTCGCCGCGGGCATGGTGATCGCGGCAGCCGGCGCGGCGTACGGCATGAAGAAGATCGACACGGAGAGCATCCCCAAGGTGGGGGTGCTCTCGTCCGCCTTCTTCGTGGCGTCCCTCATCCATGTCCCCATCGGCCCCACCAGCGTCCACCTCGTCCTCAACGGGCTCATGGGCCTCCTGCTCGGGTGGGCGGCCTTTCCGGCCATCATGATCGCCCTCCTGTTGCAGGGCGTCCTGTTCCAGTACGGGGGGCTGACCTCGCTGGGGGTCAACACCGTGAACATGGCCCTCCCCGCCGTCATCTGCTGCTGCCTCTTCAGGGGGATGATCAGGGGCGGGGACATCAAAAAGACGGCCCTCGCCGGGTTTGCCTGCGGGTTCGTCTCGCTGACGCTCAGCATCGCCTTCGTGGCGCTCACCCTGCTCCTCACGCAGAAGGGATTTCTCGTCACCGTCCAGGTGGTGCTGGCGGCCCACATCCCCGTGATGGTGATCGAGGGGATCGTCACCGCCTTTGCGCTGGTATTCCTGAAAAAGGTCAAACCTGAAATCCTAGAGGTGGGCACATGAGAACGAAACGCATTGTGAAACCCTGTCTGGGAATGTTTCTGCTTCTCCTGGCCACGGCCGTCCCGAGCACCCCCGCTCAGGCGCACAAGGTGATGGTCTTCGCCTATCAGGAGGGAGGCACGGTCTATACCGATGGATACTTCGCCGACGGGAAGAAGGCGCAGGATTCGCTGGTGGAGGTCTTCGAGGCAGACGGCGCCAAACTGCTGGAGGGAAAGACCGACGGCAACGGCCTCTTCTCCTTCCCCGTGCCGGACGTCCCGGAGATCAGGATCGTCCTCACCGCCTCGATGGGGCATCGCGCTGAGTGCACCCTCAAGAAAGAATCCGACGCCGCCGCGACCGATGCCGTGAAGAAGGATACCCCCGCGGCGGTCCCACAGGACGCCGCGGCCGTCGGAGAGGACCGGATCAGGGCCATCGTCTCGGAAGAGCTGGACAGGAAGATCGGGCCCCTGGCGCGCGAGGTGGCGCTGCTGCACCAGGAAAAAGGCCCTTCGCTCACCGATATCATCGGCGGGATCGGCTACATCATAGGGATCATGGGCCTCCTCATGTACTTCAAGGCGCGCCGCAGAGAGTAAAACCGATGGACATCGAACAGACATACGCGAACAGCTCTCCCCTCAACACGCTGGACCCGCGCACCCGGCTCCTGGGCGTCCTCGCCTTTTCCGCAGTGGTCGCCGTGCTTAAAACCACGGACGCGTTGCTGATCTCGCTCGTCCTGTCGCTGGTCTTCGTCGCCCTTTCGCAGATCCCTTTCAGGGCTCTTGTGACCCGCATGCTCGTTTTCAACCTCTTTGTCGCATTGCTGTGGCTCCTTGTTCCCTGGGGCATCCCCGGAGAGAAGCTCCTGGCAATCGGGCCCGCGGTCGTGAGCAGGGAGGGCGTCGCCTACATGGCGGCCCTGACCCTCCGGTCCAACGCCATCATGCTCGCCCTCGTCGCCTTCACGGCCTCAACCGGCATCACCGCCATGACCCACGCCATGACCGCGCTCAGGGTCCCCGACAAGATCACCTACCT
>JAFGJK010000017.1 GCA_016929135.1 Spirochaetota bacterium | reverse complement strand
TGCCGGGCCTGGCTTCAGTACGGCAGGGACCTCTCGTGGAAGCGGGATATGCTGCGGCGGCTTCTGGCGGCAGACACCGGGGTCCTGGTGACCGACGAGACGAGGGAGAGGGTGCGCTCGCTCTTTCGCGGGCTCCCCGCCGTGCCCCCCAGGGACCATTTCTTCCGGGGTCTCGTAAAAATACTCCGGCCGGAAAATTAATCGCACATTTCAGGCGCATACCCCGTCATTCACTGTAAACAGGCAGGAGGAGTTGTGCCATGGAAAAACGACTGACCTTCGATGAGTACAGAAACATCATGCAGCGGTGCCTGGAGGCCTGGAACCGGGCGGACGCGGAGGAGACCGCATCCTTCTACTGCGAGGACGCGGACTACCGGGATCCCTCCATTCCGGGCGGGGTTGCCACAAGGGCCGATTTCATCGCCTACCTGAAGGTCCTCTTCAGGGTATGGCCGAGGCAGCAGTGGACCCCCAGGGAGATTATCCCCCATGAGAAGCCCGGCTCCTTTTCGATCACCTACGATTTCCTTTTCGCCAACGACAGGGTTGAGATCCGGGGGAACGGGATCGATATCATGGAATTCCGGGGCGACAGGATCAGTCTGAACCACGTGTATCTCAACGCGGACAGGTTCAGGGAATGGATCAAACAGGAGCTGCAGCAAAAGGGCGGATAGCATTCTCGTTTAAGCTGTGTCTATCTCCATGAGGCCGTGGCGTCGGATTGTCAGTGTGTCGGCCGGGCCGTACTCGCCCGTACCGATCGTATTGATTCGGCGCCGGGGCCTCGCGGGCAATACCGCGGGACCGTTGCAATTTCCCATCGAAAATACTATTGACTGAGTGAAGTGTGACCCTGTAATGGTTGATGCGCCGGTTTTACTGATTACACATCCCTTCCGGCGCCTTTTCGGTAGATTATGAAGCGAGCATCGTCCATACGCATCACCGGTATCGTACAGGGGGTGGGCTTCAGGCCCTTCGTGTATAACCTGGCGGTACGGCACTCCATCACCGGCTTTGTCCTGAACGATACCGAGGGGGTTCTGGTGGAGGCTGAAGGGGACGGGGATGACCTGGAGCGCTTCATCGAGGCCCTCTCCGCCGAGGCGCCGCCCCTCTCCTATATCCATTCGATAACGAGCAGGGGCCAGAGCCCCCGGGGGTACGGATCCTTCACCATCGAGAAGAGTCGTGCCACCGCGGGGAAGGAGGCCTTCTATTCACCGGATGTGGCGGTGTGCGAACGGTGTCTCGGCGAGTTTTTCGATCCCGGAGACAGGCGCTACGGCTACCCCTTCATCACCTGCATCAACTGCGGGCCCAGGTTCAGCATCATCCGCGACGTCCCCTACGACCGGGACAATACCTCCATGGACGCCTTTCCCATGTGTGAGAACTGCCGCCGTGAATACGGCGACAGTGACGACCGCCGGTTTCATACCCAGCCGAACGCCTGCCCGATCTGCGGCCCCCACTACGGCCTGTACGACCGTACCGGGACGGCGGTCCTGGAGGGGGAGGGGGTCGCGGCGCGGATCGTTGCCGAGCTGCGGCAGGGGAGGATCGTGGCGATCAAGGGGATCGGCGGCTATCTCATCGCCCTGGATGCCGCCAACGGCGAGGCCGTCGCCGAGCTGCGGCGACGGAAGAAGCGACCCTTCAAGCCCTTCGCACTCATGGCAGGTTCCCTTGAGGTGATCCGAAAATGCGCCGAGGTGACCGATGAGGAGAGAAGACTCCTGGTGTCCAAGGAACGGCCCATCGTGCTGCTGAAGATGCGGGGTCAGGGCATGCGGCAGGACGATGTAGGGGATGGGACCCGACAGTACGGAATGCACCGGGGCCAGAGCATGATGAAGATGCACACAATTAATGAAAATGACGGAAAAAGTGAGAGATGCCGGGGCCAGAGCCCTCAGAATCATATGGAGGGCGGTATCTCACCTCTGGTGGCGCCGTGGCTCTCGTACCTGGGATTCATGCTCCCCTATGCGCCGTTACAACACGCCCTTTTCGCTCTTGATCCGGATATGGTGCTGGTGATGACCAGCGGTAACTATTCAGAGGAGCCCATCGTGTATCGCGAGGGGGACGCGTTCCGCAGGCTCGGCGGAATCGCCGATCTCATCGCCGCCTATAACCGTGATATTCTGGGTCAGAGCGACGACAGCGTGTTCTTCGTGGTGGGCGAGCGGCCCTTTTTTGTTCGGCGTGCCAGGGGATTTGTGCCTCTCCCGTTTCGTTCTTCGAACACAGAGAGGACAATCATGGCCCTGGGGGGGGACCTGAAAAACTGCTTCGGCATCGCCAGGAGGGATTTTATCATCCTGAGCCAGCACCTGGGCGACATGGCGGATCCACGCACCTTCACCACCTTCAAACAGACCGTGGACCATTTTATCAGGATATTCGATGCGGTGCCGGACCTTCTGGTTGCAGACCTGCATCCCGGTTATGTCACGACTCAGTACGCCGAGGAGATGGCCGCCGGCATGGGGTCAGAGCCGCTGAAGATACAGCACCATCATGCCCATATAGCCTCGGTGATGGAGGATTTGGATCTCGAGGGTGCCGTGCTGGGGGTTGCCTTTGACGGAACAGGCTACGGTCCCGACGGGACCCTCTGGGGGAGCGAGATCATGGTTGCAGGGAGGGGAGGGTACCGCCGGGAGGCCCATTTTTCGTACTTCCCCCTGCCGGGGGGTGAGAATGCCATCCGGGACGTGTGGAAGATCGGACTCTCACTCGTGATGACCAGCGGGGGGGATTGCATGGACCTGTGGCCGCAGCGCAATGCCGGGCCGGTGGGGGAGATCATCGCCAGGAGGATCAATGCCCCGCTCACCTGCAGCATCGGCAGGCTTTTCGACGGTGTGGCGGCGATTTTGGGCCTGTCGGAGACCATCAGCACCGAGGCGGAAGCGGCAATCCTTCTTGAGGAGGCTGCGTACCGGGGGTCAGAGCCCCGGTCTCCCTTTATAGTCCCCACAGGGGGGGAGGAGGGGACGGAGGTTATCGACACGACGGAACTGGTTCGCCATGTACTGTGGCAAAAGGAGAAGGGGGTGCCGGTAGGCGATATCGCGCTGGCCTTCCATTATTCCATCGTTCACACCGCGATACGGATCCTCAAGGACTTGCGTGATAAAACGGGTCTCCACCGGGTGGTTGCCAGCGGCGGCGTGTTTCATAACCGCATCATCCTTGATCTCTTTATCTCTGAAATCGAAAAATCCGGTCTTACCCTTTTTCTTCCGCGCCGTGTCCCCTTCAATGATGGCTGTATCGCCCTGGGACAGATAGCTGTGTCAAAAGTTATGAAGGCGCAGGGTGATTTCACCCAGCATTTGTGAAAAAATTCACATTTTTTTTAAAAAATTGTCACCTTCCCCTCTTTTTATCTTGAAATATTAGATCGCCTATGAGCTGATTGTCCCTGTCTTTCGAAATTGCCAAAAATAAACAAAAGAGGGATTATGGGCAACATAGCAGAAGTTGTGTCTAAAGCTGTTGAGTCGTATCAAAAGGATCCGACCAGGCTTCTGGACGTAATACGGGACGTCCAGGATGCCCTTGGTCAGGTATCAGATGAAGCTATTGTCCAGATCGGGCACCTGATGAATCTCTCCAAGGTTGATGTCGAGGGGGTGGTTACGTTTTATCACTTTTTCTCGAAGTCTCCCGTGGGGAAATACACAGTGTATCTGAACAACAGCGCGGTAGCGGTAATGATGGGAAGAGGGGCCATCGCGAAGGCTTTCGAAAAGGAGGTGGGCTGCTCGTTCGGCTCCCTGTCGGAGGATGGAAAGATCGGTCTCTACGACACCTCCTGTATCGGAATGAACGACCAGGAACCTGCCGCGATCATCAACGGCGTGGTCTTCACGAACCTCACTGAAAAGCGGGTAAAGGAACTCGTCACCGGCATGAAGGCGGGGAGGAATGTCAGCGACATGGTCAAGGATCTCGGGGACGGGAACAATCAGTCCGAGCTCGTGAAATCCATGGTGAAGAACAACATTCGGCAGAGGGGGAGCGTGCTCTTCGCACCCTACGAATCCGGATCGGCGCTGCGCAAGGCGGTTGCAGGAACGCCGGAGGATGTCATCAACGAGATCAAGAATGCCGAGCTCCGGGGACGTGGCGGTGCGGGATTTCCCACAGGGATGAAATGGGATTTTTGCCGCAGGGCCCAGGGGGAGCGTCATTACGTGGTGTGCAATGCCGATGAGGGAGAACCCGGTACCTTCAAGGACCGTGTGATCCTCACGGAGATCCCGGAGATGCTATTCGAGGGGATGGCGGTGGCAGGCTACGCGGTGGGTGCCGCTGAGGGCATCCTCTATCTCAGGGCAGAATACATGTATCTCAAGAAATTCCTCGAGAAGGTCCTCGACGATCTTCGCAAAAAGAATATACTGGGCAAAAATGCCGGCGGCAAGACCGGTTTCGATTTCGATGTCAAAATCCAGATGGGTGCAGGCGCCTATATCTGCGGAGAGGAATCGGCCCTGATCCAGTCGGCGGAGGGGAAACGGGGGGAACCCCGCAACAGACCCCCCTTCCCGGTACAGCGGGGATACGGCGGATATCCCACCACGGTGAACAATGTGGAGACCCTGTGCGCCGTATCAAGGATCATGGTGGAAGGAGGGAAATGGTTCGCCTCCATGGGGACGGTTCAATCGCGGGGCATGAAGTTGCTGAGCGTCTCGGGTGACTGCGACAAACCCGGCATCTATGAGGTGGAGTGGGGCATCACCCTGGAGCAGCTGCTGAAGACGGTGGGCGGCAGCGGTGCCCAGGCGGTGGTTATCGGCGGCCCCTCTGGCACCATCGTCGGAAAAGAGGCCTTCGGTAAAAAGGTGTGCTATCAGGAACTGGGCACCGGCGGGTCGGTAATCGTCATCAGCAAGAAGCGCAACCTCCTGGAGATCGTTCATAATTTCATGGAGTTCTTCATCGAGGAATCCTGCGGATGGTGCGTCCCCTGCAGGGCCGGCAACGTCATCATCACCAACAAACTCGAGAAGATCATGGCCGGTAATGGTACGAAGACCGATCTGGCCGAGCTGGAAAGCTGGTGCAAGATCGTCAAGGGGATGAGCAGGTGCGGCCTGGGGCAGACATCGCCGAACCCCATCGCGACGACCATCGCGAACTTCAGGAGCCTGTATGAGGAAAAGCTGAAGAAGGTGGAGTACGAAACAGGATTTGATCTCCTGAAATCGGTTCAGGAATCCTGCAAGGTGGCGAACAGAAAACCGAAGATAGAGGGTCATTGATATGAGCGAATTAACCTTTTTTATAGATAACAAGGAATGCAAGGCGAAGAAGGGACAGACCATTACCGAGGCGGCACGGGACAACGGTGTGTACATCCCGACGCTCTGCGATTATCCTGGCATCAGGCCGGCAGGGACGTGCCGCATCTGCACGGTTAAGGTGAACGGCAGGAACATGGCCGGCTGCACGACCCCGGTGGAAGAGGGGATGATAGTGGAGAACAAGACGGCCGAACTGGAAGACATGAGAAAGGCCATCATCGAGATGCTCTTCGTGGAGGGAAACCATATGTGTCCCACCTGCGAGAAGAGCGGCAACTGCGATCTCCAGGCACTGGGGTATCGCTACACGATGATGGTGCCGCGATTCCCCTACCTCTGGCCTTCCAGGGAAATCGACGCCTCGATGCCGAAGATCGTCATCGACAAGAACAGGTGCATTCAGTGCCTGCGTTGCGTCAGGGGGATAACCACTGCCGACGGGAAGCACATATTCGGCACCCTTCACAGGGGTGACAAGACCCGCATAAGCGCGGATCCCGAGCTGGTGGCGGCGATGACCGACGAGCAGGCCCAGAAGGCCATGGACATATGTCCGGTGGGTGCCATCCTGAAGCGGGAAGTGGGCTTTAAGGTGCCAATGGGGAAACGCAAATACGATTCGGCCCCCATCGGCAGCGATATCGAGAAATGACAATACGTAGGGAGGAAATAGAATGAGCAAACCGATTGTGGCGACGGCCTCACTGGCCGGCTGTTTTGGATGCCATATGTCCCTTCTGGACATTGACGATAGAATACTGCAGCTTATCGATCTGGTGGAGTTCCACAAGTCGCCGGTGGATGATATCAAGAAGTTCACCAAGATGTGCGATGTGGGAATCATCGAGGGGGGGTGCTGCAACAGCGAGAACGTGGAGAACCTGAGGGATTTCAGAAAGAACTGCAAGATTCTCGTCGCGCTGGGAGAGTGCGCCATCATGGGCGGGCTTCCGGCCATGAGGAATGATATCCCGGTGAAGGAATGCCTCGAGGAGGCATATCTAGGATCGCCGACAATCGATCCGAAGGATCCGAAGATCATCCCCAACGACGATGATATCCCGATGATACTGGACCGGGTGTATCCGCTGCATGAGATCGTAAAGATCGATTACTTTCTCCCCGGCTGCCCCCCAAGGGCTGACCTGATCTGGGAGGCGCTGCTGACACTCGCGACGGGGAAGGAGCTGAACATCCCCTACGAGGTTTTTAAATTTGATTAATACGGAGATGGCATCATGGCAAAGAAGATAACAATAGAACCGGTAACCCGTGTGGAAGGGCACGGAAAGGTTACCATACACATGGATGATAAGCACAATGTAACCCAGGCCAGGCTGCATATCGTGGAGTTCCGCGGTTTCGAGCGCTTCGTGCAGGGGAGGCCCTACTGGGAGATGCCGGTGCTGGTACAGCGGCTTTGCGGCATCTGCCCGGTGAGCCATCACCTGGCGGCGGCCAAGGCGGTGGACGTGATCGTCGGTGCGGGAACCGGGGAAGGGCTCACGCCCACCGGGGAGAAGATGCGCCGGTTGATGCACTACGGGCAGATTTTCCAGAGCCATGCGCTCCACTTCTTTCATCTGGTATCCCCAGACCTCCTCCTGGGCGCCGATGCCGATCCTGCCATCAGGAACGTCATCGGCGTGGCGCTGAATTTCAAGGATCTGGCGGTACAGGGAGTGATGATGCGGAAGTTCGGGCAGGAGGTGATACTCGCCACCGCCGGTAAAAAAATCCACGGCACCGGTGCGATTCCCGGGGGGATCAACAAGAACCTGTCGGCAGAGGAGCGGGACAGCTTCCTGAAGGGGGCGGATCCGCTGAACGTCGACAAGATGATCGCCTGGGCCCAGGGAGCGGTGGATCTCTTCAAGGACTACCATTCAAAGAACAGCGAGATAATCGACAACTTCTCCGTCTTCCCATCGAACCATCTTTCTCTTGTGAGGAAGGACGGGGCGATGGATCTCTACCACGGCGTCCTTCGGGCGGTCGATGCCGACGGCAAGAAGATCCTGAACGATGTGGATTGCCAGGACTACCTGAAATATATCGGTGAGGAAGTCCGCTCCTGGAGCTACATGAAGTTCCCCTACCTGAAGGAACTGGGAAAGGAGAAGGGGTGGTATACCGTGGGGCCGCTGGCGCGTCTCAATACCGCCGATTTCATTCCCACGCCGCTGGCACAGAAGGAATTCGAGATCTACAAGGCCTATACAAAGGGCAAGCCCAACAACATGTCGATGCACATGCACTGGGCGAGACTCATCGAGCTCCTGCATGCCGGTGAAATGATCAAGGAACTCGTGAACGATCCGGACATCATGGGGGACAATCTCGTGACCAAGGGGACCAAGGGACGCGAGGGTGTCGGGCTCATTGAGGCACCGCGCGGCACGCTCTTCCACCACTACAAGATCAATGACAACGATCAGGTAGTGATGGCGAATCTCATCGTCTCCACCACGAATAACAACGAGCCCATGAACAAGGCGGTGAATTTTGTGGCGGGGAAGCTATTTACCGGGCAGTCGAAGATTACCGAGGGTATGATGAACAGGGTCGAGATGGCGATACGCGCGTACGACCCATGTCTCTCGTGCGCAACTCATGCCATCGGCAAGATGCCCCTGGAGGTCTCACTGGTCGATACAAATGAGAACATTATCGACAGAATGAGCCGCTGACAGGGCTGATTGTGCGGATACTGGTTTACGGATACGGTAATCCGGGAAGACAGGACGACGGACTGGGAGCGGCGCTTGTGTCCATGCTGGAGCAGGCGCCGATCCCGGGCGTCGATACTGAATGCAATTACCAGCTCAATATCGAGGACGCATATACGATCTCGGAATACGATGCGGTTGTCTTTGTCGATGCATCCCTTGTCGAGGAGGTCCCCTATTCCTTCAAGTCCATAGACCCCTCGCTGGAGATTACCTTTACGACTCATTCCATGGCCCCCGAATCGGTAATCGCCCTGTGTGAAGAGACGGGCCTGCACTGTCCCCCCTCGTTTCTGCTTGCCATTCGTGGATATCAGTGGGAGTTCCAGGAGGGGCTCTCAGACAATGCACGGGAGAACCTCCAGAAGGCATATGAATTTCTCACATCTCTGCTTTACAGGGATTCAGTTGATTTTCTCTTTAAAGCCAGCGAAGGGGGACCTGTCCCCATAGACCTTCAATGATTCGTTCTGTTCTTCATTAATTGTCCTATTTGAATAATGCTCCCTGATGCTAGAAAGAATATTGAAGGCTCTGACCCCCGTCATGATGAATCGAAGGGGGTGATGGACCGATTCAGACGTTCGGGTTTGCATTGTCCGAGACGACGGAGGTAAT
>JAFGJK010000120.1 GCA_016929135.1 Spirochaetota bacterium | reverse complement strand
GTCAAACTTTCTTCTCTCTGCCATTGTGGACCTCTCCGTTAAGTATACTCATTGTGCTTAACTTCGTGTCCTCTTTTCCGGGGCAGGCCCAGCTTGATGAATACAAAGGTTTACGCAGGACATTCTGGGGGCAGCACATGTGGGCTCACGGGTATCTTGCAGCGACGACGGGTAATGTGACTGATGATGTGGTAAAGAAGTATATTGAGGAACAGGATATAATGGAGCGAGGCCACGACGAGGATTTCAACATAGAACCTTGATGTTCGGCGCAGTCGACTTTCAGTCGACATGCTTCATGCCACCGACTTTAGTCGGTGGTTAAGGATGACTTGTTCGTAACAAAAACTATCTATCTGTATTTAGCAGCCCGAACAGTATCGAAACACATCCGCGCACTCGTCTACTATTATCGTTTCCTGTGTTTGAACGTAATGCTTTAGCAACAATTATTAACTGTTGTCTTGACTGTAAACAAAAATCCCATGTACTTGTATAATTGTGTTGAGCGTTGTCAAATAGAACATTGCGGTTTGCATCAAATACCTGCCATCGTATTTTTGGCAACGTTTCCGCGCCGCAAACGGCAATACGGTATTGCTGGTCGGGAACAAAGGTTTTATAAACCGTGGTATCTTCACCTTCGGCAAGGATGGCTGCATTATAGTTACCATCGTGAAAATAGGGGGCTAATTGAGATTTGCATACTTTTTTTGCAAAAGATCGGCATTGACTGTGTGCGTCAAATGACACCGTGAATAAAGCAACCAGCAGTATGAACGGGATATATTTTTTCAAATCACTTCACTATATAATTTTTTTTACAGTTACAACCCTCCATTTATTTTTTCGGAATCGCTTTTATGTCAAGAAAAAATATTACCATTTCATATTTAGAAATTTTGATACACCACAATTGGTTGTATCGGCCGCATCATGGATGAGATAGCCGAAGGGCAAATCGACACGATGTCGATCTGACAGGATGCTCCCCGAGGAAAGCAGGATGCCTCCGGAGGCGAGCAGGAGAGAAGTTTAAAGATTGAGAAAAGAAAAGAGGCTCCCTGCCGAATGAAGGGCGGCACGGGGGAGCTGTCGCTGTGTGTCGTGATGCGGCATGACCGGGAATCCGGATTACCGACCCTCGCCGCCGCGGATGAGCCGCTGCCACGCGGGCCAGTTGAAGATCAGGTGCGCCAGAAAATTGAAGCCCCCGCTCCGCGGGTGCATGCCGTCGTTGGCGGCGACGTCGTGCATCCATGCCGGCGAGGAGATCAGCGTCGGGAAGACGTTGCAAAAGGGGACGCCGCGGTCATCAAGGCAGCGCTCCATGCTGGCGATCAGCTCCATGAGTCTGTCGTTGTGGTCGTTGTCTGCCAGCGGCGTCGGTCCTATCACCATGGTGTCGGAGAGGCCGCGCGCCCCCTCCACGATTTTTCGTGTGTTCTCGATGGTCGATTCCAGGGGGACCCGCCGTCCCGATTCCTCGATCGCGGTATCGTTCACCCCGTAGGAAAAGACGGTGACCATTCTTTCATCTGGCACCGACCGGGGAATGAATTCTGATTCCCAGCGGGTCAGGATGTCGGCGGAGGTCTCCTTCCGCACGCCCAGGTTGTAGCACGTAAGATCAGAGTGCACTCTCGCCGATTCCGCGCAGAGGACCGAAACCCATCCGCGGTACTCCGGGTCCCGGGTGCCGTTCACGAAGGAGTCGCCGAAAAAGATGATTCTCATGGCGGGGGATGACTACCGGCTCGCATCCGAGAGGTATTCGTGGATCGACCGTGCCGCGAGCCTTCCGTCGTTGATTGCCTTCACCACCAGCGAGGCCCCTGCGACGGAATCGCCCGCAGAAAAGACCTTCTCGACGCTGGTCATCTTCCGGTCGTCCGCTGACACGTTGCCGCGGCCGTTCAGGGCCAGCCCCAGGTCCTCCACCAGGCCCTTCTGCTCCACGTGCTCGAAACCCATTGCAAGCAGCACCAGCTCCGCGTCGAGCTCGAATTCCGAGCCGGGGACGTCCTTCATCACCGGCTGGCCCTTGAACTTCTCCCACTGGACCATAACGCAGGATATCCCGGAAACCGCTCCTCCCGAGCCGTTGAAGCGCATGGTGCGCACGCCCCACATACGATCGCATCCCTCCTCGTGGGAGGACGAGGTCTTCAGGAGCTTCGGCCAGAGCGGCCAGGGCTCGTGCTCGGCGCGCTCCGCCGGGGGCTTCGCGAGCAGCTCGATCTGGACCACGCCGTGGGCGCCCTGGCGGTTTGCCGACCCGACGCAATCGGAACCGGTGTCGCCGCCGCCGATGACCACGACGTTCCTGTTGTAGGCGTTGATGATCTTCTCGTCGGGGATCCTGTCGCCCCGGACGATGCGGTTCTGCTGGTCCAGGTACTCCATGGCGAAGTGCACCCCCTTCAGGGTGCGCCCCTCCACCGCCAGGTCCCGGGGATGCCGGGCCCCTATGGTGATGCAGAGGGCGTCGTAATCCTTCATGAGCTGCTTTGCCGAGATATCTGTTCCGGCTCTCACCCCGGTTTTGACGATGAGACCCTCCTGGAGCAGGAGGGTCACGCGGCGGTTGATGACGCTCTTGTCAAGCTTGAAATCGGGGATGCCGAACCTGAGATAGCCGCCCACTGCGTCCTCGGCCTCGAAGAGGGTCACCGTGTGCCCCCACTTGTTCAGAAGGTCCGCGCAGGCCAGGCCGGCGGGGCCGCTCCCGATGACCGCCACCTTCTTCCCGGTCCTCGACGCCGGCGTTTTCGGCTTCACGTAGCCCTCGCTGAAGGCCTTCTCGATCACCGCCAGCTCATTCTGCCGTATGGTCACGGCCTCGTCGTTGATGGCCAGGACACAGGAGTACTCGCAGGGGGCCGGGCAGACCCTCCCGGTGAACTCCGGGAAGTTGTTCGTCTCCTGGAGCACCTCGTAGGCCTCCCTCCATCTGCCACGGTACATCAGGTCCTGCCACTCCGGCATGATGTTCGACACGGGGCATCCCCAGTGGCAGAAGGGGACGCCGCATTCCATGCAGCGCGACGCCTGGAGACGGCGCTCATCCTCGGGGAGTTGCTTCTCCACCTCCCGGTAGTCGCAGACGCGCTCCTCCATGGGCCTGTAGCCGCTGTCCTTTCTCTTGACTTTAATAAATCCGAGCGGGTCTCCCATCAGTATACCACTCCCAGCTGTTCTTCTTCCCGTATCTGCTGCAGCTTCCTGTCGATCTGTTCGATCATGACCTCCTGCATCGCCCTCTTGTACTCGAAGGGGATCACCTTGACGAATTTCGGCAGGTAGTCGAACCACCTGTTCAGGATGTTCATCGCCAGGGTGCTGCCTGTGTGATGGTAGTGCTTCCTGATCGTCTCGATGATGAAATCCTGGTCGTAATAGTCGAGCACCGGGGTGAGCTCAACCATCCCCTTGTTGCAGAAGTAGTCGAAGCTGCCCCGCTCGTCCAGCACGTAGGCGATGCCGCCGCTCATGCCGGCGGCGAAGTTCCTGCCCACGGAGCCGAGCACCACGATCCTGCCGCCGGTCATGTACTCGGCGCAGTGATCCCCGGTCCCCTCGATCACGGCCAGGGCGCCGCTGTTCCGCACGCAGAAGCGCTCGCCGGCGATGCCGCGTATGAAGGCCTCGCCGCCCGTGGCGCCGTAGAGGACGGTGTTGCCGATGATGATGTTCTCCTCGGGCTTGAAGGGGGACCCCTGGGGCGGGACCGCGATCAGCCTTCCGCCGGAGAGGCCCTTGCCGAAATAATCGTTCGCGTCCCCTTCGAGCCTGAAGGTGACGCCCCTGGTGAGGAAGGCGCCGAAGCTCTGGCCGGCGCTCCCCCGGAAGGTGCAGTTGATGGTGTCGTCCTGGAGTCCCTTGTCGCCGAAGCGCTTCGAGATCTCGTAGGAGAGCATCGTCCCCGTGGCCCGGTCGGTGTTGTTGATGGGCATCTCGATGTAGATGTTGATGTCCCTCTTCCCCTCCAGGGCCGGTTTCGCCTTGTCGATGAGCGTCTTGTCGATGACCCGCTCGATCTTGTGGAGTTGGTGCTGGCAGCAGAAGGTCGGGTACCGTTCCGCCTCCTCGGGCCTGTGAAGGATCTTCGAGGGGTCCACTGTCCGGGCCTTCCAGTGGTCCACGGTCCTGGCCGTAAGAAGATCGGTCCGGCCGATCAGCTCGTCGAAGGTCCTGATCCCCAGGGAGGCCATGAGCTCGCGCGCCTCCCTGGCGAGGAAGGTGAAGTAGTTGATCAGGTGTTCCGGCTTCCCGGTGAAGCGCTTCCTGAGCGCCGGGTCCTGGGTGGCCACCCCTGCCGGGCAGGTGTTCATGTGGCATTTGCGCATCATGACGCACCCCATCACAATCAGGGTGGAGGTGCCGAAGCCGAACTCCTCGGCGCCCAGGATGCCGGCCAGGACGATGTCGCGGCCGGTCTTGATCTGGCCGTCGGTCTGGATCTTCACGCGTCCCCTGAGGTTGTTCATCACAAGGGTCTGGTGGGTCTCCGAAAGGCCCAGCTCCCAGGGGAGCCCGGCGTTCTTTATGGAGCTGATGGGGCTCGCACCGGTGCCGCCGTCGTAACCGCTGATGAGAATGTTATCGGCGTGCGCCTTGGCGACACCGGCCGCCACGGTACCGACCCCGGTCTCGGAGACCAGCTTCACGCTGATCCTGGCGCCGGGGTTGGCGTTCTTGAGGTCGAAGATGAGCTGCTTCAGGTCCTCGATGGAATAGATGTCGTGGTGCGGCGGCGGCGAGATGAGCGTCACACCGGGTGTGGAGTACCTGGTCTTGGCGATGACTTTGTCCACCTTGTGCCCCGGGAGCTGTCCCCCCTCGCCTGGCTTCGCCCCCTGGGCGATCTTGATCTGGAGCTCGTTGGCGTTGGCAAGGTAGGAACTGGTGACGCCGAACCTGCCCGAGGCGACCTGCTTGATGGCGCTCCTGGTCCAGGTGCCGTCCTCCCGCTTCGGGAAGCGCTCCGGGTCCTCGCCCCCCTCGCCGGAATTGCTCCTGCCGCCGATGGCGTTCATTGCCGTGGCGATGGTCTCGTGGGCTTCCTTGCTGATGGAGCCGAATGACATGGCGCCGGTGGTGAGCCGCCGCATGATCTCCGACTCCGGCTCCACCTCCTCCAGCGGGATCGGTTCGGTCTTCACGAAATCGAAAAGGCCCCTGATCACATGGGGACGCCGGTTCTCCTCGTTGATGAGCCGGGCGAACTCAAGATATTTGTCGTAGTCCCCGTTCCTGGTGGCCCACTGGAGCATGAATATCGTCTGGGGGTTCCAGGCGTGCTTTTCACCGTCCTTCCGGTATGCGTAGAAGCCGCGGGATTCCAGGAGTTCCTGTCCCCCGTTGTAGGCCCTGCCATGCGACAGCAGCGCCTCGCGCTCGATCTCCCCGAAGCCGATACCGCCGATACGGGAGGGGGTGCCGGTAAAACAGCGTTCGATGACCTCGCGGCCGATGCCCACTGCCTCGAATATCTGGGCCCCTCGGTAGCTCCGCAGTGTGGATGTCCCCATTTTCGAGAGGATCTTAAGCAGGCCCTTCTCCAGCGCCTTGCGGTAATTCTCGATCGCCTTCTCCTCCTTCACGGCGATGGTCTCCCTCCGCGAGAGGCTCCTGATGGTGGCGTAGGCGCCGTAGGGGTGGATGGCGTTCGCCCCATAGCCGAAGAGGAGTGCGAAGTGCATCACCTCGCGGGCCTCGGCCGTCTCGATGATCAGGGCGGCGTGGGTCCGCTTCTTTCTCCTGATTAGGTGGTGGTGAACGCCGGCGCAGGCCAGGAGGGAGGGGACCGGCGCCATGTCAATGGTGGCGTTTCTGTCCGTGAGCACGATGATGGTGTTCCCACGGTCGATCGCCTCCTCGGCGGCGGCGCAGATGGCTTCCAGTGCCTTTTCGAGGGAGCTGACATCCGCGGGACCCTCTTCCCCTGCGGGGAAGAGCATGTCGATGCGGGCGGTCCTGAAGCTCTCGTCGTCGAGCGCCTCGATCCTTGAGAGCTCGTCGTAGGTGAATATGGGCCTGGTGCACTTCAGCATCCTGCAGTGCTCCGGGGATTCCGAGAGGAGATTCCCCTCCCTGCCCAGGAAGCTGGTAAGCGTCATGACCAGCTCCTCGCGGATCGAGTCGATCGCCGGGTTTGTTACCTGTGCGAAGACCTGCTTGAAATACCCGAAGAGCCGCTGGGGCCTGTCGGAAAAGACAGCCAGGGGCGTGTCGGTCCCCATGGAGCCCGTGGGCTCCTGGGCATCCGTGGCCATGGGAACGATGATCTCGTCGATGTCCTCCCTGGTGTAGCCGTGCAGGTGGTGCAGCGTCAGGAGCTGGAGTTTCGTGAACTCGAGCTCGCCGTGAACCACCGGGGGAAGATCTGCCAGGTTGAGCCTGTTGTCGGTGATCCACTGGCGGTATGGCTTCTGGCGGTATATGGCCTGCTTGATCTCCTCGTCGGGAATGATGCATCCCTTCTCCGTATCGACCAGAAGGAGCTTGCCCGGCATCAGCCGCCCCTTGTACACGATCTGCTCGGGCGGGAAGGACTGCACACCCACCTCGGAGCCCATGACGATGATGTCGCCGCTGGTGATCACGTAGCGCGAGGGCCTGAGGCCGTTCCGGTCGAGGGTGCCGCCCACGTACCTGCCGTCGCAGAAGACCATGGAGGCCGGCCCGTCCCAGGGCTCCAAGAAGGTGGCGTGGTATTCGTAGAAGAACTTCAGGTCATCAGGTATGGGGTTCTTGTCGTTCCAGGATTCGGGGATGAGCATCATCAGTGCGTGGGGGAGGGAGCGGCCGCACATCACCAGCATCTCCAGCGCGTTGTCGAAGGAGGCCGAGTCGCTCTTCCCGGGCTCGATCACCGGCAGGATCTTCGCCATGTCATCGCCGAAGAGCTCGGAGGCGAATCCCGATTCTCGCGCCTGCATCCAGAACCTGTTCCCCTTTACGGTGTTGATCTCGCCGTTGTGCGCGACGATGCGGAATGGCTGTGCAAGGTCCCAGGAGGGAAAGGTATTGGTGCTGAACCGGGAATGGACCAGCGCCATGGCACTGGTGACCCTCTCGTCCTGGAGGTCCCTGAAATACTCCCTGACCTGGGCGGGCATCAGCATTCCCTTGTACACGATGGTCCGCGTCGAGAGGGAGGGGATGTAGAACATGTGCGCCTGGGGGAGCCCCGAAGCGCGGATTGTCTTTTCCGTGATCTTCCGGACGATGAAGAGGCGGCGCTCAAGGACGTCACGCGGCATGGTCTTTTCCGCAGGCGTGACGACGATCTGGTTGATTACCGGTTCCGAGGCGCGCGAGATGTCGCCGAGGACCGAGTTGTTGACCTCGATATTCCTCCAGGCGAAAAGGCGCAGGCCCTCCTCTTCAACGATCCTGGTGAGTTCACGGACGAACTCCGCCGCCTGATCTTTGTCTTTTGGCAGGAACACGAGCCCGGTGCCGTAGTCACCCACCTTGGGGAGCCCGCGGATTTCGGAATTGTAGAAGCCGTGGGGGATCTGAATCAAGATGCCGGCGCCGTCGCCGGTCTTGTTGTCGGCGCTTTCGGCCCCCCGGTGCTCCATCCGCTCAAGCACCTCAAGGCCGCGTCTCACTATTTCGTTTGTTTTTTTCCCTTTGATATGGGCGACAAACCCGATTCCGCATGAATCATGTTCGTATGATCTGTCGTAGAGGCCCTGCTGCTGGGGTACGTCGTCCTTCATGGCAGTGTGATGGCTCCTTTTCAGGGTTTATTCCAAAATTATTGAATGGTGGTTTCAAGGGCAATCCATATACCCGGACCATTGTTACATCCATGTTAAATAGTGGACGGTTTGTGAACACATCCCCATATTCGTGAAGGTAAAGGTTTTTTACGAGAGGGCAAGCACTTTTATTGTTGCCGCGGCGCCGGGGGCGTGACAGGGTGACCCGCCCGGCACCGGGAAACCGGCCCGTCGCGCGTCGATATCGCCAGGGGGATTGGGCCCCGGAGGGACCTCAATGGAGCTGAAGAACCGCTATCTCATCATGCGCCACGGCGAAAGCATGGCGAACCTGGAGGGCCTGATCGCCGGCGATGCGGCAGCCGGCACCGCTCGCTACGGCCTCACCGAGGAGGGGAGGCGGCAGGCCACCGAGTCGGCCCTTGGCTGCGTCGATATCGGAATGCTCACCGCCATCCGGTCCTCCGACTTCCTCAGGGCCCGGGAGACGGCCGAGATCGTCTCCTTTCTCACCGGCGCCACGGTGACCGAGAGCGAGTTGCTCAGGGAGCGGTATTTCGGGAGCTTCGAGGGGCAGCCGGATAGCCGCTATGCCGAAATTTGGGAGAGAGACCGGCTGGACGGGAACAACTGCCAGGGGGGCGTGGAGTCCCCCGCAGCGGTGGCCGAGAGGATGACCCGGGAGATTGCAGCCTGTGAATCGGAGTACCGAGAGGGCCTGATCCTGCTGGTTTCACACGGCGACCCGCTGCAGATACTGGAGGTGGTGGCCCGGGGGATCGGGCCGGAGCGGCACAGGAGCATTCCCCCCCTGGCGCACGGGGAGCTGCGGCGGCTCGAGGCCGACGCAGCGTTTTTATCTTGACTTTCCCCGAAACCAGAACGTATAAACTTGTTATAAAACGAGAATAAATGCTTTGAGCGCCCGGTCATTCCCGCCCCCGCTTTCACGGGGGGTAAACGCCGGTGGGAATCCACGGTATTTAACAGTGGATTCCGGTTCTCATCTCTGCTTCGCGGAGCCTGCCCCGGACTTGAGCGGGGGGCCGGGATGACGGATCAGTATTACAACAACTCAAGTATATGTTCTACCATGGGGTCCCATGATTCAGGATTACACGATAGACGATCTCATCCCGCACCGGGACCGCATGCGGCTGGTTCAGGAGGTGCTGGAGGCGGACGCGAAGAGCGCCGTCACCGCTGCAACGGTGAGCGACGCCTGGCCGACATACGCCGACGGCGCGGTGAGCCCGGTGGTGATTGTGGAGCTTGCCGCGCAGACCGCAGGGGTGAGCGTGGGCCTGGATGAGCTTGCCAGGAACCGGAAGAGGGTCGCGGGGAAGGGATGGATCGTGGGGATTAAGCGGGCCTCGTTTTTCGTGAGCAGCATTCCGGCCGGGTCGCGCATCGTCACCAGGGCGTGGGAGAGGGTATCACACAGGGACTACGCTGAGATAGAGGGTGCCTCCTCCGTGGAGGGGAGCCCCGTGGGGACGGTGATTCTGCAGGTCCTGCGGACGGACATGGAGTTCGACCTGGGATTCGCGGACAGCATTCCTGAAGGAGGGTGATCGTGGGAAAGAGAACCGACAAGAGCGCGGCGATCGTGACCGGCGGCAGCAGAGGCATCGGGCGCGCCATCGCCCTTGAGATGGCGACACTGGGCCACTACGTGATCATCACCTACCGGAGCAACGACGCGGCGGCTCAGGAGACGCTGGAGATGCTGCGGAACGACGGCGGCGAGGGTGAGGCGGTGAAGTTCGACGTTGCCGACACGGCGGCCGCGGAGGGCTGCGTGACCTCGGTGCTTGAGCGATTCGACGCCATCGAGGTGCTGGTGAACAACGCCGGCATTGTATCGGACGGGCTCTTTGTGATGCTCTCCGAACAGGACTGGGACTCGGTGATCGCCACGACCCTCAAGGGGTTTTACAACATGACCAGGCCGGTGGTGAGGCGGATGATACGGAAGAAGCGCGGTTCCGTCGTGTCGATCTCGTCGGTGGCGGGGAGCATGGGGAACCGCGGACAGGCGAACTACGCGGCCGCGAAGGCCGGGCTCGTGGGCGCCAGCAAGTCCCTGGCAGCAGAGGTGGCGCGGCTGGGGATACGGGTGAACGTGGTCTCGCCCGGTCTCATCGAGACGGAGATGATCCATGACGCGCCGGTGGAGATGATCAAGGGCATCATTCCGATGCAGCGGATCGGTCGCCCCGAGGAGGTGGCCAGCGTGGTGTCCTTTCTCTGCTCACCGGGAGCCTCCTACATTACGGGGCAGGTGATATCGGTGAATGGGGGGATGTGCTGATGCGGCGGCGAAACGGTGCCGGGGACGATCGGGGGGGGGACCTGCGGTGGATGATCCGTGCGGGCGCGCTGGCGCTCTGCTGCGCCTTCTCGCTGGCCTGGTACGGCAGCTGGGACGACATCCGGAAGACCGCCGAGACGGTCAACTCGGTGAAGGCAGATTTCGTGCAGAGCAAGCACATGAAGATCCTCTCCCGGCCGCTGGTCTCCCGGGGCGCCCTCTACTTCAGGTCGCCGGGGAGCCTCCGGTGGGAGTACCGCTCTCCGGTGAAGAGCGTCCTCATGATGAGCGGCGGGCGGGTGGAGCGCTACGTGAAGGGATCCGGCGGTTATGTGAAGGACTCCAGCGCCGCGATCCAGTCCATGCAGGTGGTGGTGCAGGAGATCTCCCGGTGGATGAAGGGGGAATTCAACAGCAACCCGAACTTCGTCGCCCGGCTGAAGGGGGGAGGGAGAATCGTGATGGTCCCCAAGGACGCCTCGTTCTCGAACATCATCAGCCGCATCGAGCTCAAGCTCTCCGGCAGGCCGGGGGTCATCGAATCGGTCCGGATCGTGGAGAGCGAGGACGCCTACACCCTGATCCGATTCGAGAGGGTGTCGCTCAACTGCAACCTCGACGATTCGCTCTTCCGGAGGCTGTGATGCCATGAAGCGGATCCTGGCCGCCATCGCGGCGGCGGCACTCATGGGATGCGGCACCATGCCGGCGATCACGCCGCTCCGGGGCGGGGAGCTGTCGGCAGCCGCGTCGCGCTGTGAGCGATGCTTCCCCTCCGGGGGGGTGCGGCTCGTGCAGGCCATAGAGGCGGATCTTCCCGCCGGCGCCAAGGGGAGCCTCATCGGCGTCACCCTAATCCGGCCCGAAGGACAATCGATACACAGCGTTCTCATGTCCATAGAGGGGCTTGTGGTCTTCGAGGCAGTCAGGGAGCGAAAGCTGCGGGTGCTGAAGGCACTCCCGCCACTGGACAATCCCGGCTTCGCGGCGGGCATGATGGATGACATCGCGCTGGCGTACTTCAGGCCGCCGGTGGATACGATGGAGGCGGGGATGCACCGGGGTCGGACGCTCTGCCGGTACCGGGCCGGTGGCGGCGTGGTGGATGTGATCGTGGGGGACGGTGAGTGGAGGGTCGTGAAGTACGACGACGCGGGGAGGCTCAGACGAGAGGTGATCGGCAGTGACCTCGGCGGCGACGGCATCCCCCGGAAAATACTCCTCCGTGCACCCGGGCTTCTGGGCTATACGCTGCTCCTCAACCTCATCGAATCGGAACCGCTGCGCTAGCTCTCCCCTCTCCTCATTGCCGTGCCCTTGGGGTGCAGGTCGAATCGAACCGTCTTGTCCCAGTGAATCTTCTCCTTCTTGATGTATTCATGGTACATCGCCTTCAGCATTACATAGATCCAGAACTGGCAGTAGGTGAAGTACATGAGGATGATGAGCGCCACGTTCGACGGCCTGTCCTCGCCGTCGAAGGAGATGGCCAGCATGATCTCGAATATGAAGAGAACGAAGGCCATGATCCAGACGTAGGTATAGGGTCCCGGCAGGGGTATGCTCACGAGGCCCAGCACGCTGAGGACGAAGATCATGTCGGAGATCATCACCGCCACGAAGAAGACGTAGTAGAGTGAGAGGGTGTAGAGAAGATCGAAGCGCAGGCGCTTGTTTTTGAAGTTCGGCAGCTCCTTTAGGAACTTGCCGATGACGTAGTTGTTGCCGCGGACCCAGCGCACCCGCTGCTTGATCCAGACCTTGAGGGTCTCCGGCTCCTGCTCGTAGGTGAGGGCGTAGGGGCAGAATTTGATCTTGTACCCCTCCTCGTAGATCCTGATGGAGAGCTCAGAGTCCTCGGTGAGTGCCATCTCGTCCCAGCCGTTCAGCCGGTGGATCAGCCAGGTCCAGATCACGAAATTGGTGCCGGGGAGGGTGGCGATGTTGTGCATCTGCCATCGCCCGGCCTGGAGCATCGACTGGAAGCTCAGGGTCTCGATGTTGATGAATCGGGTGAGCAGGTTCCGGTACTTGTTCACGGTCCTGAACTTCCCGATCACGGCGCCCAGCTCGTCGTTGGTCACCAGCTGCGCCGACAGGTACCGGAGCGAGTCGGGATCCGGAGTGTTGTCGGCGTCGTAGATGGCCACGATCTCGCTCTTCACCTTCGTGACGCCCAGGTTCAGGGCCCTGGATTTTCCCTTCCCCCCCTGCCCCTTCGGGATGTCGTAGATGGCCACGCGCCTGTCCCTGGCCATGTAGCCCCTGATGATCCTCTTCGTCGCGTCGGTGGAGCCGTCGTTGATGACCAGTATCTTCAGCCTGTTCTTCGGGTAGTTCAGCTTCATCATCGCTTCGATGGTGTTGCCAATCACCTTCTCCTCGTTGTGCGCCGGAATGAGGATCGTGCAGGATGGATAGTCGACCTCGATCTGGTCGAATCGCTTCTTTTCCTTCATGGATTTCACGAAGTTGACGTACCCGTACACAGTGAGGATGAACTGGTACCCGATCATGAACCATATCAGGATGACGCTGATGACAAAGAGCAGTTCTAGTATTCCCATGGCCTTCTGCTTGTTCGTTTATATTTCCGCAGCGGGGTGTTCCGAACCGGTCACGCGGCACCGGGCTCGGCCCTCCGGCGGATGAGTTTCAGGGCAAAGTACATGAGCAGCAGCATCACCACCGCGACGCTGCCGAAGATCGCGATGAATTTCGTCCACCAGAGGCTCGTCACGTCGATGCCGTAGACGAACCCCGAGACGGTTTCGATCTCCACGTCATGCGTCCCGGCCGGAAGATACATGGAATGGCAGTCGTTCCCGTGCAGCGCCTGGAACTGGTACGGCTCGCCGTCCACGCGGACCCTGTTGATCTCGCTGTTCACCGATATCAGGGCCCGCTCGCCGGACTCGTACTTGATCAATATCTTGCGCATGGTGTAGCCCACGTCGAGGAGATTGCCTGAAAATGAGACCACCTGGGGCTGCAGCTCCACCGTTGAGAAGCCGGTGATGTCCTCGCTTCGGTGAAGGGTGACGGAATGCCTGCCGGCGGGCACCAGGAACTGGTTCCCCCTGCTGCCGATGACCGCCTTGCCGTCGATGTGCACGATCCTGGTGGGGTTCGGGAGCTTCAGCACGAAGGAATGGGGAGATTCAACCTCGTAGCCCGAGTCGGTTCTGGTGTACTTGACCCGGGACGAGCTGGCGTAGGGGAACAGCGAGAGGTCCTGCGGGTTCACCGTCGCCTCGCTATAGATGGTGAAGCGTGGTGCGCCCAGCGCCGAGTAGTGGACCATCTGGTAGCTCTCAATGCCGGTCTGTATCAGCGTGGGGAAGGGCGTGATCTGGTTTTTCCTGCGGAAGTTGAGGATGTTCAGGTCCACCAGGAGTTTCTCCTCGCCGCCCATGAGCTTCGCGTACTGTTCGCCGATCTGCTTGTATCTGGCCGGGGTGGTGGACCACCGGCTCTCCGGATCCTCCACCTGGAGGTGAAAACCGTACTTCCGCTGCAGGTGCACCAGCGCCGTCGTGTCAATGCCTATGTTCTCGGTCAGCTCGGGGGAGCCGATGCTGTCCATGGTTGTCACCATGATCTGGAAACCCTCACGCTCTCTGGCGAACTCGTAGAGCCGTTTCAGCATGCGTTCATGGAGCTCGGTGATCTTTTCGGTCCTGTATCTCGTGATGGTAGCCCTGACGGCGCCGTTTTTCAAATAGTACTGGTTCGAGGATGGGTTGAAGGCCTGCTGCAGGTCGATGTTGTACCGGCGCTGTATCTCCCGCTGTGCCGAGGGATGGAAGGGGGTGTAGTTCTCCGGGTTCTCGAATCCGCCGTCCGACTCGAAGTAGAGCTCGGCGAGATTGACGCCGTCGAAATCGAATTTTCTCAGGAGGCCGATGTATTCATCCATGGCGGCGTCGAAGCATTTGCCGTCGGTGAGGGCCACCGGGTAGCGCCACGATGGCCTGATGTCCTGGCCCAGCAGGTTCTTCTCGCGCCACTCAGGATGGTCGTTCCAGAACCTCTGGCTCACCTGCGGCGGCTCCAGCCATGCATGGACCATGATGCCGTTGCCATGGGCCAGCCGGATGAGCCGCCCGTAATCGTAGGTGTATTTCGGGTACTGGTGCCATCCGGAGACGTGCACGGTGCGCACGCCGTTCTTCACCCACATCTGCACCAGGCTCTCGACGCTGGTGGTCTGCCTGAGGCCCGGGTCGTAATAGATCTCCAGGTTTTCCCTCCTCACCACCGGGAGGAGGTTGAAAAAATGCCGGATGTACTCGTAGGCATAGGGATAGTGACTGTAGCCGAGCTCGGAATCCGGGTCGAAGGGGGCGTTGAAGTAGAGTATCTTCCCTTCGCCCAGTTCTCGTCCCACCACCACCGGGACGCCCGAAATCGCGGACTCGCAGAACACCTCGTCGCCCATCTCCAGGTCCAGCTTGGAGGTGAGCTGGGGATACTTCCAGTAAATGTACTCGTGGGGGTGGAACCTGTCGCTGAGGCGGAAGATTTTCGCCCTGGTGTCCAGGAACCGGAAACCCAGCCTCTGGATGAGTTCGCTCTTCCTGTCGGTCACGAGGTTGCCGCCTCGCCGCACGAACTGCGCCACCTCCTGGATCTGCGACTTCCTCATGGTGCTGGCATAGGCGTAGGGGATCACCAGGAGGTTGCATCCCCGCAGGTCCAGCGCATCCCCGAGATAGATTTTCCTGGTGTTGATGTTGAGGCTCCTGAAGAGGGCCTCGAAGGACACCTGGTTGTTGTAGAATCCGCCCCGGGCCGCCTGGTTCATGCAGAGGACCACATGGGCCTCGTCCCATTTTTCCTCCGGTGAAACGATCTCCCTGTAGAGCTCCCTGGCGGTGCGGACAATCCTGTCCCCCAGGGTCGCCTCCTTTTCGTGGTATTCCACCGGCTCGGCGACGTAGATCTGTCCCGGCTCCAGGACCACTCGCTTCCGCACCTCCCCGGTGATCCTTTTCTGGGAAACCGACTTCCTGATGATGTCCCCGTCCTGGTCGAAATAGGCCTCATAGAGGAAGGAGTTGTTCAGTTTGATGGCATAGCTCTGGGTCCCCGAGAGGATCACCTTGTCGCGGGCCTTCACCCAGTTGCCGCTGTCGCGCACGTCGATATACTGGTAGCCCATCCCCTGGATGCCGTCCACGAGCTCCTCCAGGAGGGAGGGGTCGATGAAGGGGTGGAAAAAGCAGGAGGCGAAGCCGTCCCGCACCTGCAGCATGGTCCTGGCGTTGGATAAAAGTGTTTTCACGTACTCCTCTCCCCTGTCATAGTCCGGGGTCAGGGGGACGTATCCCAGGTTCTCGGGATAAATCTTCTGGCCGAAGAAATCCCTGTAGATGATGTAGGGATAATACTGGCCGTAGTCGATGTTCTCGATGGCGAGGCGTTGTTCCACGGCGGTGCTGAAGTACTTGGCTACGGTCCGGTAGGTCAGGAATGACGCGGTGTAGTGGGGCGTCTCCCAGAGCAGGGGGTAGAGGCCGTTCTTCATGAACTCGTCCAGGCCCAGCTCGATCTTCCGCTCGATATCGTCGGCGCGCTCGTCCTTGATGGGGCTGCCGATCTGACCGTCCCAGAACTCGAAATCGTCCGTACTGTTCCCCCGGTACTGGTGCGTGACCCCGTGCATCACGATGGTGCCGCCGTTTCTGACCATGTATTTCAGTGCGTCGACGATCTCCGGCTTGTCCGAGAGGGTGATCCGCAGGTCCTCGGAGGTGTTGACGTAGACCGGCACCACGCCTACCAGAAATGGGATCTCCCGCTCGGAGAGGATGTCGGCGATGTCCCTGAGCCTGTCAGCGTTGCTCATGGGATTCACGTCCTCGATGCGCAGGAGCGCCAGATGCTGCCCCCGGTGCGGTTCCTTCAGGATGTCGTGCAGCATGTCGGCGAAGAGGAGGTAGCGGTCTGTCTCCTTCGCCATGGTGACCGGCATGTCGGCGAAGTAGTAGAAATTATCACTCTTCACTATGTAGGGGGTCGTCGCGCCGCCCTTCGCCGCAACGGCGTTCGCCAGGACACTGACCTTCCTCCTGTCCTTCACCTTAACTATGTTCAGCGCGGTCTCCCTTCTGGTGAAGGTGCTTTTACCGGAGGTGACCCTGGTATAGGGGGTCTCTTTGTCGATCCTGCTGATCGTGAATCCCAGGCGCGCCGTTCCGTTCTGTATCCTGCAGAGCTCCTGCATGCCGGTATTCATCCAGACCACGGTCCTCTTGGTTTTCAGGACGTCCTGGGCGAAGTGGTCGGGGACGGTGTGGGAGTCGCTCTTACCGACGTAGAAGATGCAGTCGAAGTGCTGCAGCTCCTGCGGCGTGTACTGGGTGGATCCCTTCATTGTGGTCTCGGTGTTGAAGTGGCCCAGCAGCGTGGCGATCTCGCGCCCCTCGGCCGTGGCGATGTTTTTCAGGCTGTAATTCCCCTCCACCACCACGAGCACCTTTTTGTGCGGCTTCGGAGACTGCTTCGTCCCTCCCGGCAGCTGCGGGTGTGCCTGGGGGGAGCGCATCGCCCCCGGCGAGAAAAGGATGAGGAGGATGCAGCCGAGCAGCCATTTCCTGAACGATCCGGAGTTTGTCTTCATGATTGCCACTGCCGTGTGATGGTATAGTAGTCCATCCGCCTGTGCTACGACGGGATGAATTCCTCGAAGGGTTCCGAGGAAAAGCCGAAATAGTTCTTGATGATATGGACGGTCCGCTTCGCCGCGCGGCCGTCCCCGTAGGGATTGACGGCGGTGGCCATCCTCTGGTATTCCCTCTGGTCCTCCAGCAGCCTGGTGGCCGAGTCGAGAATCCTTTTCTCGTCGGCCCCCACGAGCGCCACCGTGCCGTACTGCACCGCCTCGGGCCGCTCGGTGACCTGCCGGAGCACCAGGATGGGAATGCCGAAGTGCGGCCCCTCCTCCTGCACCCCCCCGGAATCCGTGAGGATCAGGTGCGACCGCGACATGATGTTCACGAAGTCGAGGTAGTCCAGTGGCTCGATGAGGTGTATATTCGGGAGACCCCCCAGCATCGGGTTCACGATGTCGCGCACCACGGGGTTCAGGTGAACCGGGAAGACGAAGGACATGTCCCGGTACCGCTCGGCCAGGGTCCTGATGGCCCTGCAGGCCCCCTTCATCGGCTCCCCCCAGTTCTCCCTGCGGTGCATGGTGACGAGGACGAGCCTTCCGGACGACCCGGCTATTTCGTTGAGCCCGTCGGTGGAGAAGCGGTACCCATCCCTGACGGAATATTGCAGCGCATCGATCACCGTGTTACCGGTGACGAATACGGTTTTCGGATCGTATCCCTCCCTGAGGAGGCACTGGCGCGCCGTGTCAGTGGGGGCGAAATGCAGCTCGGATATGCAGCTGGTGAGCCTGCGGTTAATCTCCTCGGGGAAGGGGTTGGCCCTGTCGTTGGTCCTGAGGCCCGCCTCCACGTGCCCCACCGGGATCTTCCGGTAGAAGGCGGCGAGACTCCCCACGAAGGTGGTGGTGGTGTCCCCCTGGACGAGCACCATGTCCGGGTTTTCCTTCTCCAGTATCTCGTCGAGCCCCCTGATGGTCCTGGCGGTGAGGCCGGCAAGGGTCTGACGCTGCTCCATCACATTGAGGTCGTAATCGGGGGTGATCTGGAATACCTGGAGAACCTGGTCGAGCATGTGGCGGTGCTGCGCGGTGGCGATGGTGAGTACCCTGAAGAACCCGTCTTCCCTTTCGAGTTCCTTGATGAGGGGGGCCTGTTTTATCGTATCAGGCCTGGTCCCGAAAATAACGGCAATCTTCTTACCGTTGCTGTCCATGTCCGTTGAAGCGCGCTTCATAGAACCCGTTTCGACCGGGCGCTTCGGTGTTCGGCCCTGTGGCGTACCCGAATTTCGAAATCTTCTATTCCATGGTTCGCGGGCTTGTGTTGATGGGCAAAGTAGAACCGGCCTTGCGGAAATCAATACAAAATTATACCGGACCAAAAAAAATATGTGCCCCGGCGGCGTCAGAAGAGCAGATCCCTCACGCCCTTCTTCCTCAAAGCACGGGCTGCCGGGTAGAAGCCGGCGATCCTCCCCTCTTCGATCACGGCGATGTGGGTCGCCAGCCGCTCCGCGATGAAGAGGCGGTGTGTCGATATGATCATAGTCGTGGCTATGCCGCGCAGCATCGCCACGAGGTCCAGGGCGCTCTCCCTGTCGAGCCCGCTCAGGGGCTCGTCCAGCACCAGGAGCGACGGGTTTCTGGCAAGCACGCCGGCCAGCGCGGCCCGCTTCATCTCGCCCGTGGAGAGGTCCAGGGGGCTGGATGCCGCGTATTCGTCGAGGCCGAACCTGGAGAGCCACCCCAGGGCCGCCTCCCGCCGCCGCTCCATGTCCGGCTCCAGCTCCTGGAGGCTCAGCATCACGTCCCGCAGCAGGTCCGTCATGATGAAGTGGTATTCCGTCTGTCCGAAGAGGAGCCCAACCCGTTTCCGGATCTCCCCCATGGTCCCGGGGGCCCTTCTGATTCCGGTCACCTCGATGATCCCCTCGCCGTCCAGGAGGCCGTTGATATGCAGGAGGAGCGTGGTCTTTCCGCTCCCGTTTTTCCCGATCAGTGCGGTCTTCGAGCCTGCCGGGACGTCCAGGTCGATCCCTCGCAGCGCCTCCTTCCCTCCGGGATAGCGGTACGAGAGGTTCCGTATGGACAGCGCCTGCACCGCACGCTCCCTAGAGCACGACCGCCAGGGCGTAGGTGAGTGCGATGAATCCAGGAATCGCAACAACCCACGGCGACAGTGGCTCCGGTGCCACGTAGATCTCCGGCACCGTGGTAATGCGGGTGATGGCGGCGGCCTGGTGATAGCGGTATGCGTAAAGCTCCTTCTCCATCAGGTTCTGCAGGTAGTAGCGGGCCACCAGCACTTTCCCGGCGGGGGTGGGGGCGAGACGGCACCGCACGTGGTCCGCAACTGTGCGGATGGAGCGACTGAAGTGTCCGAAGGTGCGGAGGAACATCAGGAGAAAAAGCCTGAGGCTCGCGGACGGGAGCACGCGGACCACCGCCTGCATTCCGTTGACGCCCAGCCATCGCCCCGAGAGGAGAACCGCGTTGTACACCAGCAGGATCCTCGCCGCCACGATGGGGACATCCGCGGGTGGGAGCATGCCCCACGGCAGGGCCGATGCGAGGGCGAAGAGGAGATAGAGAAAGGTGAAACCCAGTATGAAGATATTTTTTCTTGCCAGCATCACGGGGGTCGTGCCGGTCCGGTACGCCAGGAGGAGGAGTGCCGGAATTGCCAAGAGTGAAGCCGCCGGATATTCGATGAACCGGCCCGTCGTGAAAAGGAGCAGCAGCAGTATTCCGACGAGTTTCAACACTGCGGACATGGCCTGCATTCCACGAAGTTCAGGCCTGGCCGGTCGATGTAGGTGCCGACGCTGAATCCGTTATCGGCGAGGAGCCCCTTCAGCTCGTCTTCGGCCGGGAGCATGTCGTGCTTCACCGGGGCGTCAAGGCCCGCGTGAAAGGCGTTCAGGTTCTCCGTGCTCTCCAGATGAAAGATGTAGAGAGTCCCCCGGGGCGCTATGGCCCGGCGCAGGACCGAGAGAGACCGGGGGAGGTCCTCCAGGTGAGGGATCACCGCGAAGCAGAGTATACGGTCGAAGTGGCCGGCCGGGAGATCGGCATCCTCGAGGAGGCCGGTGATATAGCGTATGTTGCCGAATTCTGGATGCAGCTCCCTTGCCCTGGCGACCATCATGGGCGACGGATCAAGGGCGCAGATCGAGCCGCCGGGGCCGATCCTCTCCTCGATCAGCCGGAAGAGCACGCCGTTGCCGCAGCCGACGTCCAGCACCCGGTCCCCCGCGTCGATGCGGATCGATCCGAGGATTTCACGCAGGCGCTCCCGCCGGGCCCCGTCGTTCCCCACGGTCTCGTCCCACTGCGGAGCGAGGCCGTCGAAGTAGCGGATCTTTTCGACCGGATCATGCGTCATGGGGATGGTCTCCGCGCATTTTTCTCCCGCCGTAGGGATTGAGTGAGTTCCGCCGGAGGAGCGCCAGCCCCCGGGGGACCGCCACCGGCACCATCACGAGCATAATGAGAATGCCCGGCAGTGACTTCAGGATGTCATAGGCCGAGATTATGCCGAAGCTGACGGAGAAGAGCGGCGCGGCGATATAATACGCAGCCACCAGCAGCGCCCTGTCCAGGGCGATGGCTGCCAGGAGCGAGAGCAGTACCGGCGCCTTCAGCCGGTGCTGCATCAGCGATATCACCGTGCAGAAGACGCCCAGCTGCACCATCATAAGGAAGGCCACCGGTGGGTAGAAGGGGGGCATCCCGGTGATGAGGGCCGAGAGGAGGGGGGTGAATATCCCCATTATCAGGGCGTTCCGGGTCGAGAGCATGTAGGCGCCCACAGAGAGGGGGAGGTACATCGGCAGAAATACCGCTCCCAGTCCCAGCAGATGGAAGAGCATGGGGATGACGACACCCAGGGAGGTGAATATACCCGCCAGGATAATGTTGCTTATATTCAGCTTCTCGTGCATGATCGGATATCCTAGAATACTCATACGAAGGGGGGAGGGTATTCTTCAAGTTTTTTTCACGTTTCTGTGAAATTTATTTGGTTGGTGCTATTATTATCGGAAAAATACCACCGCCGTCACTTCAGCGATATCCGGTATTTCTTGATCATGTACTCGGGTTCGTAGGTGGATTTTGCCTGGCGCAGTGATTCCTTCCCCATGTCCTGCTCGAAATTCAGGCAGCAGTACCGGGAGGGCATGATGCTGGCAAAATTGTTGAACATGAACTGGTAGAGGCCCTTAAAGGAGCGCTTCCCCTTGGCGAAATGGAGGGCGAAGACGTTCTCATGCAGCTCCTCGCCGATAATGAATCCTGCGGGTTCGTCGTCCGCATAGTAGATGCCGCCGCACTGCATCAGCTCCTCATACCGCTCGATCGCCTCGCGGCAGGGATAATAATCGGTCTGCTCCGGCGGCTCGGCCATGTCCCGCTGCCACTGCTCCAGCACCGAGAGGGCGTCACCGAGCCTGTCGTTCGTAAGCGGGAGGGCCTCATGGCGATAGCGCTTCAGGAACTGGTTCAGGAGATTTTTCTTGTCGTGGAGCCTCTTTCCGCCGTAGGTCATGAGCTTGTCGACACGGTGGATGTAATCACTGTCGCCGTCATGGTATGTTATCCCGTAGACGTCCGTGGGGAAGGCCTCCAGCCACTGCTCCGGCACAGGGTACATGAGCCCGTATTCAGCGATGGTCTCCCTGAGATACCGGGGATCGATCTCCCGGGCGTCCCGCGTGGGCATCACGTAGCGCTGACCGTCGTAGTGCGTCCCCAGTATGAATATCTCGGCGTCCCGAATCACCCGGTACTCGTGCACCCTCCTGAAGAGGTAGAGGTTCGGGAAGCTGTATTCCGATATCCAGGAATCAACCGCCCTGAGGCGTTCGTGGAGCAGCGCTTTATGGCCGAGGGAGATGTCCTGTATTTCCATGGCGTGAATTCCGGTCTTTCCCCTTTGCCCGTATACTCGGGCGGGGGCGGATTTATACAAGCATAATTTTTCTGTTGTCCCCTGCGATCCCCCATGGAATGATGATCCGGGCCCCGGTGTTTTTTTGCAGGGTCTTGATTTCAGTGAGGGATTGTTGTATATTCTAGTAATTTAATCGATTCTCGACTGCTCCCTTCCCCAGGGGGCGCTGGCCGCCTGATGGAGAGGGGGGAATACAAGGGGAGTGCAGAGCGGGCATGCGAATTTTCAAAAAAAGGGAACCGTTTTTCAGTTTTTCCGAGATCTCTGCCGAATCCCTGAGCGACGTGGAGTGCACCCTGGGGGCATTCTCCCATGTGGCGACCTGCGAGGAGAAGTTCCTCAACATCTTTTCCGATGCCGAGATGTACGCCATCTTCCAAAAGGCGGGGCTGGTGGAGCAACTGAACCGCCGGGGGTACCGGAAGCTCCTTATCGATATCGACCGCAACGACGAGCAGGTCTTTTCGCTCAGGCTCTACCATGAGAGGATCCATCACGAATCCCTCCTCATGGACTTCAGGCTTTCGGAACGGCAGTATTCGCCCGGAGGGGAGATCGCCGCCATCTGTCCGCAGTGCCGGAGGGCGAATATCATCGTCTTGGAATGGCTCTCCGCATCAAACCCGAAGGGCAGGTTCACCGCCCGGCGGCCGCAGCTTCCGGGGCAGAAAACCCCCGGCCTGGGGGTGCTGGGGAACCTCTTCGATGTCATGCGCCGCATCGGAGAGGGGATGCAGCGTGACGGATTCCTGGAGGTGCCGGACCATTATCATAACGCCGTCTTCTATTCGAAGCAGTTTCGTTTCATCGATCCTGCACAGGAGGGGATGCTGACGGCCCTGGGGCGGGACATGAAGGGTCACTCCCTTGCCGACGTCGCCTGGGGCTTCGCGACGGGCGCGGTGATGGACATGGATACGGGGATGCCGGTTCAGTACGTCCCCTCCGAGCAGGTATTCCCGCTGAGCCGGGCGATGCGCTCCTATTTTGACTCGAAGCAGTACCACGACCGGGTACGCCGGGACGCCGACGCGCGTCGATTTTTCCTGGACCGCAGGGGTATGATGCGTCGGCGCAGGGAGCTCATGAGGAGATCCAGCGCCGACGAGCTGTAGCTGTTAGCCGGGGAGCACTGAGAACATGAGCTGCACCCCGATGGTGCCGAGAAGGTACTGGCACAGGAGGCAGAGAGCGTTCAACCCCAGGTAGAGCGGCACGTAGAAGCCGACGAATCCCGAGGTGACCGCAATCGCGGCCATCCCCACGGTCATGAGCAGCATAATGCCGCCGATCAGCATCTTCTGCTTCAGATATGGTGTGGTTATCTTCTTGAACCGTATCCTGCCGTCGAGCATACCGGAAACCACCGTCGCAGCGGCCGAGACGGGAAGGAGCGCCGAAAGAACCGTCGCGGTATGGAGAAAGGCGATGCCGTACCGCTCCGGCAGGAGGATGTGCCCCGCCACCATGAGGGGGAGGAGGCTGATCAGGGCCTGCGGGATGTGCACCATGATGGGGTGCATATGCAGATCCAGCAGGCGTTTTCTGTTCAGCGAAACCCTTTCGGTATAGGGCTCGAAGGTGATTTTCGGGACGCCGCACGCGGGGCAGAGGTCCTTGATCTTCGATTCATTGATGATGAGTCCGCAGGCCTTGCAGCGTTTCAGGGCTGTCATAGAAAACCACCTCCATGTTCAATATGTTTTGTTTATCACTGAGGGGCGGGGCCGTGTCAATTGATTTATTACTCTGCGAAGGCTTCATAATGGAGGTGTATATATCGGGCGATTGCACTATAAATAGCATAAAATGTACTTATTTTTCTCTAATAAAGTAATATCTTCTATTATATATTGAGCTTGAGTTGTTCCGGGAAGGACCGAGGGGTCAGAGCCTCCCCTGTATATGTCATGTCTGCCGATTCAGGTATCCCGCCGGCGCACCATGGCCTCTTCCGGGCATTTCCTGTTGACTTTTTCCGCACTCCTTACTATTCTGAATACTGATATTTATCCACCCCCCGGGGTGGAGGAGCCATGGATGAAGAAAGAGACGGCCATCGGAATTCTACTGGGTTTTGTATTGATTCTCCCCTCCTGTGATCCCTGTTCCTGCGACAAGATCGGGACACGGAAAATCACCCCGGCAGGTGATCCCTATCCGAGGGAGGTATCGGCAAGTGTCAGGCACTTTCTCGGTAGCGATATCCTCAATATCCTGAAAAACGCGCACAGGGTACAGAGCTACCGCATTGATTATCACAAATCGACGAAGACCGAGGGGACGCTGGGGGGATACCCGGTGATTGCCGCCGGAGAGGAACTGGTGCCGAAGCAGGTGGAGATACTGCGCTCGGTGTTCCTGGACGAGCGGACCTACTGCTTCGATGTGATCAAGAAATGCCTCTTCCTGCCGGAATACGCCTTCAGGCTGATGTGGGGGGACGAGGAATGCCTCCTGCTGGTGAGCTACAGCTGCAAGGAGGTGACCTTCATACATGGCGGGAGGGAGAGGCTCGAGGATTTTGACAGTGCAGTGCCTGTGGTGAGATTGCTCACGCACAGCCTCTTCGGAAAACAATAGGTTAGGAGGATCTATGAGAAAGAGTGTTGTTCAAAAAGCGCTGTTGTGCGTTCTGAGCGCCGGCTTCGTGTTCCTGCTGGCCGCGCTGCCAGTACAGTCGCAGACGATCCATGCAATCCTGGTGGGTGACACGGTGGATCCGAACATCGGCCGCGGCGACAAGCTGGACCTGGATCTCATGAGGGGACTCCTGCAGGAGACCTCCCGGCTCACCGGCGCTTCCCTGAAGATGAAGGTGTTCGACAGTAGCATTATCCGATCGGAGATAATGAACGCGGTGACGGGCCTCAACCCGGGGAGCGACGACACGGTGGTCTTCTTCTACACCGGGCACGGCTACCGGATGAGCTCCTTCAGGAACAAGTGGCCAGCCATGTCGCTGAAGGGGAATTACGGCGGGAGCGCTGGTCTCGACCTGAAGTGGGCCTATGACACGCTGAAGAAAAAGAACCCCCGGCTGCTCATCGTCATGGCGGACGCCTGCAACAGCACTGTGCCCATAGGGAGTATCGACACCCACATGTCGGTTGCCTACGGGGAGGGGAATCCGGCTGCCTACAGGAAGCTCTTTCTCCAGGACAAGGGGGGGATACTGGCCTCCAGCAGCGTCCCCGGCCAGTACTCATACAGCGGCACCACCGGGAGCCAGTTCACCGTACAGTTCATGTCCAGCATCAAGAGCGAACTGAGCTCTTCGAACCCCACGTGGAAGGGGATCATGACCAAGGCGTCGCAGCCCATCATGGGGGGGCGGCAGCAGCCGCAATACGCCATAGACAGCGAGATTTCTAGCAAGACCGACACGAACCCGGAGCCCTATAAGGACGAACAAATTTTTAACGAAGACAGTCAGCAGCCGGGGAAGGAGTCCTACGGCGCCCTCATGGTGGCGATGGAATCGCACATCCCCTTCAGCGCCCAGACATCGCAGTGGAAATCCATGAGGCCGAACTGGATTCAGCGGGTGGCGCAGTCTGAATCGAGCATTTCGAAGATGCGGAACGAGCTTCTCCTTTTCGAAAAGCACATCCTCTGGGATGCGCAGAAACAGGAGTGGAAGCAGCAGCGGAACGGCTGGATCGGCAAGGTGCAGGCGGCACGAACCATCTCGGAACTTGCGGATCCCCTGGTCGAGGTGGAGGGCTCCATGAAGGAGGGCGTGTTCATTAGCCTCTGGGCAAGGGACAGGCCCGGCTGGATGCAGCGGCTGACCGTTATTTCCGGCAGCTCCGGAGGCTCCGGAGGCGGGGACAAGTACTCCCCCTCGGGAGGCGATTTCAAGAGGCTCCTGATGGAGCTGGAGGAGGGGGTATCCCAATCGGCGAAGTCGTGCAGATGGAACAGCCAGAGAAACAGCTGGAGAAGCAGGGTCCAGGGTGCCGGGAACAGCATTTCGGACCTCAGGCAGTTTCTCATAGAATTCGAATCGAACATCCAGTATGCGGCGCAGGTGGGTGATTGGCCGCAGCGTCGCCCGCAGTGGCTTTCGCGCGCCCAATCGGCATCCTCCATGTCGGAGCTCCGGCAGGTGCTGCTGGAGGCGGAGGGGTCCATGAACAGCGGTCATATGACGCAGTCCTGGCAGGGGCGGCGGAACTCCTGGAACAGAAACGTGCAGAATCTTCGATAGCCACACGCAGCGTCCGGTACCGGGTGTCGCCGGTACCGGACGTCACAGTGGCGTGAGACGACATCCCTTCGGCGGCACACCCTCCGGGCTCCACAATGACGCACAATCACCTTTTTCTTCGCATATAAGGGGTAGTCTGCCCCTCTTTTTCCCTGATCTAATGTAAATAAAATTAAATATATACATTGTATTTTTTTTATCATTTCCCGGCGAGATCCGATTGAATCGACGGGAAAAATAACAAGATAAAAAAATAAACAGAATAAATTTATTGTCTATTGGGGTATTTTAGTATTACAGCAGAGAAATTTCAGTAAAAATCGAAATATTGAATTTTCTAACTGCTGGAATCATCAGTAGTTAGAATTTATGTCTCATAACATATAACGGCGGACCGCATAAGGAGACATAAACGTTATTCGACTGGAAATTAATTTCGGAAATTAATTACCGCACGGTTTTTCATTGTGGATTATGTGGATAACTTTGTGGATAATTGGATAAAATGTAATTGCGCGTTTTCCCAATTCAATCGATAGTTGCCCTATCCCGCAATGGAGGAATGATGCGATGAAATTTGAATACTACCTCGTGGAAAAGAAACCGCCCATCGCCTGGGTGTACCTGAACAGGCCGCAGAAAAAGAACGCCATGAATCCTCCCGCATGGAAGGAGTCGATACCGATCTTCGCAGATCTCGACGCCGATCCCGAGATCAGGGCGGTAATCATCGCCTCGACGAGCGAAAATTTCACCACCGGGATCGATCTGGTTGCCATGATCCCGGAGGTCCCCGAATTGATGGATAAGGAGCAGAAGGGGGGCGTGAAGTTCAAGCTGATCCCCAGAATCTACGCCATGCAGGAGACGATGACCTGTATCGAGCGGTGCAGGAAGCCGGTCATTGCCGCGGTGAACGGCTATTGCATCGGCGCCGGGCTCGATATGATATCCGCCTGCGATATCCGGTTCTGCACGAGTGACGCTGTCTTTTCGCTGCGCGAGGCCGCCGTGGGTTTCGTGGCGGACGTCGGTGTGCTGCAGCGGCTGCCGCATATCGTGGGACAGGGGATCACACGGGAGCTCGCCTATACCGCGAAGAACTTCGATGCCAAGAGAGCCAAGGAGATACTCCTGGTGAACGAGATATTCGAGAATCGTGAGGAGCTGCTCAAGGGGGCGGAGACGGTTGCCATGGATATCGCCCAGAATTCCCCCCTGGCCGTTCAGGCGTCGAAGGTGGTGCTGAATTACGGTATCGGGAAGACGGTAGATGAGGGATTGCAGTATGTGGCCTCCATGAGCGCCAATATCGTCCCCTCCAACGATCTCTTTGAGGCCGTCACCGCCTTTTCGCAGAAGAGGAAGCCGATTTTCAGCGGCACCTGAGACCGCCGCGGCGGTACCGCCGCATGATCCTCTGGAATGACGAGGGGAGATGAAAAAAATGTGTTGATTTCGGATTCCCTGTGCGATACATCGTATAGGGGTAGAGGGGAACGTTTTGAAATTCACCATCAAACAGTATCAAAGCAGGTTCAGGCTAAAATTCTTTGAGAATTACCACATTTTTCGGACCCGCTTTAACAGGCTCTGGGCCCGTTTTGTGGAAAAGGGGCATGAGCGCATGACGGTGATGTTCATCCCCCACAATGAGAAAAAGATCTTCAATTTTCAGATTTCAAAATTCACCATATCGTTCTTCCTCATTCTTTTCGTTATTATTCTGGTCACCTCGTCCTACGCCGTAATCCGGAACAGCGCGGTGAAGCGGGAGGAACAGAGGCTCCTTTCATCCTACAATGATATCCGCGCGCATCTGCTGCAGTTCGAGCGCTATACCAACAGTATCGACGAGCTCATGGAGGAGATCAAGCCGGGCATCCAGGATCTCTACGAGATAACATCGGGCACCGAGGGTGCAGATGAGATCTGGGCCGGGGACGGTACGGCCGGCCGTGAGGAGAAGGCCGAGGGACTGGGACAGAAGATGCCCGCCGAGGTCCATACTCTCAGGACAATCCAGGCTTCGATGGAAAGGACCACCACCGTCCTCAGGACGGTGAAGAACTTCATCAAGGAGAGGAGCGACGTGGTGATCAACACGCCGTCCCTGGTGCCGAATCCGGGACACATCACCTCGCTCTACGGATGGAGAAGGGACCCCTTCGGATTCGGAAGGGATTTCCACACCGGTATAGACATCGCCTCCTCCGCGGGCACGAAGATCATGGCCACGGCGCCGGGGACCGTGGTAACCGCGGGGTGGAGCGGCGGTCTGGGAAACACGGTACGCATACAGCATAAATACGGCTATGAGACCGTGTACGGACATTGCTCGGCGATCCTCGTCAGCAGCGGGACCCAGGTGCGGCGAGGTGATGTGGTGGCGCTCGTGGGGAATACGGGCCATGCCACCGGCAACCACTGCCACTATGAGGTCAGGCTCGGGAATCAGCATATAAATCCGTATCCCTATATGAGCAGAGTCTGGTAACAGGCGGCTTTTTTCCTTTCTAAACTTAGTGATATGCAGAAACGCTTGCCTTTTGTCACGGCGATATGTCTCTGTGCGGGAATAGTGATACTGGTGGCGGTCGTGTACCCGCAGCAGAGAGGTTTCCGGGACAGGCTCCTCGATTTTATCGATTCGAATGAAACCCACTTGCCCAGTGAGGTGATCATACTGGACGAGGTGCCTGAGGGACACGGAGAACTGCCGAGTGACGCCGACCTCTTCCCCTTCACCTACCGGAGGGGGGACTGGGATCGCTTCGTCATCCAGCCTGAGTACCGCATCGACGAAGAGGGGAAATCGTCCCTGGTGATCTACAGGGACGATGACCTGAAAATCCACTCCTACGGTTCCGTGAACGTTGACCTGACCTACGGGAAGTCGATGTACACGAGCGATCGCTACAAGCAGTATGCCGACGACGAGGCGGTGTCCAAGGTGATCAAATCCGGCTTCAACGCGAAGCAGGAGATGCAGGTGCACATAGAGGGGAGCGTCGGCAAGCGGCTCTCCGTGTACGTGGACCACGACAGCAGGAAAAGCAACAACAGGTACCATATGAAGTACAGGGCGCTCGGCTCTGAGGAGGTGATTCAGGAGATCAATGCCGGCGAGATAGACATCAAATTCGACAGGTCGAAATACGCCACGTACGACAACGCCTCGGTGAAGGGGATGGGCGTCGACATGACGATGAAAAAGGGGGGGCTGCAGATCAAGGCCTTCGGCAGCGTCATGAAGGGGGAGTCCGATGTAAAGTATTTCCGGGGGAACTCCACCGCCGGAAACATGAAGCTGTCGGAGTACCAGTATCTGAAGCGCACGTATTACCAGATTGAGCCCCTCATCAGGTACAACAACACCATCGTCCCCCCCTATCCCCCGAATTACGCGCTGCAGTCGGTGAACCTCAACTCTTCGGGTTTCGAGCTGTGGATTGACGACCAGAATTCACTGAACAATGTAAACGCCATACAACTGCCGCTCGATGGAGGGTATTACACCAGGATGCAGGCCGGCACGGATTACAGCATCAACTTCTCCACCGGCGTGATAAGGTTTCTCAGGGAGATACCGGCCAGCTCGAGGATATTCGCGGTCTACACGCTTCTCTCCGGCAGCTCCACGGATCCCTATGCGCTGCAGCCGAGCGATCCCAATCATCCGGGGGGGATCTTCGCCGGCAAGATCTTCGTGTTCATCAAATACGGTTATTTCATCGCAGAGGAGGTCGGCGATGACCGCAACCACGACGGCATGGTGAATCAGGACATATACGAGATCCGCTCGTTCTATTACATCGGCGACAAGAACCTGATGAACAGCAATTTCATCATGCAGTATTACAATGAGAGCCGGCTACTCTCAGCCACCGAGATCAAGAGCCTCGGCTCCCGCTCCGTCGATTATTCCGAGGGGATCATCAGGTTCATCTACCGGGAGCCCTTCAGGGAGCTCTGCGATGCCGCGGGTACCACCTCGCGTATATACACCGAGACCCAGTCGGAGCGGGTCTATGATTATTCGAAGTTCCGCATGGGGATCGACTACTACCGCGAGGCAAGGAGCTTCCAACTGGGCCGTATGAACGTCATCGCGGACAGCGTGAAGGTGAAGGTGAACGAGCGGCAGATCTCCAAATCGCTCTACACGGTGGACAGCACCTCGGGCTATCTGACCTTCTCCAATCCGAGCAATCCGCTGATCGGACCGGAGACTATCATCGAGGTGCGGTTCGAATACCTTCCGTCGGGGGGGCAGAGCGGCGCCTTTATCGGGGGGATCCGCACCGATTATTCCATCAGCGACGCGCTCAAGGTGGGGGGGAGCTTCATCTACTCCAGGTCCACCAGCAGCGAGACGATCCCCGTGGCGGGGAATGCTCCGACCCAGACGGTGGTGATGGAGGGCGATGCGGCCTTGGCACTGTCGGGGAAGAGGATCGCCCAGTTCCTCAACCTCTTCAGGAGCGAGAAACTCGATTCGGTTCCGGTGGAGTTCAACGCGTACGGGGAGTACGCCAGAAGCGTCAAGACCGTCAATACTTTCGGTAAGCTGCTCATCGAGAACATGGAGGCGGTAAACGATACACTCTATGCCTCGATGCAGGAGAGGGACTGGGTAATGGCCTCCAGGCCGCCGTCGGTCCCGGCGCTCAGCAACAGGGCCCGGCTGAACTACTATTTCTACCGCGAGCTCTCCAGCCCGGAGACGCTGAAGGGGATAGGCTATGCGGCGGGGAAGATATCCTACGCGGTCAAGCCGGGCCCCTTCAACGTGGCCTACGGGCATCTCCCCAGCAGCGTCCAGACGCCGCTCTCCATGGTGCTCGATTTTGACGGGACCGGGGAGTACGTGGCGGTCGCCACGAGGGCGATTCCCAACGCGCCGGTGGACCTCTCGAGCCTGCAGTACGTGGAGATTACCTACCAGTACGTCGGGAGCACCGACGTCGTGCTGAACCTGGAGCTGGGGACGATCAACGAGGATGCCGACGAAGACGGCATCCTGGACACCGAGGATGCCAACAGGAATACCGTGCTCGATTCCGACATGAGTATCGGGTATACCGAGGATTCGGGATACGATTTCGATGATTCCACCTATCCCACCCGCGTCGGTTCCGGCGTCATGCTGAACCAGCAGACCATCGGCGACGGAGTGCTGAACAGCGAGGACCTGAACTGGAACGGAACCCTGGATACATCCGATTCCACGGTGCTGATGCCGAGCCTCGACGTGTCGGCCTCCGCCGGCGGCTGGCAGACCTCCAGGATCTATATCGACCAGTCCACCCTGACGCAGGCGCAGATCGACATCCTGAGCAGCGTGCGGACGGCCCGGCTCTCCATCACGAAGGGGGCGGCGGTGTCGGGGAGGATATATATCGACGGGATACGGTTTGTGTCCACCAGGTGGAGCAACGTCAAGCTCGACGGCCTCCCCGCCGGACCGGACAGGCTCAAGGTGGCCGTACTGGATACACTGAGCGATCAGGAGTATTATGGCGAGTCCTTCGTGGCCCTGAACCGGGAGCTGTACCAGTCCCTGTACGGGCACAAGCAGAGCAGCGAGCTCCTCACGGAGCAGGAATCAGCGTTGGAGCTCACCTACGCGGTCGGCGGTGGGAACAACGTCTCCGTGACCAGGAAGTTTCAGCAGCCCATCGACATACGGTTCTACAAGACCATGAACCTGTGGATGAATTTCCGGAGCTTCGTCTCCGGGGACACGGTGGGGGTCGTGTTCGGTTCGTCGGAGAACGATTACATCGAGTACCGGGTCCCCATGGATTATACCAAGGTCTGGCGGGAGGTGCAGCTGCGGCTCAACGGGGGTTCCGGCGGGGAATTCAATCCCGCGGAGATCGCAGGTACGCCGGATTTAAAAAGGATCAGCTTCATCAAGCTCGTGGTGTATGCCCCGGGGAACAGCGGGAGGCTCTGGGTGGACGATATCTATATGTCCGAGCCGGTACGGATGGTTGGCAACGCACGGTGGGTCGAGGGGGAGTTGAAGATCAACGCCCCCCTCTATACCACAGCGGCGGGGACCCCGCTGTTTTCCGATATCACGGTGAAGTACGTCAACAAGGGGCACAGCGCGGATTTCACCACCATCGGCCAGACATGGAACGAACTGGGCGAAAACTCACAGGAGGTCTTCTCCTCCATGAAGATACTGCCGAACTGGTTCACCTCCGTCGACTACATCAGGCAGGACACGACCACCGAAGGGGAAAACGAGCTGGTGCAGGAGCAGCTCAGGGGGGACACCCTGACGAATTCGGTGAACCTGGTTTCTGATTACGAGTCGGACATCAACGGCGTTCCCAGCATGAAGATCACCTACAAATACGACGATTACCACAACCAGAGGGACGAGACGATATCCACCTATGATGTCACCAGGACGACGCAGAAATACACGCACACGCCGGTGATAAACATCATCGAGAAGATCGACAAGGTGCTGGGGGGGCAGATCGTCGCCAGGATGGTGATGAACATGCTCTTCAAGGAGTATGAGATCAACAGGGCCTCATCGGAGTTGAGTTTCGAGAACCTGTCGAACTACGCCACCATATATGAGCGGGAGAAGCGGCAGCGGACCGATACGGTGGTTGACATGCAGTACACGAGCCCCTTTCTGTACGTGAAGCCGGCGATGAATATCGGCACCGAGGAGATCGTCGCCTCGGTGGGGCAGCAGGCCAGCAGCTCGGCCATCGCCAACGACATGGTAAGCGATTACCATATCCCCTTCATCTACAACAAGGACATGAAATTCGTGGAGAGGAACAAGAGGCTGGTGCTGGCGGTGGGGGTGCCGAAGTCCCGGGTGCTGGCGCCGGAGTACAAGATGGAGGTGCAGTACTATGAGAACAATTTCAACGACATAAGCGAATCGGAGATGGTCGATCTGGAGTATCGAAGGACCAGGAACGCTAAGAGTAATGTGTCCTCGAGCATTTCGATCCCGATGTCGTTTTCTAAGATTGAGAAGCTGAAATTCATCAGGTCCGCCAATATAACCTACGGCAGAATCGCCTACCTCTACGAAACGGATATTCCCTACGAGGGGGAGAGTACCGGGTCATTCAGCGAGAAGTACGGCATCTCGCGGTCGCTGGCGAGCATGTCCGATGCCGGCCTCAACCTGTTCAGGTACTATCCATTTTATTTCTTTTTCGGCCGGGGCAACTTCGCAAACGGTAGGGATTACGTTTACCGCCACCTGAACATGCAGATAGTCTACAGGGACGGGACGGTGGTGGGAGATTATGACAATCTCATGAGGCTCATCGACAATTTCTCCTTCAACACCACCATGGACTTCGACGTATTCACCCTCGATTCGCATGTGATCGTCAACCAGACCGTAGAGCGCAAGAACGTGCTGGGCCTGCCGGCGCAGGTGGTGACGGAGAGCGCTAATCTGAATCTCGCCATCGACCTGATGAAGCTCTTCAGCTTCTCATTCTTCAGGCCCAACAGGCCCGGGCTCCCCTATCATTCCTCGACTCTGGTGATCGGGTACGAATTCAACAACAACATGATCATAACCTCGAACATTGAGGAATACGTCCACACGCCGAGCTTTGAATTGAATTTCAGGAGGAACAGGATGGCCCTGTCCCTCAGGTTCGGGATGGGGATACGGCGCAAGCACACCAAGCCCTTCATACTGCTGTATTCGCTGAACAGGTCATACCGGGATACGGTCTTTGCGGAGAACATCTCCTATACCCAGTATTATCGGGAGGATGACAATACCTACAGCTTCACCGCGCTGTTCGAAACGGACATCGCCTGGCTGTACAATCTGCTGAGCCCCTATTATGAGCTCGTGGCGTTCCCCATCTTCACCATCGAATATACCATGGCGATGAACCGGTACAACTACCTGGCGACGACCTCGCCGGAGCCTTATGACCTGCACCTGTTCAAGACCAAGCTGGCGATGGACCTGCACAGGAACCTGAAGGGGAGCTTCAATCTGCGGATGGCCCTGGAGCAGTACCGGAACAGGTACACCGGGGGGATCAGCAGGGAGATCTTTTCATTCGATGTGGGGATGAGTTTCTCCCTGATCTTCTAGGGACGCTCATTGCCGGAGAAAAAATCCCTCACGGCGTCCTTCATGCGCCTGTAGAAGCCCTTGAGCTCAGTGATATAGATGGCGTCGCGCCGCCGCTTCAGCACCTCAACCGTCGTGGCGCTGATTATCTCCCAGAGTCGCTCCCTGTCCGGAGCGCGGTAGAAGTAGTGGATCGGCACCTGGTACGCCCCCTTGAACCTTCTCGCCCCCCCCTCCGGGGTGATCTCCTTGATGATGCCGTTCAGGTCCAGGTGCTCGTTCCTGGACCTGAATGAAGCGTCGATGACCAGCGTCTCCCTGCCGGTGTCCTCCACCGCCGCGAAGACCACCACCGTCTTCTCCTCGTTCTGCTTCAACAGGAAGTCCGCCACCAGGGGAATGCTGTCCCTGAGGGACGCGTTCAGGTAGCCCAGGCCGGCGATGAGCCAGTCCCTGTACTCGATCTTTCCGTCGTTGGCTCTGCCGATGAGCTCAACGGTCTCTCTCGACACGGGGAAATCGGAGAGCCTTCGTATGATGGCGCCGTCGGAGTGGCCCGAGATGTAGTCGAGCGCCCTGAAGTCCCGGTCGTGCGCATAGGCGTACTTGTCGGTATCGGTGAGTATACCGTAGAGCAGGGCAGTGGCGATTGCAGTCATGTCGGGCTCCTGTATCGGGAGCTCCAGGGATTTCATGATGAGCGCGATGATGGTGCAGGTGGAGCCGGCCTTTTCGTCGATCAACCTGAATGCTGCCGGCACCTGCTCCTTCAGCGGCTCGTGATGGTCGATGTGGACCGAACAGGATATCGCGAGCCCCTCCACCCTGGCCTGCTGGTGGTCCATGATGGCGTAGGAATCGTACTGTCCGCCCGTGGGGATCGACTTTACGAACTGAATCGGCATGTCCAGAATCTTCACGAAGGCGCGGTTCACCGGAAGCGACAGCCTCTTGTTGGCCACGATGGTCGTCCTGATTCCCAGGTACTCGCAGATCTTGTGGAAGACGAAGGAGGAGGCCATCGCGTCGGGATCGGGCGATCCCTGGATCACGATGAGGATTCGCTTCTGACCCGCCAGGGCCGCGCGCAGGCTTTTCGCGTATTCCTTCAAATGTCAGACCTTGAACAGGATCAGGGTCACGTCGTTGATCTGGGCCCTGCCTCCGATGAACTTCGTATAATCCTCGTGGATCCGCCGCAGAATCACTGCAGGGTCCTCCCCATGGCTGCCGGCGATGATGCCCTTGACAGAATCGACCGGATACGCCTCGCCCCCCGCGTTGATCGAGGCGAAGAGCCCGTTGGAGCATATGAGTCCGATGCTTCCCGGCGCGGGGCGGATGGAGCCGGATTCGTACACGGCGTCCTGCCGGATCCCCAGCGGCTCCCCCCTGGTCTCATAGACGCTGAAGATGCCGTCCCTGGGGTTGTACAGGAGAAGAGGGCTTGCCGCCGCCGAGGAATACTGGAGTTCTCTGTTCCTTGAGTAGATCAGCGCCAGCGAGGGTACCGGTTTCGGGGCGGTTCCGGATGTCGTCAGGATCCAGTTCATGAGGTTCAGTATCCTGTCCGGGGATGAGTAGTACTTCGACGGCGTGTGGAGGGCGCTGAAGAGCTGTAGGGCCGTTATCGACGAATCGATACCCGAGTAGGATGAATTCGAGAGAAACAGGGACAGCCTGCCGTCCTCGAGGACGATTGAATCGTAATAATCGCAGCCGTACTCCGAGTTGCTGATGTACATGGAGCTGATCCGGATTCCCTCGATCTGGAGCATCCGCTCGGGGATGGTCGTTTTCTTTATGGCGTTGACCACCATCCTGTCGTGCTCGATGGCCTGCCGTTCCTTCGCCTCGTCAAGGGTCAGGGCGTTCTGCAGCTGTTGCTGGAACTGGATCCTGTAGAGCTCGAATGGCGCGAGATGATAGTATGAATAGCTTTTCGCCTTTTTCATCCGCCCAAGGAGCAGGAGGCCGGTGATCGCCTTCTTCTGGTCGAAAAAGGGCATCGCCATCCCGTAGCTGCCCCGACGGAAGACCGCCAGTACCGGCTCGCGGTACTTCTTCAGCGCCTCGTTCGTGAATAGCTGCGAGGTTATCACCGTGGATCCCGCAGCAGTGAGGCATTCGATGAATTCGGAATCCGGCGTTATCCCCGTATCCTCCGTGACGCTGTCGGAGATGTAGACCTTTCTGAATCCGCCGCTCCCTCTGTCGATTATGAGCAGCTCGGCGCGGTCAATATCGAAGGTGTGGATCAGTCTGTCCGCAGTGGTCCTGAAGAACTCGTCCCAAGAGAAGGATTCCCCGGAATCCTCGATTTCGGAGAGGGAGATGAATGACCTGTTGACCCGTTCGGCAAAATCAAGGTGCCGCCGCTGAAAGAGGCGTTCGAGCCATACCCGCATGTACCTGAAGACGATGAAGAGGTACAGGAAGATTATCACAGCGTTGGCTGGTGCCGGAAGGCGGTTGGCGCCGAAGAGAAAATTCTGGTACATGAGGTAGAGCGCCACCGGCAGCAACAGCATGACCAGTATCAGGAGCCAGTACAGCACCGTCAGGTAGAAATCCCTGAAGTCCAGTGTCTCGATGTTATCGGCGGCGTAGTGTGCGGAGCCGAGGTACAGCATAAGGGAGAGAATCACGCCGCTTTCTGGGGATGCGAACTCATAGGCTCCCGGCGGAATGAAGAGGACCGAAAGAACGGCCCCCGCGAGAGAGACGAGCGATCCGGCGAAGAAAAAGAACATCTCGACCCTGAAGGCCCTGTCCCCGGAGATGAGCGACCGTGCGATCTGGGCGATCAGGAGCCCTGCGGCATAGAGACCCAGGGCCGCCGGGCATGCGATCCAGTACCGGCCCGGTGCAATGTCAAAGAGACCTCCTGCCGATGCGATCACCATGTCGCTCAGCAGAATGATCCCCGAGATCGCGAAACCGGGAATTGATGCCGCCGCAATGGCGAGGAGTGCCGAGTTCTTCCCCACGGAGGGGTATGCCAGCGTAAAGGAGAACGAGAGGGCCGCCGCGGCGCATGCCAGCGCCGTGATCCATCTTGTTGCGGTGTCGGCCGGGAGCGATATCTGGGGGATGTACAGGAGCAGCAACAGCGTGAGCGCCGCAGCCACTGCAAGCGAGATGAGCGACAGGATGATGTGCGTCGGCCTGGGCTTCGCGACGACCCCGTGATATACCGCAAGGCCTACCGCGAACAGTGCCGCGATCCCCGATACGACGATGTCAATGTAACGCAGGGCCATGAACTGATTTCCAGAATAATTCATGTACGAAATATCCCATCCCGTGTAATATTTCAAGTGAATTATTACCGAACAGTTGAAAGGAAGCCGGGTACCGCGTCTCATTCTCCTCACCTCGGGGGGGGGGAATGGCCAATTTCAATTGACAATTCATGCCATTTATGCTATTATCATCAGTGACAGCACAGGGAAGTGTGACTGTGAGGATGCGATCGGAGGTTTTCCGGATGAAGAGGGCGGCGATTGTAGCGCTATTGCTTTCGTGGACAACGATGCTGCTGGCTGACAGGATCATTCTTCGTGACTCGACGGAGATTCGCGCGAAGGTTATCCAGGTAACAAAACGGGGGGTTGAATACAATCCGGGCGGAGATAAGGCCTTCGACGTGATCCCGCGGGATCAGCTGATGAAGATCGTGTACGACGACGGAAGGGAAGAGCGGTTTGTCTTTGACAGGATCCGGTTCTACGATGGGAAGGTACTGGAGGGGAATGTAGTGGAGGTGGACCAGGGGAGCGTGATGTTCACCCAGAAGAATACGGCGGAGAAGACGAGCATTCCGCGAGAGCGGATACAGTCCATCAGCTTCAGCGACGGCAGGGAGATATTCTTCCAGAAGGACGGGAGTAGCGCCACGGAGCAGGAGCAGGTCCAGAGGGTGCCGGGCTTCCACAAGTCCATCGTGAGGATCGCGGGGGTCTTCGGCTTCGGTGCGCCGGTGGGGGCCATCATGGACCGCGAGGAGGATGTCTTCCAGGCGCACCTGCAGTATCTCGTCTCGACCTTCGGCCTCAGGGACTACACCACAAGCCATGCCTTTCTCAATTACGGCGTCGACCTGGACCTCTTGCTGCCCGCCTTCGAGTTCGAGCAGAGCTCGGTATTCGATTTCACCGGGATCAAGCTGGGGATCAGGGGCCGCTACATCCATACGATGACCTATTCGAGCATCTACGATGAACACGATTACGGATACCGGTACTACGACAGCGACCTCTTCTTCGGGAGGCTGATGACCTACGATCTATGGGCTGTGGGCCCGGTATGCAATTTCATGTTCAGTCCGAGGAGCAACAATTTTAATTTTATGATCAACTGCTACGTGCTGTACGGCCAGACTTTCGACGCCACCTTCACCGCCGTGCCGACGATGCGAGACGCCGGCGTGTATTACGAACGGCTCAGCTACCGGACGAAATTCAGCGCCTATTCCATCAGGGCCGGATTGGGCCCCCATTTCGTGCTGAACCGCTGGCTTCCTGTCACCATCGGCATCAACGCCACCTATTCGATGATGCGGATGACGCTGAACCATTACCTGAACGCCTACGGTGACGTGAACACCGCTTCGTACATGCACGAATGGGGGGCGGAGCTCTCGCTGGGGCTGCATTTCTAACACACCCGGCGCGCGCGATTCAGCGGGTTGAAGGGCGCCTGCACCGGCGTGAAAAAATGTTCTTGATTCCCGCACCGCTTTTTTACAATGGGGCAATCCGTACCGTTAAGGATTGCAGAGGGTGAACGTCAGAGCAGACATCAGGGTGCCGTTTGATTTCGATCGCCTGAAATCTCCCCCTTCGGGGGATTTCATCACATCGCTGTCGACCTACGAGCACGTGTACAGCCTCGCCGCAGGACTGTGTGCCTCCTTCGCGGAAAAGGGGGACGATTCCCCTGTATGCCTCTGCTCGGAAGACAGGGCAGTGATTCTCGCTTCCCTCATCGCGTCGCTTTTCTCCCGAGTACCTGTGGTGCTCCCCTATTCCTTCTCCGCCCAGGTGCTCGACGAGGCCAGGGGGGCCACCGGATTTCGGAGGATCGTCGCCGACGTGCAGGAGGAGAGAATCGTCGGCGCCTCCGTCATACGCCCCGCTCCTGCCCCCCTCACGCGGCATACCCTCGGCGGGACGATCGATCCAGAGGACCGTTTCCTGTACCTCTTTACAGGCGGCTCCACCGGCACCCCGAAGCTCTGGGAAAAGACGGCGCGGAACATGTTTTGCGAAGCGGCCTATCAATCAAGGCTCTTCGGGATTAGGCCCGATGACATCGTGATATCCACGGTCCCCCCGTATCATATCTACGGCCTCCTCTTCTCGGTGCTGGTGCCCTTCGTTGCCGGTGCCTCGGTGCTCCAGGGGATATTCGTGTACCCCCGGGAGATCTGCAACGCCCTTGTGAGCCTGCGGCCCACACTCTTCGTGAGCGTGCCGATGCATTACAGAGTGCTGAAGGGGTGCGACGCCGCGGGTCACTGCCTCAGGCTCGCCTTCTCCTCCGCCGGTGCGCTGGATCCGGGGGATGCCGACGCCTTTTTCTCCATGACCGGCACCGGCGTGCGGGAGATCTACGGATCCACCGAAACCGGTGGGATCGCCTGGCGCTGCAGGGCCGGGGGGGATGCATCCCTGAGGCCCTTTGATGTGGTGTCATGGAGAATCACCGATTCGAGGCTCTCCGTGCGGTCGGACTTTATCTCACCGGGTCTCCCGCTGGATGCCGACGGTTTTTTCATCACCGGCGACCGAGCAGCCGCGGCGGAGGGGGGGACGCTGCAGCTCCTGGGCCGGAGCGACGGGATCGTAAAGGTGGGGGGGAAGCGGGTCGATCTGGGAGACGTGCAGGAGAAGATGAAGAAGATCGCGGGCGTGACCGATGCCTACCTCGTATCCTTCAGGGGGCGGTCCGGAAGGGAGAGCGAGATCCATGCGTTGATCGAGGGGACGGTGGATGAGGCGGCGGTGCGCCGCGAGGCGGCCGCGCTCCTGGAGCCCTACGCGATGCCCAGGAGGATCCGGGTGGTGGACAGGATTCCGCTGCTCTCCACGGGAAAGTACGACAGAAAAACCATCGAAGAGATGCTGAAACTGTAGGCATCGGGGAGTGGATGTGGCGGAACAGACAGTCTTCATGTTTCCGGGCCAGGGATCGCAGTATCCGGGCATGCGCGGCCCGCTGGGCGGCATGTACGGAGCAGCCGGGGGGATCTTCGCCAGGGCTGACGAGGTCCTGGGGTTTCCCCTCTCCGTCCTGATGGATGAGGGGCCGGAAGAGGAGCTCACCAGGACTTCCAACGCGCAGCTGGCCCTCCTCGTCATGGGTACAGCCTACCGCGAGGCAGCCCTCTCACGCGGCCATGCTCCCGATATCGTCATGGGACATTCACTGGGTGAGTACGCGGCCATGGTGGCAGCGGGAGTGATCTCCTTTGAGGATGCGCTGAAGATCGTGCGGCGGCGCGGCGAGCTCATGGAGCGGGCCGCGGAGGAGACGCCGGGCGGAATGGCGGCGGTGATCGGTGCTTCCCAGGAAGTCCTTGAGGGGGTGGTGGCGCGCTGTGCCGATGCCGGCGTGCTGGAGATCACGAACTTCAACTCCCCGACGCAGATGGTCCTCTCCGGTGAGAGCGCGGCGGTGGATCGGGCGGTCGAGCTTATCGGGGAGGAGAGGCTCGGAAGGGCGATGCGCCTCAATGTCTCGGCCCCATTTCACTCGTCGCTCATGGGGCCGGTGGCCTGCGAGTTCGAGGCCTTCATTGCGTCCTTCGCCTTCAAGAGGCCGGAGATCACCTTTATAGACAACGTCACCGGCATGACGGAGGATGAGCCGGAACGGATCAGGCAGAAGCTGGTGCTCCAGATCACCAGCCCGGTCCTGTGGGTCCAGTCCGTGCGGCACGCCCACGATCTCGGCGGGAGGGTCTTCGTCGAATGCGGTCCCGGCAGCGTACTCGCCGGTCTGGTGAAGCGGATACTCTCCGGCGTCTCGATCATCGTGGGGGAGAAGATGATCGCTTCGTAGAAGAGGGCCCTTCCCGGCTACTCCTCACTACCCCCCTTACCGGCGCGGTACTGTGCGATATTTATCCTGTGATTGAAGCAGACCAGGGCAGCCGTGGCCACCGCGCCCGCAACGGCCCAGGGGCTCTCAAAATACCGGAATACCGTTCCGGCCGACAGGACCGCTATCATGAAAAATGATGCGATGAAGGGGGTTCGTACGACGGCGTAGGCCGCCACCCAGACCGCGCAGGATATGACCCCGGCCCAGGGGGCGATGAAGAAGGTGAAGCCCAGGTAGTTCGCCACCCCCTTCCCGCCGCGGAACCCGTGGAACAGCGGATAGCGGTTACCCAGAACCAGAAAGAGGCATGTCCAGGGAACGAATCCAGGATCGAGGATCGTTGCGGCGAGAAATGCCACCAGAACCGCTCTCCCCACATCGAGCAGGAGCACCACGGCGGCCCAGAGGATTCCCGCCTGCCGGTAGACGTTGGTGGTGCCGGCGTTTCCGCTGTGCTGGTCCCTGGGGTCCCCCTTTCTCAGGATCCGGAACAGGAGGATCGCGAAGTTGATCGATCCCGCTGTATAGGATAGAAGAAATAGAATCGCTGCCCGTATCATTGCCTTCCGCCCCAGGTTGTGTTCTTTGCACGATCGTTTACAGGGTCAACAGCGTGAAGAGGTGATCGTCTACGGTTTCATGCAGGGCGATGTGCGGTCTCCCGTCAATCGAAATTTTGCTGCGGCCGCTGCCGAGTTCCGTTACCCTGGTTTTCTTCCATGCCTCGGAGAGGGGCACCCCCAGCGCCTTGGCCGCCGATTCCTTGATTGTCCAGATCCTCAGGAGCCCCTGGAGTTCCCCCAGCGCCGATGCTGCGGCCAGATGCTGTTCCTCGGGCTCAGCGTAGAACCGCTTTGTGGTGCGGAGCCGCTCTGTCCCGGCCTCGACGTCGACGCCGATCCCCCCGCGCCGGGCGGCGCAGAAGACGAACCTGGAATCGTGGGATACCGAGCATGCCGGGGAATCGGCACCGATTCCGGCGGGGAGTCTCGGTGCGTCGGAGCCGTCGGCGACGGTCTCCATCGTGCGGGGTGAGGCGAGGGCGTCCCCGCCGGGGAGCTCCCGCGAGAGACGCTTGCAGGCGATCCTTGACCCGGCATAGGTCCGTTTTCTCTTCTCCCCCATGGCGACGAACCGGGCGAGCTCTCTGTCGGTAAAGGCACAGCCGGCGAATGACGGCATCGCCTCCAGCTCCAGCAGCATCATGCCGTCGCAGGCCTCCCGCATGGCGGCGAAACGGATTGCCGCATCGGGGCCGTCGACCCAGGGTGACGGGGCAAGCCTGCCGGCGCTGATGTCCTTCATGGTGAGGCCCAGCGCCGCCTCGTGCAGCGTCCCCTCCATGCCGTAGATCCAGATGTGGCACATGAAGTGATCCCCCCGGAACGAGACCGGCACGATCCGCGCGAAGTAGGGCGCCCCGGGCTTCGTGGGGGCCATGATGACGCGCTGTCGTATCGCCGTCGGAAATCCAACGAAGTGATACAGGCTCTGCCCCCAGACGCAGGCGGCGTGAAAGGCCGCGTCCAGCGTGAAGGGTGAACCCAGTATCCGTTCCCCCGCTTCTTCCGGGCCGCCCCTCAGGAAGGCGGCAGCCCCCTCGATCGAAATGAACACCCGTTCGGCGTTGTGGAAGGACGGGCCGAAGGGGACCATCGCGCCGTAGAGTGACGCCTTCTCCACGCGGCGGCAGATGCCGGAGAGGCCGGCGATCACGTCCATGGGGGGTGACGGCGGTGCCTCGAAGGACGTGAAGCGTGCCGACACGTGCTCCACGGTCCTGGCGATACCGCGGGCTCCGGCGCGCCGCGACGATGAGAGCGTAGCGGCAACCGAGCCGTCGGCGCGGCGAGTGATATCGGCGAAACACCGTAGCGCACCGCCAACGGGAAGCTCGAGGAACCTCTTCAGATCGATATCGCGGATATCGGTGCAGGGGAGGGCCGGGCAGGCCGAGCGTACTGCTGCGGCCAGGAGCTCCAGGGATTCCACCGCTGGCAGCACCGCCTGCCCGAGGAAGCGGTGGTCCTGCAGATATGCCAGGCCAGGGAGGGGTACCGGGATTCGCTGCGGGGTGTCTATGACGGGAAGGTCTTCCATAAGTGCACCGTCTTCTCGTCCACCGCGACAGGCCGCCCGGAGAGGTTCAGGGCGCAGTGTCTGGTGTGGCCGATGCAGATAAGCTGCCCGGTCTCGGCGTGGGTGATGAGGTAGTCGAATGTAAGCTTCACCCGCTCCAGGTCCGCCGGCCTGGTGTGAATCCACATGGTGTCGTCGTAATAGAGTGAGCGGAAGAACTGTATGCCCAGGTCAATTATGGGATAGACGTAGCCGCTCTGTTCTATCTCCCGGTAAGGATAGGCGGCGTCGCGCATCAGTGAGGCCCTGCCAAGTTCGAAGTACCGGAGATAATTGGCATGGTACACCACCTCGGACCTGTCGGTGTCTGCGTAGAGGGTGCGGTGGGAACATCGGTGCCACACCAGACCGGTCTCGGTATCACGGACATATCGCTCATCACCCCGGTGGATTTCCGGCCTGAATGACCTGGGCCTCATGCTACACTCCGCGGAAGACGACGCAGCAGTTGGTGCCTCCGAATCCGAAGGCGTCTGAGAGGATCAGCTCGTGCGGCTGACGCCGGGATCGGTTCGGGACCACGTCGACATCGGAAAGCGCGGGGTCTGGGATGTGATTCGCCGTGGGGAGGAGTATCCCCTGCTGCATCCCCTCGATGGCCAGCGCCGCCTCGATGGCGGCCGCGGCCCCCAGGGTGTGGCCGATCTGCGACTTGTTGGATGAGACGGGGATTCGCTCCAGGTCCCTGCCGAAGACCTCCCGTAGGCATTCCACCTCGGTCCTGTCCCCCGGCGGCGTGGAGGTGCCGTGGGCGTTCACGTACTGAATGTCCGGCGGGGAGACGCCGGCGTCCTCCAGGGCGTCCCGCATTGCCCTGAGTATCGTCGGCTTGTGGGGCCTGGTGAAGTGGTGCGCGTCCGAGGTCCAGCCGATCCCCAGGACCTCGGCCCTGGCCGTCAGGCCGTACCGCCCCAGCATCTCCTCGGCGGCGAGGACGACGGCGCCTGCCCCCTCGGAGAGAACGAAACCCTTTCTGTCCACACTGAAGGGGCGGGAGGCCTGGCCCGGATCGCTGAAGGCCCGGTCCCCCTCCCTGATCTTTATCGTGGCGTTCATGTTCTCAAAGCCGTGGATTATCTCCGGGATGATGCAGGTGTCGACCCCGCCGGCGATGGCGAAATCGATGTCGCCGTCGCGGATCATGCGGGCTCCGATGCCGATGGCGTGGTTTCCGGAGGCGCAGGCCCCCTGGGGGGAAAAAATCGGGCCGGTGAATCCCAGGAGCATGCCGGCCTTTCCCGAGGGGAGGTTGGCGCAGAGGTTCGGCAGCAGGTAGGGGCTCACCTTCAGAGGCCCGCGGTTCAGGTAGTTGTCCATGGCGACGCGGTAGGCGTCGGAGCCGTTCAGCGCCGATCCGACCAGGCAGGCGGTGCGGGGTCCTGTTTCATCGTCCATCGCAAGCCCCGCATGCTCCAGCGCCTCGTTGATCACCGCCATGGTGAGTATCACGAACTGGGCGTTCCAGTTGTAGGCCTCTTTCTCGTCGACGAAATCGAGATCCAGGGGGTTCCAGCCGGGGATCTCACCCACAACGTTGCAGGCGGAGTGGACGTGACACCGGGTCACCTTCACGAAGCCGGTCTCTCCCTTCACCGCACGCTCCCAGGTGAGGGGGAAGGTCCTCCCCAGGGGAGTGGCGGCGCCGTACCCTACGACGTATACTCTTCTATTTAAAGGTGCTCTCATTCTTTTCTGGCATCGGGAGCTCTGGCCCCCTCGTCATTATACAAATATCGCTGTTTGGTCGCTTCACCGGGGTCCTGACCCCTTTTCTCCGCTACACTATGATTCCAATGTAGTCATGAACCGGGATTATTGATACTGAAAATGCACGGTGACAGAGGGCTTTTTGTATGTCAAAGTAAAAATAATTTTTTATAGAAGCCAGCCCGGCGCAGTGTGCCGCGGTGGGGCATGTCCTGGGGGGCGATCGTCTCCATCATCCCGAGCACTCCATCCAGTAATTTCATTGACCGTTCCGTGGAACCTGTGATAGTACAGAGGGTGAGTTCACGGCATACTGCGATAGCGGAAATCATGAAGGAGAGCATTGCGGGAGAATAGATGAATCGAGAAAGACCACAGGGAGCGGGCTGCCGGCATTTCGGCGGCATCAGCTGGAGCGCCTTCAGCCTCTTCTCCGTGATTTTTTATTCCGGGTTCCTGCACTTCACGCTGTTGATCAGGCCGCTGTGGTATGAAATCAACGGCTTTATCGTGGATATAACCGGGATTCATGCGGACTATGTCATCATCCTGTTTGCGGTGACATGCCTCCTTGCCGCCCTGCATGCGATCGATGTGGTCATCCATTGCGGCAGGCGGTCTGAGAGGGAACCGGTGAGAATCAGTCCGGTTTTGCGGGCAATCTCCGTTGTGGCCTCTCTCGTCTGGGGCGTCCTGCTCTATGTGCTGATATCGGAGGGGGCAACGAGCATCCCGTCCATAATATCCTGTACGGGGATATGCGTCCATTTTTCACTCTTCTTCCTGATTGTCAGCATCCTGCTGCTGGCTTTCCACCGGGTGTCCAGAAGGCATGAATCCGTAACCGTGCAGAGCGACGCAATTTTTTATCCGAACCGGATACTCGCCGCTGTACTCTGCATCGCCTTTGTCGCTGCCGGCCTCTGGTCCCGCTCCTCGGACCTGAACCGGTGGCCGCCACGCCGCTCCGCCGGGGATGAGGGGTGGCGCGCCGGCTGGATTACGGTCCCGGACCGCACGCCTCTGGACACCCTGTGCCCCCGCCTGTTCAAATACCGGGAGAACATGTGGGTCTGCTTCAGGAAGAGGGTGGTGCTGGAGGAGGTGCCCCGGCGGCTCATCGCGAAAATCGGCGCAGATTCGAGGTACTGGCTCTGGATAAACGGAGTGCCGGTGGTGCGGGAGGGGGGGCTGAAGAGGGGACCGAACCCCCATGACACCTATTACGACGAGGTCGATCTGTCGGGGCGCCTGCGGAAGGGCGAGAACGTGATCGCGGTGCTCCTCTGGTTTTTCGGGAAGGAGGGCTTTTCGCATAATGACAGCGGCACCGCTGCGCTCATATTTGAATGCGGTCATAATGGGGGGGGAGTCATCAGCGACGGTTCATGGAAGGTGCGTGTTCATCCCGCCTTCTATACCACCGGAGCGCCGATCCCCAACTATCGGCTCCCGGAGGCGAATATCGCCTTTGACGCGCGTCGCGATATGCCGCAGTGGACCGGGCTCGATTTTGATGATTCGGGGTGGGGCGATGCACAGGTCCTCGGGAGGCCCCCCGTGCCCCCCTTTCACCGGCTGGTGAAGCGGCCCATCCCGCTGTGGAAAGCGGGCAGGCTGCGCCGCTACGAATATCAGACGGTATCCCGCGACACCGGCGGGAATCGCGTGATCCAGTGCGGCCTCCCCTACAATGCGCAAGTTTCCCCCTATCTGGCGGTCGATTCGCCAGAGGGGCTGACGATCGGGATACAGACCGACAACTATGAGGGGGGCGGCGCCTATTCCGTCAGGATGGAGTACCGTACGAGTGAGGGGGCGCAGTCATTCGAGTTCCCTTCCTGGATGAACGGGCACAGGGTGCGGTACACACTCCCCCCCGGGGTCAGGGTCATTGACCTGAGGTACAGGGAATCGGGATACGACACCAGCTTTGCCGGCAGCTTTCATTGCAACGATGATTTTCTGAACGCCCTCTGGAAGAAATCGGCCAGAACGCTCTACCTCTGCATGCGGGATTCCTTCATGGACTGCCCGGACAGGGAGAGGGCGCAGTGGTGGGGTGGTGATATCGTGCTGGACATCCCCCAAGCATTTTACGCGCTGGATGTCCGCAGCCACGCCCTCATGAAAAAGGCGATCGACGAACTGGTGGACTGGCGCAAGAGCGACGGCACCCTCTATGCGCCCATCCCCTCGGGGAACTGGTTCAACGAGCTGCCCATACAGATGCTGGCGGCCATCGGGCATTACGGATTCTGGACCTACTACCTGTACAGCGGCGACAGGGAAACGGTGCGAAGGGCGTACCCCCATGCGAGGAGGTATCTGTCGCTTTGGAAGACCCGTGAGAGCGGGCTCGTCATCCCCCGGCCAGGGGATTGGAACTGGGCGGACTGGGGGAGCAACATCGATGTCGAGGCATTCACCGATGAGTGGTACTATCTCGCCCTTATGGGGATGAATGAGATGGCGGCCGCGCTGGGCCGTGAAAAAGATGCCGGCTCCTATGAAAAGAGAATGGCATCCTTCAGGAACGCGTTTCAGAGACGTTACTGGACCGACAGCGGGTACCGGTCCCCGGGGTACACCGGCGTCACCGACGACAGGGTGAATGCCCTGGCGGTGACCTCCGGGCTCGCCTCGCCTGAAAAATACCCCCGTCTGAAAAAAATCCTTGTCAGCAGCAGGTTCGCAAGCCCCTATATGGAGAAATACGTGATCGAGGCGCTGGTTGCCATGGGATATGCCGATGAGGGGCTCGCCAGGCTGAAGGAGCGATATCATAAAATGGTAGCGAGCAGTTACAGCACTCTCTGGGAGGGATGGGATATCGGAAGCAGCGTCTACGGCGGAGGGACCAACAACCATTCATGGGCCGGGGGAGGCCTGATCGTTCTCTCGGGGTATATCGCCGGGATCATGCCGGTGCGGCCGGGATTCAGGGAGTTCCGGGTGCTCCCGCGGGAGGGGGGCCTCACCTCCGTGGATGCCTCTATGCGCACGGTGCGGGGCGATATACGTCTTTCCGTCAGGGACGATACCTCCGTCTATCGATTGTCCATCGTCGTGCCCGGGGGGACCAGAGCGGGCGTCTACCTCCACAGGTTCAACGGGGAGCGGCGGCCGGCGAAGACCATCACCGTGAACCGCAGGGTGGTCCTTCGTGGTTCCCGTTTTGTCGCCGGACCGGGGGTGGACTCGGTGGTGCAGGACAGGGTTGGCTACTACCGGATCGGCCTTCACCCGGGATCCTATCGCATCACGGTGCGGTACTGACGGCGTATCCGGCATTGCATACAGATTCAGCGGAGGGATGAAGTGCCCATGAGTATAACGCTCCCCATCAAACACAGCAGCGCGTCGTACACCCTTAGCCCCTCCAAGATCGTGGCGCTGGGCCTGAATTACCGCGATCACATCAAGGAGAGCGCCAGCGTGAGGGTGCGGGGCTTCACCGGCGAGGTCCCGGGGGAGCCGATACTCTTCCCGAAAACACCCAACGTGCTCGTCGGGGATGGCGAGCCCATCGTCATCCCCGCACTACTCGGGGAGTACGGGTTTGACGAGGTGCGTACCGACTACGAGGCGGAGCTGGCCTTCATCGTGAGGGGGAGATGCAAGAACGTTCCGGAGCGCCATGCCCTGGATCACATTCTCGGATTCACCTGCATGAACGACGTCAGCCAGCGGAACATACAGAATTCCGACAGGTCCGGCTGGTTTCGCGGGAAGTCTTTCGACACCTTCGGCCCCGTGGGTCCCTGCATCGTCAAAACGGAGGATATCGGCGATCCGCAGAATCTCATGATCCGGTGCCTCCTCAATGGGCGGGTGGTGCAGGAGAGCAATACGGACCGGATGATATTCTCCATACCGGAGATACTCTCCTTCGTGTCGAAGAATTTCACCCTGGAGGAGGGCGACCTCATCGCCACCGGAACCCCCTCCGGCGTGGGCCCGATTTCGCACGGCGATGTCGTCGAGGTGGAGATCGAGAAGATCGGGATACTGCGAAACCCGGTGGTGGCCGAGTAGGGGGCGATGCCGTCGCTGTTGGGCGGTGTTTCATGTCACAGTATAAAAGGGGGGAGGAGGGCTGACCATGAAGATAAGGAGAGTGCTCTTCAGATCGCTGCTTGTTTTCGCTCTTCTGGTGGCCGCCATCGCCGCTGTTCTGTGCGTCGGCGTGGTCGTCAGCCGATGGACCGGGAGCACCCCGCAGTTTACCGATGCTGCCGGAAGGGTGCTCCCCCGCAGCATTGCCAGCCTTGAGAGGATTGCGCTGGGGGGATATGAACAGACGGTACTGATCCGCGGGAGGAGCGTCGATAATCCCGTCCTTTTGTTCCTCCACGGCGGGCCCGGATCCTCCGAGCTTTCCCTGGTCCGGCATTTCAACTCCGCCCTGGAGGATCATTTCGTCGTGGTGCTGTGGGATCAGAGGGGGACCAGCAAATCCTATTCCCCCTGCATCGACAGCGAATCCATGACGGTGGACAGGTTCATAGGGGACGCCGGGGAGCTGGTGGAGATCCTCAGGCGGCGTTTTCACAGGGACAGGATATACCTCGTGGGCCATTCCTGGGGGAGCTATCTGGGACTGCGTCTGGCCCGCGAGCACCCCGAACGGTTCTACGCCTATGTCGGCATCGGGCAGGTGGTCTCCATGATTGACGGGGAGAGGATCGGCCTGCGCTTTGTCCTGGACAAGGCCCGGGAGTCCAGGAACCGCCAGGCATTGCGGGAGCTTTCCGCCATCAAGGATTACCCCAGCAGGAGGGACGGATGGATGTCCGACGTTTTCACCCAGAGAAAATGGCTGGGCAAGTTCGGCGGGGTCATGTACGGAAAAGAGGGGATGGAGAGCCTGTTTCTGGTGGAGCGGTCGCCGGAGTTCACCATTTTCGAGTTTCTCCCGTTTTTCATGGGAAGCATATTCTCCCTGCGAACGATGTGGCCGCAGCTACTGGAGGCCGGGGATTTCCGGAAGAGCGCCCCGGCGCTGGAGGTGCCGGTGTACCTTGTCACCGGCAGGCACGACTACAACGTCCCCTTCGAGCTGACCGCGGATTATTACAGAATCCTCAGGGCGCCGAGGAAGCGGCTCGTCTGGTTTGAACACTCGGGCCATATGCCGAACTTCGAGGAGCCGGAACAATTCAACAGGTTCATGGTAGACACGGTGCTGCGGGAGACCTACCGGCACTGACCGTCCGCCTTCCGGGCGCGAAGGGGAGGCGCAGCGTTCACTGCTCTCGCCGATTCGCCCCCCGGCGTTGCGGCATCATCGGCCGCCGCCTCATGGCGTCTGACCCGTCAGATCTGGAGGAATCCCTATGACCTCGTACCTGTCGATGCATCACGATCTGGAAAACCCGGAATTGGTGTCGGTCATCGATGATGTGCCGCTCTGGTCCGCGCCCTTCGGCCTGGCGATTCTGGATAGGATCAACTACCGGAAGCGCCTGACGGTCCTGGATATCGGATGCGGCCTGGGATTCCCCCTGACGGAACTGGCCATGCGCCTGGGAGCGTCATCGCGGGTCTACGGCCTCGATCCCTGGGATGCCGCACTGGAGCGGGTGCGGCTGAAGCTGCGGCTCTACGGTATCGCCAATGCGTCGGTTTCAAAAGGGCTGGCCGAGAACCTGCCCTTCGAGAACGATCGCTTCGATCTTGTGGTGTCCAACAACGGCCTGAACAACGTGCAGGACCTGTCTCTGGCCTTCGGGGAATGCCGGAGGGTGTCGAAGCCGGGGGCGCAGCTCGTATTCACCTTCAACACAGATGCCACCTTCGGGGCCTTTTACGATATCTTTCGGAGCGTCCTGGAGGGGTACGGCCTTTCCGACAGGATCGGCCACCTGGATCGCCATATCCGTTCGAAGCGCCCCCCCGTAGAGAGATTCCTCGCCCTGGCGGGCCAGAACGGCTTCTCCGTCGTTTCGGCAGAGGAACGGGAATTCCGGTATCGCTTCGCCGAGGCGGAGGCTGTCTTCAGCCATTTTGCAATGAACCTGGCATTTCTGCCGGGATGGAGGGGGCTCGTGCCTGAGGGCCTGCAGGGAACCGTATTCCCCGCCATAGAACTGGCGATTGAGGCGACCCTTGAAAGGGAGGGCGCCTTTACCATGGAGGTCCCCTTCTGCACCGTTGACTGCAAGAGGGATCGCTAGAGTGGACCTGCAGCCGCCCGGGCCTCGCGGCGTCAGCGCAGGGTGATTGCCTTCTGGGGGCACATCTCCTGGCAGCAGAAACAGGCGATGCAGGTCTCTGCGTCCACCCTCGGTATGGTGTCATCCATTGAGAGGGCCGATACGGGGCACTGGTCGGCGCAGATGCCGCATCCGGTGCAGATCGCGGGATCGGCCTGGGGCCGAACCGCGGTGCGTTGGTGGAGAAACGCCTGTATCCCCTCGTTGCCGGCGATCGCCTCACCGCCCAGGGGAGGGAGCTTGAAGCGGGGAATCCGTTTCAACTCCCCGATGATCTCGGTTGCATCAATGTCGCCGCGCCCCAGACCCGCTTCCTGGGCCGCCTGCAAAAAACGAAGCCTGCCGGGATCGCACCCCATCATGAAGGCGATGACGGCATCCAGGGCCACCGCGTTGTCCGACGCTAGGATCAGTCCGATATCCCTGAGATCGGGAGAGGCGGGCCCGTTCCCCTCCATGCCGATCACGGCATCGACGATGAACATGTCGGGCACACGGAGCATGAATACCTCAACCAGCATCTCGTGGAAACGCTCGGGACTCCCCGCCGCCCGGTGCAGCGCCGCCTTCTGCGCACCGGGGAGGATCCCGTAACTGTTTTTTATCGCGCCGGTGACCACGGTCAATCCGTGGGTCTTGAACTTCGGAAGGCTGATGAAGACATCGGCCTCCATCACCTCCCTGGAAACGCTCACCGACGGCATATACCGGGGATTGAAATCCAGCGTTACCGCATCGCTGCCGATATTCCGGTAGTATCCGCCGGCGGCATCCATCAGACCGGCCGTTCTGAAGCTCTGC
>JAFGJK010000119.1 GCA_016929135.1 Spirochaetota bacterium | reverse complement strand
GATCTCGATCGAGCCCTCGTAGCCGCCGATGAGCCCGCAGATCGCCTTGAGGAGCACCGACTTGCCGGAACCGTTCTTGCCCAGCACCGCCATGGTCTGCCCCGGCGGGACCCGGAGGCTGATCCGGTCCAGCACCCTCCTGCCGTCAAAGGCCACGGTGAGTTCCTGTATCGCTATCATCTGTATCTGGATCTCCGCCTGGCAATGACACTCGCCATGCCCCGCGAGCCTATCCCCGCCATCGGCGGGGTGTCAACCATATAATTCACCCCTGCTACCGGAATGAGGGCGTTTCGGGCCTCAGGCATAGCGGGTGTCGTGATACTCCTGGAGCGACCTGAGAATGTTCAGGTAGGAAATGTACCGCTCCTCATGGATCTTCCCGGCCTCCACCATCTTCTTCACCCTGCAGTCCGGTTCGTGGTCATGAGTGCAGGGGGTGAAGCGGCACCTCTGCCGGTGCCTCCGAAAATCCTCGAAATAGCCCTCCAGCTCTCTCGGCTCGATGTCCATCAGACCGAACTCCCTGAGCCCCGGTGTATCGATCACCCTGGCCCCGTCCGGCAGGGTCACCATCGCGACGTTCGTGGTGGTATGCCTCCCCTTGCCGGTGCTTGCCGATATCTCCGAGGTCCTGAGCGCCAGCTGGGGATAGAGCCTGTTCAGGAGCGTCGATTTTCCCACGCCGGAGGAGCCGATGAAGAGCGAGAGCCTTCCCGACAGCTGCGGCCGCAGGTCCTCAACCCCGTCGCCCGTCAGGGCGCTCACCAGGTGGACCGGGATGCCGGTGTCCCGGTAGTAGTCACGGACGTATTCCCCGTGCCCCTCAACCGCCAGGTCGGACTTGTTCACGCAGAGGCAGACCGGGACCCGCTCCTTGACGCCGCGCACCAGGACCCGGTCCACGAAACGGAGGTTCAGGCGCGGCCTGGCGAAGGACTGCACCACCACCACCTGGTCAAGGTTCGCGGCGATGAGATCCTCTCCGGTCCTCCCCTTGTCCTTCCTGGAGAAGGCGTTCCTTCTCTCCCGCACCGAAATGATCGCGCCGGTCTCCCCGTCGTCGTTTATGGCGAACTCCACAAGATCCCCCACCGCCGCCGCCTCGGAAAACCGATCGTTCTCCCTTCCCAGGCGCAGCCTCCCCATGAGGACGCAGTTACACCCCCCCCCGTCATGGGTGACGGTGTAGTACCTTCCGTAGACCTTTGTCACCACCCCGTTCATGGCAATCACTCAAGGAGGGTCTGAAAAAAATAGAAAATTTTTCAGACCCTGCGATTATTATTCTTTTTTAAAATGACACGACGATATTCAGGCTCGCCCGCCATCAGCCGGTATACTCGTTACGGTGGCGGGATCGGCGGCGTCCTGCCGTCTGCTCGCTCTGAATATCACGATGTCTCCCCAAATGCATTCCCGCCGGCTCAGATACAAACGCATGCTTTTAGACGGAATTCCAGCCATCGTACAACCCCTCTCCCGTATCTCAACGGCACCGCCTATGCTCTGACCCCAGTATGTGCGGTACTGATACACATCCATAGCATAATGGGGAGAAATTGTAAAAAAATTTTTTTTTCGCTAAAGTTTTTTCCGTTCCCCGCCGATTATAATAATACAAGATCGGATATGGTAATTCCCTCCCGACTTTACCATATTGGGTTCTTGGCACTGCATTAATGAAAGAAGGCAGTATAGCCGCCCAGCTATTCTGCCTTCTTCATTTTAGCACCCCCGGGGAGGAGGTCCAGCAGCAGCGGCCGGAATTCCAGGAGGTCCCCCAGAAGCACCCCCAGAGGGCTCACGTCCCGTACCGTAAAGACGACCCGATAGACCATCCCCTCATGGATGTCCCGCATCTGCCCGGCAAGCCTCTTCCTGTCCTCCCTGCGGGATATGTCGAACTCGATGTCGTGGTTTTTTGCGTCATAGAAGACGATCTTCTCGAAGACACTGTCATGGAGCTTCAACTTCAGCCTCATGGTCACGTTGGTGTTCCGGTACCTGTCGATCCCCGCGGCAATCTCCCTGAGCCCGCCGGCCTCTTCCTGGGAAATCCCCGCCGAACCGACCAGCAGGAGGAGCGGTAGTATCGCCATGTGACGTCTCATACATACCTTATCGGCCGATTCCCCTCAGGGGCTTATAATGGCATATGCCGGCATCCGGGGAAACTGCGGATTTTCCCGTCTTGATCTCAGCAGGGAACAGGCTCTGGCCCCGAAAACAGGGCTCCGGTCCCGGACAGGCGATGCTCTGCCGCCCCAAAGAGGTCCGTATTTATCGATTATTCCTCTTGACAATCGCCCGGATTGATAAAACCTGTTCATTCACACCTCGGTGGCCACAGATCAACAGGGAGAGGAGCGTTGTAGCCATGGCAATACCACTGCGAAGTGATCTCAGTACCGGCGGCAGGAGGATGGCGGGGGCCCGGGCCCTCTGGCGCGCCAACGGCATGAAGGAGTCCCAGTTCGGGAAGCCCATCTTCGCCGTGGTCAACTCCTTCACGCAGTTCGTCCCCGGGCACGTCCATCTCCACGAGATAGGCCAACGGGTGAAGCGTGTGATAGAGGAACGGGGCTGCTTCGCGGCGGAGTTCAACACCATCGCCATAGACGACGGCATCGCCATGGGGCATCAGGGGATGCTCTACTCCCTCCCCTCCAGGGACCTCATCGCCGACTCGGTGGAATACATGTGCAACGCCCACAGGGTGGACGCCATGGTCTGCATTCCCAACTGCGACAAGATCATCCCCGGGATGCTCATGGCGGCCATGCGCCTGAACATCCCGGCAATCTTCGTATCCGGCGGTCCAATGGAGGCGGGCGTTATCGGCGACAGGAAATACGACCTCATCGACGCCATGGTCCTCTCGGCAGACCCCTCGGTTCCGGACGATGAGATCGACAGGATCGAGCGGGCGGCCTGCCCCTCCTGCGGTTCCTGCTCCGGCATGTTCACCGCCAATTCCATGAACTGCCTCTGCGAGGCGCTGGGGCTCGCCCTGCCGGGAAACGGCACCGTGGTGGCGACGCACGTGAACCGGACCGCCCTCTTCGAGGAGGCCGCGGGCATCATCGTGGACAACGCCCTCAGGTACTACCGCGACGGCGACGCCTCGATGCTCCCCCGGTCCATCGCCACCAGGGAGGCCTTCATGAACGCCATGACCCTGGACATCGCCATGGGGGGGTCCTCCAACACGGTACTGCACCTCCTGGCGGTGGCGGTCGAGGCGGGGGTGGACTTTTCCATGAAGGACATCGATGCCCTTTCCCGGAGGGTGCCGAACCTCTGCAAGGTGGCCCCCAGCTCCCAGTATCACCTGGAGGACGTGAACCGGGCGGGGGGCATCCTCTCCATCATGGGGGAGCTTGACCGGCTCGGCCTCGTCGACACCTCGGTGAGACGCGTGGACGCCCCCTCGCTACAGGAGGCGCTGGACCGCTTCGACATCATGCGCCCCACGGCCAGCGAGACCGCCAGGCGACGCTTCCTGAGCGCGCCGGGGAAGGCGGAAAGGAACCTGGTCATGGGATCGCATGAAGCCTACTACGACTCACTGGACGACGACCGGGAGAAGGGGTGCGTCAGGGACGGCGAGCACTGCTATTCCCGGGACGGGGGCCTCGCGGTGCTCTTCGGCAACATCGCCCGGGGCGGCTGCATCGTGAAGACCGCGGGCGTCGACCCCTCCATCTTCACCTTCTCCGGGCCCGCCAGGGTCTTCTCTTCGCAGGAAGCGGCATGCGACGCCATCATCGGCGGCGCCGTAAAAGCCGGCGACGTGGTGCTGATCCGCTACGAGGGCCCGAAGGGGGGACCGGGCATGCAGGAGATGCTCTACCCCACCTCCTACATCAAGTCGATGCACCTGGGGAAGGAATGCGCCCTGGTCACCGACGGCAGGTTCTCCGGCGGCACCTCGGGCCTCTCCATCGGCCACGTGTCCCCCGAGGCGGCCTCGGGCGGGGAAATCGCCCTGGTGGATGACGGCGACATCATCGACATCGATATCCCGAAGCGCTCCATCCGCGTGCGACTTGACGAAAAGACGCTGGAGGAGCGGAGACGGCGGGAGATGGCCCGCGGCGGCGACGCCTTCACCCCCGGCGACAGGGAGCGGGAGATTTCCCAGGCGCTGGGTACCTACGCGCTGCTGGTCTCATCGGCCGATCGCGGCGCGGTGCGGGTGCTCCCCAAAAAATAGAAATCCCGGGGCGTTTTTTATTGACAAAAACCCGGTTAGGACTGAACCTCATCCCCCATCTGACACGACGCCACCGGTAGAAGGGTAACCCTATGGTCTTCAGCTCCGTCCATTTTCTTTTCATCTTTCTCCCCGTAGTCCTGACGATCCATTTCATTCTGGGGAAGCGCTTCAGGAACCTCTGGCTCCTCCTGGCGAGCCTCTTCTTCTACGCATACGGGGAAAAGTACTACACCATTATCATGATCGTCTCGATCTCGGCGAACTACTTCCTGGGCGTCTGGATCGAGCGCAATCGGGGGAGGCTTTCTCAGCGAACCCTTGTCATCATTGCAACGCTGATCAACCTGGGCCTTCTGGGCTTCTTCAAGTACGCCAATTTCATGGTGGCGAACGTCAACGCAATCCTTGAATTCTTCGGCGCCTGCACGATCCCGAACCCCAGGATCCACCTCCCCATCGGGATATCCTTTTTCACCTTCCAGGCCCTCTCCTATGTGATCGACGTCTACCGGAAAGAGGTGAAGGCGCAGGAGAAGCTGACGGATATCGCGCTCTACATCACCCTCTTCCCGCAGCTCATCGCGGGCCCCATCGTGCGGTACCACGACGTGGCCACGCAGTTAACCCGCAGGACAATCTCCCGGGAGAAGTTCGCCCTGGGAATCAAGCGCTTCATCATCGGCCTGGGTAAGAAGATGCTCATCGCCAACACCCTGGCGATCACGGCTGACCGCGTCTTCACCCTGCCGGCGAACGACCTCACCACGACCCTTGCCTGGGCGGGGAGCATCTGCTACTCGCTCCAGCTCTACTTCGACTTCTCCGGCTACTCCGACATGGCCATCGGGCTCGGGCACATGCTGGGATTCACCTTTCTTGAGAACTTCAACTACCCCTATATCTCGCTGTCCATACGGGAACACTGGAAGCGGTGGCATATCTCCCTCACCAGCTGGATGCGGGACTACCTCTACATCTCCCTGGGGGGGAGCCGGTGCTCCACTGCCAGGACCTATTTCAACCTGATGATCATCTTCGTGGCCACCGCCTTCTGGCACGGGGCCGAGTGGCACTTCCTCTTCTGGGGGCTCTGGAACGGCCTCTTCATGGCCCTGGAGCGGGCCGGGTGGATCAAGCCGGAGAAGCTGCGCTTCAAGCCGCTGCAGCTGATGTACGCGCTGCTGGTAATACTCATCGGTCACGCCATGTTCAGGGCGGACACCGCCGCCATCGCCTTCAACCACCTGGCGGCCCTCTTCGGCTTCGCCAGGGGGACCGGCGCCGGCCACCATATATTCTTCTACATGCAGATGGAGACCTGGATCGCCCTCGTCCTGGGGATCATCGGCTGCGCGCCGATATGCCCCTACCTGGACGAGCTGATCACCACGTGGATAAACCGTCAGACCGGAAGGATCTCGAGGGCGGCGCTGGCGATCTACCCGAGCGTGAAGGTGCTGTTGCTCATGGGGATCCTCGGGCTCTCCATCATAAAGCTTTCGGCGAGCACCTACAATCCCTTCATATACTTCAGGTTCTAGGCGGCGACAATGAACGCGAAAAAATTCTCCGAACTTCTTATCATTACGGCGTTCATCGCCGTCATCTGGCTCCCCACGACGAGCATGGTGTGCGGCTTCAAGCCCACCGCGGCAATCGACGAAAAGAGGACCCTGGCGAAGTTGCCGCAGTGGAAATGGGAATGGAAGTCCATCAGCGAGTACCCGTCGAAGTTCGCCGACTATTACAGTGACAACTACGGATTCCGCCCCCAGCTCATAAGGACCTACAATATCATCATGACCCGCTACGTGAAGAACGTCAACAGGAACAACGTCCTCTTCGGCAAGAACAACTGGCTCTACTGGTCCGGCGGCGACGCCTTCGACCAGTACCGCTCGGCGGCCCCCCTCACGGACAAGGACCTCCGGCGCATGGCCACCATCCTGGAGGAGCGACAGAGCTTCTGCCAGCGCATGGGGGCCCGGTACTTCTTCGTGATCGTGCCGGACAAGCATTCCATCTACCCGGAATTCCTCCCCGAATGGATGACCAAGACGAACGCGAAGTCCCATGTGGACCAGCTGGTGGAGTACCTGAGGGCCCACACGACGGTGGACGTTATAGACCTGCGCGAGCCCCTCCTGGAGGCGAAGAAGCGGTTCCAGGTATACTTCCAGACCGACACCCACTGGAACGAGGTCGGCGGCTTCTTCGGCTACCGGGCGATCATGGAGCACATAACGCGCTGGTTCCCGCGCCTGAAGGCCATGGATCTCTCCGACTTCGACCAGAAGACGGTCACGATTACCGGCGGCGACCTGGCGCTTCTGGCGGGGCTGAAGGATCAGTACTCGCTCCCCGCCATCACCCTGGTGCCGAAGCGCCCGCCCAGGGCGCGCAAAAACATGGACATCGGCAAGTTCTACCAGGAGAACTTCCCCAAGCTCGTTCTCAACGAGAAGAACAAGAACATGGACTTCGGCATCTTCGCCATGGAGACCGGCAGGAGGGACCTGCCCCGCGGCGTGGTCTTCCGCGATTCCTTTGCCAACTACTTCATCCCCTATCTCTCGGAGCACTTCAGCAGGGTCATCTACTACTGGGTTATCCACGAATCCGAGAAGCACGATTTCCAGTCGAATGTGGTCCTTTACGAGAGGCCGTCGATCGTCATCAACGAGATGGCGGAGAGGACGGTGGTGCAGATGCACGACAATACCGAGGAGGTGAAGGCGTCGCTTCGAGGCATGAAGGCCTCCCTGCAGAAGCGGGGGACGGTACGCCCGTGATCAGGGCCAGGGGTCCCAGTCGCCCCAGTTTTTGAGATACTCCTGGAAGGCCGGGATGCGCTCCCGGTTTTTTTCGATCCATCCCTTGGCCGTTCTGACGGCCTCCTGCTCCCGCTCCAGGGACAGCTCACCGTTCATCACCCTTGTCCGGAGGAAGACGAAGTAGGTATCCAGCACGTCGTGGATGCAGTAGTCGCTGATCCGGCGCAGCTCCCCCTGACGGTAAAGCTCGTAGACCTGGTCTCCCCGCGTGTCCATCTTTCCCGGCTTTCCGATCACCTTGGCCAGCAGGTCGAGCCCCCCGTTCAGCCTCACGGCGTTGTAATTGCTCAGCCAGTCGTGCAGGTCCAGGTGCCTGGCGCCGTACCGGTGCCTGGTGGAGTAGTTGTCCCTGAAGTGGTGCGTCGCCCTGACGCCGTACCTGAATGCCATGAGCTCCATGAGGGGGATGTCGAAACCCCTGCCGTTGAAGCTCACCAGGGTGACGGCGGCGTAGTTCTTCTCGACTCCCTTCCAGAAGAGCCTCGTTATCTCCCCCGACCTGAACGCCGGCTCGTCGAGGCTCACCACGTCGTCCAGCGAGTAGTCGTCGCGGACCTTGGCGATCACCAGCGCCACCGGATACTGGAAGGTCACCGGGATGAAGCCGCTGGAGCTTCCGGAGGCGATGATCTCCTCCCGGTAGAGGTCGATCGCCTGGGCATCGTCCACCCCGCGATCGTTGTATTTCACGTGGTTGATGAGCCTTCCGTCCGGGACGGATTCCACGTCGAAGACGAGGTATTTCACAGTGCCTGCAATCATAGAGGTGGCCGCCCTGCATCCATTCTAAAAAAAAGAAGCATGTCGGCGTTCCCCGCGGCATGCTTCCCCTGCGCCGGTCGATGGCGTACGGCGATTATTCCCTTGCCTTCTTCTCTGCTTTTGTAAGGAAGTCCTTGATAAAGGGGTCCGTCTCGTTCTGCAGCGCCTGCTTCCAGGTGTCGAGGGATTTCTTCGACCCGATCCTGAAGGTGGCCAGCACCGCGGCGTAGCGCACCTCGGCGCTCTCGTCCCCCGTTACGGACTTGTTGAGTGCATCGACGGCGCTCTCGTCGCCTATGAGCCCCAGCGCGGACGCCGCCTCCATCCTGACGGCGAAGCGCCTGTCGGAGAGGAGCGTGACCAGACCCGGAATGGCGTCCTTCTCCTTTTCCTTGCCGCAGTAGGTGGCTGCCTCGATTATAGTCGCCTCGTCCCTGTCTGAGGAGAGGTCCTGGATATATTCCTGCGTGCTCTTGGCTTTTTTCTCAACGGCGCTCTTGGCCTCCTCCTGGGCATACAGCACGCCGGCGGCGAGTATAAAAATGACAGCGGCGAACATGGTTTTTTTCATGACATACTCCCCACATGGTGAATTTTCATTACCCCTGAGAACCTATTCCACCAACAGATATATGTCAATTCTTTTATGACATATTCTTCTTTTCGCCGCTTTATGCAATGCCGTTTTTTTTTCCACAGGGGAAATATTTTATTTACACTCACAGCGGTGTTTTATTAATCTATCCGATGAAGTGAAGAATCATTTTCCGCGAGTGTATACTGCAATGATCGAAAACGAACACGCGACCGAAGAATCCCTCGAGAATTTCGAGGAGATGCTCGAACAGTCACTGAAACGGAGCGACGGCGCCGAGATCGGCGAGGAGGTCACCGGCAGGGTCATCTCCGTAACCCCCGACACCGCCTTCGTGGACATTGCCGGCAAGACCGATGCGCTGCTCAATATCCTCGAATTCACCGACGACGACGGGACGGTGCGCCTCTCCCAGGGAGACACCGTGAAGGGATACATCGTCAACGCCAGGGGGGGGGAGGTGTTCATCACCGAAAAGATCGGGCTCGGATACTTCAGCCCCGAGACTCTCGCCATGGCATACAGGAAAAAGCTGCCCATATACGGCCGCGTTATCGACACTACGAAGGGGGGCTACATCGTGTCCCTTCCCGGAATCCACTGCTTCTGTCCGATGTCACAGATCGACCTGAAGATGCCCTCACGGCCGGATGAGTATCTGGAGAAGACCCTCCAGTTCCTCGTCACTGAATACAGTGGCAAGGGGAAGCGGGCCATCCTCTCCAGGAGGACCCTCCTGGAGGCGGTGAGAGACAGGAGGGAAGCCGAGCTGAAGGACTCCCTGAACGTCGGGGATACCATCAGGGGTACGGTCCAGTCGGTTCAGAGCTTCGGCATATTCGTCGACATAGGGGGCTTCCAGGCCCTGCTCCCGAAATCCGAAGCGTCCTGGAGCAGGCACGCCGACCTCTCCTCATTCACGTCTGGCACCGAGATCGAGGCATCGGTGAAGGCCATCGACTGGGAAAACAGGAAGGTCACCCTGAGCCTCAAGGACATGGTGCCGGAGCCATGGACCCACGCAAAGAACCTCGTGGTCGGTCAGGAATTGAGCGGCAGGATCGTCAACACCATAAAGAACGGCGCCTTCGTCGAGCTGATGCCGGGGCTCGAGGGCTTCATTCACATCAGCAACCTGAGCGCGCTGAAAAACGTGAAGAGCCCCGAGGAGGTCGTATCGAGGAACGATGAGGTCACCGTCCGGATCCTGGCGATCAGGAACGGTGAAAAAAAGATATCCCTGGCCCTGGTGACGGGAGAGCCGGACCCCTGGAGCACGGAGGAGGGCGAGCTTCTCAACACCATTCACACCGCAGTGGTGGAATCGGTAAAGCCGGCCGGCCTTGGGGCACGCCTGGAGAACGGCATGCTGGGGTTCATCCCCAAAGACGAGCTCCGCTCGAGGAAGTCCGCAGAGACGATACAGGAATACCAGGTGGGGAGCACCGTGAAGGTGACCATTAAGAGGCTGGATCCCCAGGGGAAGAAGATGATCCTCACCGAGGAGGGGGCGGTCAGGCGTGCGGAAAAGGAGGAGTACGAAAAATTCATGAAGGGTGAATCGACATCCTGCACCTCCTCACTGGGATCGCTACTCAAGGACAAGTTCGAAAAGATAAAGCAGGACATGGGAGGCTGAAGGCACAGCCCGCTCCCGCCGCGCACGTTCCCCTCTTCCCCCACTGCTTCGCGAGGAATCCACATTTTTTTTGTTCCTGCAGAAAAAGTCTTGCTGATCCGTGCGGCGGGTATATGCTCTCCGGTGAGGGTTCCATAATGATAAAATTGAAAAGCGGCGCGGAAATCGCCTACAACAGGGAATTCGACCAGTTCTTCCAGAGCCTCCTCGACGCCGTCATCAAGGAATCCTACGGGGCGGCAAAGGAGAACAGGAAGCCCGGGGACACGACGCGGTTCAACGAGCTACTGCTGAAGGAGGTCATGGACAACTGCATCTATGTGACGCACCAGCTCTTCGAGATAGCGAAAGACAACGAGGCCCTTTCCAAGTTTATGGTCACGGGGTTTCTCTTCAACAGTGTGGTGCTCAGCCTCTCGCAGATGCCGGAGAGTACCGACGAGGATGACGGCGAGAGCGGCACGGATATGATCCACTGAGCCATTTACAGGAGCTCCTGAAGCTCCCTCACCATGTCAGGCGGCAGGGAACCCATGGCACGCCTCACCTCATCCGGCGGCGTTCCCCGATTCACCGTGATCGAGACCCTGAATCTGTCCCCCTCGAAATATCTGGGGAAATCCACGTCGAAACCAAGAGCGGCCATCTTCCTGCGTATCGTCTCGGCCCGTCCGTGGAGCTCCGTATACCGCGGATACCGGCGCCTGCTGATCTCCTCCATGAGGCGCTCAGCCGCCGCCTTCCTGTCGTCCACGGTAAGGGCAGCCTCCTCGTCCACCGAATCGAGCGTCCCGTCCCTCCGCAGGATCTCTGTGGCCAGCTCCACCACCTTTTTGAATATGTTCACGCCCATGGCCGTCCCGGCAACCCATCGGGAGATCCGCGCAACCGCACCGTCAGGCAGATCCAGCAGGTCCCTGATCGTCCGGTAGCCCACGTCCCTGCAATCGAGGAAGTCGGCCAGTTCATCCGGCAGCGAGAGGAGCCGCTCCGGCCGTTTCATGAGTTCCATCGGGACGGCCAGATGCCGCCGCAGCAGGCCGGCTCGGGCGCCCTCGGCACCGTCAATGGAGGCGAGAAGGCGCAGGGCGCGGACCCTTCCCACCGGGCCGATCTCGCCGCGCGAGGCCTTGAGCAGGCACTGCCGGCAGTATTCCTCCGGGTCGATGGAGCGGCGGACCAGGGCCGGCACTGAATCGTGCCCCGATGCTGATGCCGTCTCGATCCTGTTGCATCCGAACAGTGCGATGTAGCCGTCCCTCTCCGCCAGGAGAAGCACCGGATCCAGCACCCCCAGCTCCGCGACGGAGGCCCTGAACTGCTCCGTCGTAATGTTGCGGCTCACTTTGTAGCGGCGATTCCCGAGATCGATCTCCCCGGTCCGCACCGGTTCGCTATGGTCGCGCATCGCTCCCCCCTACAGAAGATTCGCCAGCAGCTCGGCGAGCTTTTCCGGGAATATGACCGTCACCTTCGACAGTCGGCTCGATGCGGCCTCGCCGGCCGGCGTAAGGTCCGAGGCGGTGATGAAGAGACCCAGGTTCGCCTTGATGTCGTTGATGGCCTGCGCAAAGTTCCTGAGGGGGATCTCCCCCACCTGTACCCCCTTCCATCGCCGGACCCAGACGAGGGCCCTCTGGCTCTTGTCCTCCATCGACCTGGCCATGAAATCGACGCCGTCGTTTTCACGATAGGTCTGCAGTATCTCGTCGACGTTGTATCCGAGCTTCGACACAACCCTGTTCGACACGATGCGGAAGCTCTCGACGTCAAGATTGAAGAAGCTGTCAAGCCGCTCGTAAATGTCCGAATCGTCCACATCCCTGCTTGCGAGACCGCCCCCCTCCCCCTTCGCCGTCACCTTGGCGGAGGCGATCGTCCTCTTCAGGTCCAGCGGCTTCTCCCGCTTCAGGCCGCAGATGTTCCAGAGAAAATCCTGGGGGAAGGCGTTGTTGATCCAGTCGTCGAAATAATCAGTCACCGATTCCCGGCGCTGTCCCTTGCCGGTGGCATCCATCTCCTTGCGCAGGAGCGTGGTGAGCAACTGCACGTTCTTGTATCCGCGGTCCATCTGGTAGAGCTCATTCCAGTACTCGTAGGCGTGGTCGGTCTGCTCGGCCATCAGGCAGGCAAACCCCAGGTCGTAGAGGAGGGGAACCACCTCGTCATCGGCATTGCGGCCCCGCGCGTCCCTCAGCAGCTCCTCGAAGACCTTCACTCCCTCCTGGTTCTTCCTCCCCTGCAGATAAAGAAAGCCCAGGAGACGCTGTGCGACGAAGAGGGCGTCCTCGTCCTTGCTGTTGTCGACGATCATCTTCATGTAATTGATGGCGGTCCTGAAGTCCTTCTTCCTGTAGAGCGCGAACGCCATGGCGAGGTTCCCGATCTCGGAATGCGGTTGAACGTTCAAGGCCTCCCTGAAATATCCCGCCGCCTCGTCCGTTTTGTGGTTCTGGTAGGCGGCCATGCCGGCGCCGAAGAGCACCTCAAAGTTCTTGTCGCTCTGGCCGGCAAGCCGGGAAAAATGCCTGTAGGCAACGTCGTAGTACTCGCTCCCCAGGGCGATGAACGAGACGTGGTAGAGAGCCTCCTGGTCCGTCGGATAGATCTTCAGGATCTCGAAATACATGCCGAAGGCCTTTTCGATATCCTTGCGCATCAGGTACGCCTTCCCGAGCCTCCTGAAGACCTCAGCCTTGCTCACCTCGTTGCTGAACTTGTTGATCTGGAGTATCTTCTCCAGGTGGACCACCCCCTGGTCGATCTCGTTTCTCCTGAAAAAAATCTCCGCCATCTTGAAATGCACCAGGAAATTCGCGGGGTTGCGGTCCAGGATCTTTCCGTATTCCCGCATCGCCTCGTCGACCAAGTCCATCGCCAGAAAATTCTCCGCCTTGTTCAGCGGATTGATCCTCGGGCTGATGTAGTACAGGTATACGAACACGGCCCCGAGGATGATGGACGCGAATACGAGTATCGATAGCAGCATAGGGGCCCCTTAAGGCATCACAGCTCCTTTATAGTACAGCGGTACCGAACAGGCACGGCTGATTCATTAATCGACACACTACGGATAAATTATAAACAGGATGCGGGATCATTTTCGAATAAATCTGATGACCGACGGCCACCCGTTGATGACGAAGCTCTGTTCGTCCTCCCGCTTGATGATGAAATCATCCCCCTCCTGAATGGCCACCTTAACGGGGAGGTTGATCATGATGTCAGGCGGTACGAATTTCGGGAGTGCGTCGAAATGGAACTGTATCTCGTTTGATGTTGACACCACCCTGAAGCTGATCAGGCCGAACCGCGAGGGGAGCGCATCCACCGACATCTCCGCTCCCGGCTTGCACCAGTCCCTCTGGGGCACAGGGAATATCTCAAGCCGCTCCGGGTAATCCACGAAGAGCAGGTTCCGCAGACAGGTAAAGAGCATGAGGCAGGAGATCTTGGATGATCCGCTCCCGTAGCACCCCCTGCCGGTGGCCGGACTCAGATACGAAGGGAGCGAGAACCTCCCGCCGCCGACCTCCATGAGCCGGCGCAGCACCTGATGCGCTCGCCCGTCCCTCAGCAATATCAGGGCATTCGCCACGACGAGGGTATGGAACACGTCCCAGCCGTAGGGTTTCACGTTGAGCGGCATGTCGCCGTACCGGCGGAATATGGCATCGACGATGGCCTTGGTGGTCGCCTCGGGGAAGGGGCGCTGCACGATCTGGTGGAGAAGGTAGAAGATGTAATTTGCGCTGTCAAGCCGGTAGGCGCCGCTTTCGATCGCATCGGTGAAGAGCCCCAGGAGCCGGTCGGCCTCCTTGCGGTATCTGATCTCGTCGCCGAAAAGTCCGAGGCACCTGGCAAGATAGGAGAAGCGCTCCAGAGCGTCCGACAGGAGCAGCGTGTCCACGGGGTGCCCCTCCCTGATGCAGTACTCCGGGATGGAGTTGATGTCGTTCATGAAGAGCCCCTTCACGCCGCCGGCTGCCTTCAGGAGTATCTGCGCCACCTGCTTTATCTGCGGGAAGTGGGACTGCAGATAGTCCGTGTCCCTGGTATGTGTGAAGATATCGGAGTAGGCGCAGAGGAGGTAGCAACCGCTGATGACGGACCAGAATCCCGGCTTCTTCTCGCCCGTGGGATAGCGGTCCCTGAGCTCCTCCACGATGGCGTCGGCCTCCTTGAAATACCCGATCCGGTTGAAGCCCTGAACCGCGAAATAGAGCCTCCTGTAGTCAAGGTAGCCCAGCATGTCCTGCCTGACATTGCGGTCGCTTCCGGTGAAGAGGAGGGAATTCATCTTGCAGGCCCCGAACCAGTTCTGCATCTCCCTGTCGGTCATGGTCAGGGAGGCCCCCTCCTTTATCCGCATGGACCCGAAGCGCGTAAAGTCCTGTCGCACAGAGTCCAGGTCGTACTTGCCGGCCTTGAACCCCCTGGGACTCAGGGAGCACCTGAAATGGACGCAGTTCTCACCCTTCTTAAGCCTGAACCCCATGGCCAGCGCCGCCATCCCCAGCGACGACCTGCTCTGGAATGAATCCTCCTCCTCCCGGATGTTTACATCACGATCGCCCTTCCCCGCCAGGCAGAGGTCCGGTTTCATCGGGCAGTATATGCTCCGGTGCCCGTTGATCGAAATTGTCCCCTCATCGGCGGAATAGGCCGCCGAGTTCACCCCTCCAAGGAGCGTCGTGTTGTACGGTCTGACGCAAAGGTACACCATGGCGTCAGACCGGGATTTCAGCGTGACGTCCAGGGTCACCACGGCCTCGTCCACCGCGCTCTTCGCGCCATAGACGTTCTGCCGCGCCACGAACTGCTTTTCCTCCCACACGGTTCCGATCACCGTGGTGACGATGTCCCGCTGCTGAACGATATGCCCCATACATTCAGAGGGGACGAAGAGATCCTTCCCCAGACGCACCCAGAATTCAAGGGACCAGCGGTCGTAGGAAGGGGACAGCATCCCGGAGGGATCCTGTAACAGATCCTCCTGGGACATCAGGTTATTGAAGACCAGGACGTCCCGCATCATGTCATTGATCAAAAGCGGCGGAACCACGGAGTTAAGCAGTTTCGAAGCGGGGGAGAGCTTGAGCCGCAACCATGCGGGCCATCCGAAATCGGGACAGCGCTGGTAGATAATGAAATTGGAAAACCCGGCAGAGAAGGCCTCCCTCGAGAGGGATCCTATTTTATCATTATCGATTTTTAAATCCCCGGGGGCCGATATTCCGATGTGCGAGGTATCCACTATAGTAAAGGGGAGCGCGCATTCACTGCGGCCTATACGTTTTTAAACGACTTGAGCGCGTCCTCTTCGGATTCATAGAGATCGAACATGTCCATCAGCTCGACCACTTCGAATATCTTCTTCACCGCGCTGTTCATGTTGCAGAGTTTCAGCTTCCGCTTCGATTCCTTCAGGATCCGCATCGTCGACACGAAGATCCTCAATCCGGAGCTGCTCATGTATTCGACGTCCTTCAGATTTAACAGGAGATGGCAGTCGGGTTCATTCTGGATCACGCTGTTGATCTCTTTTTCAATTTCCGCTGAAAGGTGAACATCCAGTCTGCCGGCGAGATAAATCACTACGACATTGTCGACCTTCTTCTTCTTCAAATCCATATGTATCTCCCTCTCCCAGACGAATCTAAAGAACTATTATAAATATGATCGATTATTAATCAATAAAAAAAACACCGGCAACCGGTATTTTCACGGGAGGACGCGGGCGGTCTACTCTATGCCCTGCTTTGCCTGCTTCCTGGTGATAAGGATTCCCACGAGAGTGGCGAGGAATACAACGGTAAATACGAGTCCCAGTATCAGAACGATGGTGTGCCCCCCCCGGCTTCTGATCAATTCCATCAGCGTCCTGCTCGTTTCCTCGCCTGGCTGATCGGAGAGGAAGACCAGCAGCAGCCCGTTCCTCATGAAAATAATCGATGAGAAGAAGGGGAAGATGATGCCGGAGAAATAGATAAGTCCCCGGTAGCGGAGCGGATCGAAAAGGGGGAGGACCATCGCCAGCCCGCACGAGAAGAGGAGCGCGGCAAATCCGCGGGTGATGTGATACAGCGGGGCCACCAGCTCGTTGTCGCGGACCAGATCAAGCCAGTTGTCGGATATGTTTTCCGCGAAGAGCTGCAGCACGGATACGGGGGAGATGAGAAAGGAGAGCCCAATGATGATATAGACTGCCCCCGTGACGAGCACGATAGCCTGAAGGACGTTTGTATTTCTCGATCTCATCGGACGCCGGGCCTCCCATCGGATTTATCGTCTGTGGATCAATATCACAGCGTCCGTATATCCTTCAACAATTTATTTGCCAAATCCTCGGAGATACGCAAAATTTTTTCCGGTCTGAGATCTTTCTCCGAGACGTCGAGCTGTATGCTCCGGTCGGCAAGCTCGCCGGTCGAGTCGGGCACGCCCTCCCTGAGATAGGTGCCCATGTAGTCCCTGAAGAGAGGGAGCAGCTTGCCGCGCGGAAACCCGATCGCCAGCGAATTGCTCACCGAAACGTAAATCACCTCGCCGGTGTCGGTCCTGAAGAGGTCCTCCGCACGGACCCGGATCCCCGGGAATCCCGAGCAGAATCGCTTTCCCGCGATCTCCCTCCCCTCGAAGATCGGATGCTGAAGAAACGACGCGGCGACCATGTCCCTGCAGTAGCCGGTGCTGAAGACATGCCGCACCCCGTTCCTGGTTTCGCCGAGCATGACCGCCGGCAGCGACTGCAGCTCCTCGATGCGCGTCTTCCCGCACACCTCGTCGGCGAATTTCGATATCCCCCCCTGCCTGAAGAGGTGGCCGTCGGGAAAGGTGATATCCAGAAACGAGTTGAAGCGCTCCTCCTGGAAGAACTCGGCGTAGCAGCGCGTGAAGTCCTCCCCGTCGCCGCAGAGATGGTGGAGCGCCGTCACGACGTAGCCCAGCGACGAGCTGTAGCAGAGGTCGAAGGACGTATCGTGCTTTCTCAGGGAATTCAGCACCCCCCCCATAAAGGCGGCATTGAGATAGCAGGATTCGAACACCAGCGCCCTCCTCCTCACCTCCACGGCCGCGCGTATACCGGCGATCCCATCGGTCTTCGTCAGCGCCTCCTGCAGCGAGGGGCCCTCCGACGATGCCTTGACGCGGTCCATGATAAAGCCGCCGGCAAATGACTTCGTCCCCTTCGAGTGGTGCGCATTGACCACATAGTAGACCCGCTGGCAGTTCCTGAGTACCGAATCCGCCAGGGGATAGAAGGCGCTCTTTCTCCTCGCATGCGTCACCAGGCACAGGATGCTGTCGGACACGGCGAAGCAACTGTCCCGCAGCGCGGCATCGTCGTCCGACAGATCAAGCACCACGTACCGGTACGTCTGCGAGAGGACGAAGAGTATCGGATGCAGGATGTCACCGGCGACCCTCACCTTCGATCCGTGGGCAATGTTCAGAATGTCCAGAGAACCGTTTACCGCCTCGAGGCGGTCCTCAACCAGCGCCCTGGCGGTATCATCGTCCTCCATCTTCTGCGACACCGGGGAGGTGATCTTCCTGTCGAAGCCGGTGAATACCGAGTCGCCGCCGTAGGACATGTCCAGGATGATAGTCTTCCCCTTCTCGCCGAGGGCAAGCCCCAGGGCCGAGGCGAGCAGCGTCGTGCCGGCCCCCCTCTCGCCGGAGTAGACCGTGATGACCGAGGTGGCCTTGCCGGTGAAACGGGAGGCGGCCGCGGTCATTTCGAATCCCATCTTCTGTACGCTCCTTATGAAGCCGCGGAGGCACTTGAAGGAGAGGAGAAAGAAACGGGAGAGCTCGTCATGGGGAAACAGCATCAGCGTCGAGTCCACCATGGCCCGGATCGTTCCCCTGAGCCTGTTGTCGGTGAAGGGGACGTTCCCGAAGAAGGAACCCGGTGCCAGGTACACGATGTCGGTGCGGCCCAGTGCCTCGATCTCGAAGATGCCCTCCACGACCACGTTGAGGCTGTTGATCTTTTTCAGGTCGAAGGTCTGCCCCTTCCGTATCACCGAGAGGCGCCCCAGCTTCATGAGCGAGCCTATCTCTTCATCGTTGCAGTGGCGGAAGAGCGGGATGGAGCCGAGGATTCTGGTGTATACGTCCATGGGCGGGGCTCAGGTCCGGCTGAGCAGTTTTATCAGGTCGGACTTGCCGTACAGCTCGATTGGCCTTGTATTGGCGAAATCGAGGGCGGTCTGGGAAAATTCCGACGTGGTTATGATGATGATCCTCATGGCGTTGCGCGACTTCATCGTTTCGTGCATCTGTCTGAGGAGCCTTTCCTGTATCGAGTCGGTGGTACGGATCACCCGAACGATCTTGTTGGTCTGCCTGGCGTTGCGCCATTTCCCCTCGGAATCGATGGCGATGATCTCTATCTCCGTGTCGCTCAGTATATCGACATCCGTTATCCTCATCCCCATGGACTCGACGATCTTCCTGGAGAGGTGCTCGAACTGCGAAAGCCCCGCGATCATGAAGTCCTTGATTCTGTCGTCCTGGCGGAACTCGGCGTAAAACTTCAGCTTCTCCTGGACGTCCCTGAAATCCTTGTCCACCTCCACGATCCGCTCCCAGTTCTTGATCGCGGCGTGCACGTCCCGCATCTTCTCCTGGCAGTCGGCCATGAAATACCGCAGCGAAAGCTCGATATCACTGTCTCGCCTGGCGAACTTGAGCCCCCGCTCGAATTCCTGTATCGCCTTCGGATGCTGCCCCTTCTCCATCAGGCAGGTCCCCTTCGCCAGGAATGACTTGACCTTCAGCTCTTCGCTCTTCTGGGATATCTCGAACTCCTTGATGGCCCATTCGTAGTCCCCCATCTGACGGAGCACCAGTCCCAGGAAGTAATGGGACTTGTAGTTGTTCGGATCAATCTTGATGGCGTTCAGAAATGCCTGCTTCGCATCGGCGTTCGAGGAATTCCGGTAGTAGATCTGGCCCAGATAGTAATAGGACTGGTCGTGCCGTTCATTGAATTCTATGCTCTTTCTGAAAAAACCCGTGGCCTTGTCCATAATGCCGATATTAAAAAAGAGCTTACCCAGCTCGAAATAGTTCTCGAAGTTCCCCGGGTCGATCTTCGTGAGAATGAGCAGCTCCTTTTTTGCCTCCTCCGTGGCCTTCCGCTCGAGATAGAGCTTGGCGAGCCTGGACCGCGTGACCACCTCGCTCACCTTCTCGTCGAACCTTCCGAGCTTCAGGACCTGGCGGTACTCGACGATGGCGTACTTTTTGTTGTCTTCTCTGAGATATGCCTCGGCGAGGAGGTAGTGGGCATAGGAGTTCCTGTCGTCCTTCTCGATCAGCTCGTTCAGCTTCTTGATGGCCATCTTGGTCTGGCCCGCTTCAATCATCCTGGCGATTTCGTCGATCTTTCTCGGCAGCACGAAGGCATGGAGCACGTAGAGGATGATGATTGCAAGAAACACGAAAAAGATAAAGATGACCACATAGGTAAAAATCATATCAGCTCTTCCGACCGCCCCCCCTTTAATATCGCATTAATAGCCGCATCCGGCAAATATGTCAAGTGCATAACTGGGGGGGGAGGTCGGCGCTCCCCCCTTCAGAAAAAATATTGACAAAAACAACCCGCGGCGGGTATATGTACACTTCGATCCGGCCCGATGAGGACCGACGGGGACGTAGCTCAGTTGGGAGAGCGCTTGAATGGCATTCAAGAGGTCGAGGGTTCGATTCCCTTCGTCTCCAATAATTCCCGCCTCATCCCTCCAGCCTTTTCTCGAGCACATTCCCGTGCAGGGTGACTATCTTTTCCACGTAGTACCTTCTCTTCCCCGCAGGGATCTGAACCTCCACGGTATCGCCCGCCTTTCTGTTGTTCAGCGAGCTCCCGATGGGCGACGAGAGAGAGATCTTCCCCTCCGACGGATTCACCTCGTTCGCGGATACCAGCGTATAGGTATACCGCTCCTCGCTGTCGTAATCGTAGACCGTCACCGCGGAGCCGTATGCGACGGCGTCCTCGGCCACCCCCGCGGTATCGATATTCCGCAGTTGGTTGAGCTGTTCGGTGACCTGCGCAATTCTCGCCTTCACAAAGGACTGACGCTCCCTGGCGGCGTGGTATTCGGCATTTTCCTTCAGGTCGCCGTAGGATCGCGCCTCCGATATCCGCTTCGGCAGGTCCACCCTGAACTCGTACTTCAGCTTCTCCAGCTCCTCACGAAGGCCTCTGATCTGTGCCTCTAAATCCGCACCCATGCATTGCTCCTTCCATCTTGTTGTCCGTCGTATCCGTCACACCGCGTCATCGCCGCCCACCTTGATCAGGATCATTATATTCTTTTTCTCGTCTTTCTTCAGTATGAATCCGTTTTCACGCAGCGTCTTCTCGATTTTAAATGCCGCGAGATCGACGATCTTTTCACTCATACACCCACCCCTCATGATTTGACGCACATTAATATCTCGGTTGAGGGGCCCCGCGAGTTGATATATGATATAAAAAAGATGCGAAAATTGGCACTTTTACCCCCCCTCGGGCGGCACGGTGCCCACCAGGATCGGCACCACGGACTTCATCCGTTCCAGCCTCCGGGAGAGAAGACGAATGATCCCCAGCGAAACGAGAAGCGCTGCAATCCCGCCGCCGGCGGCAGAGAGATCCCTGTCCACGCCGGGAATTCCGGCGGCCGCCCCCGCCGCGGCGCCGCCTATGAGCATCGCCACGGGGAAAAGATAGAGGAGAAAGGACGCGATGAGCACCGTCCTCTCCTGCAGGGTGAAGAGCACCCTGTCACCCTCTGCGACGCCGATCGAGTTGCGCATGCGGATCCTCCTGGGTCGGTCCTTCGCGCCGAGGCCGCATGAATGACCCATGGCGCACCCCTCGCACTGCGATCCCCCCTGGGCCTCCACGATGACGAATCTCCCCTCGACGCTCACCACTGTTCCGCATTCCGCTTCCATCACCGGCACGCTCACTTCAGCAGGACCACCTCACCCTGGTCCTTCAGGGTCTCCCTCAGATCCTCCCTCCCCACCACGCAGGTCACCAGCCCCCCGCGGAAGAGGCGCTCGCTCTCCCGCATCACGTCACCGTCGGTCACGTCGTTGATCCTCGAGAGATACCGCTCGTAGTAGTCCTCAGGCAGCCCGCAGTACTCCCGCTCGAGATAGTTCCCCAGTATATCCATGGGGGTCTCGAAGCGGAATATGTAGCTGTTGCTGATGGAACGCTTCGCCCAGCCGATGTCCTGCCGGGGGAGCCGATCCCTCCCCATGCCCGTTATGTTCCCCTTCAACAGCGGAAGCACCATGGCGACATTCTCGATCTTGGTCTGTGCATAGGCCAGGAACACGCCGGTGTTGCGGCGGAAGCGTATCACCGAGGAGACCGCATAGGCCATACCCCGCTTCACTCTGATCTCGCGCATGAGCCTGGAGTTGAAGGACCCCTCGCCGAGCACGAAATTCATCAGCGCCAGGGGGTAGCACCGGTCGTCGCGGATATCCGGCGCCAGGGTTCCCACGACGATGGTGGCCTGCGGGATGTCCTTCGGGAACAGGAAGATCTTCCGGCTGTTCCTGCGGACGGTGGCGGCCACCGACGCCGCGTCCACCGAGTAGTCCATCTTCTCACCCGGCGCGAGGCTTGAAAAATGCCTCTCGCAGTCCTTGCGTATCTGCTCGTAGGGGATTGAGGATGATACTCCAATGAGCATGTTCCTCGCCCCGAAATACTTCGTCCACGCATCACGCACCATCTTCAGGGTAAAGGAGTTCATCTTTTCCACCGTGGGGATGGCGCCGTAGCCCTTCCCCTCGAAGATGATCCCCATGGTCCTGTCGAAGGCGATGTTGGAGGGATTGTCGTAGCGTCTCCGTATCTCGTCCGCCACGAGCGACCGCGCCATGAGGAGATACTCCTCGTCGAGGTTCGGCTCGGTGAGCAGGCTCGACACGATGGAGAAGGCCTCCTCCCGGAAGCGGGGTAGAACGCTCAGGGATATCACCGTACGCTCGAATGAGGAGGATACCGAGAGCATCCCGCCGATGGAATCGACCCTCTCGTGCAGCTTCATGCCCGGGTAGCGCTTCGATCCCCCCAGTGAGATCGTCCGCGCCAGGAGGTCGCAGAGGCCCGCGCTCTCCGAGTTCTCATGGAGCCTGCCGTAGCCCACCGAGGCGACAATGGTGAGTTGCGGCAGCTCATCGCCCACGAAGAAGACCTTCGCGCCGCACGAGGTCTGGAGGGTCCGTACCGGTGGCAGATCCACCGGGAGCGCATCGGCGCCGGAGGCCGCCGTGATGCCCGGGAGGGCGATCCAGGCGGCGCAGATGAGTGGGCAGAAAAACCGCAGCTTCATCATCCGCCTCATCTGTCACCTCCCCCTTCCCCCGGGTCCTTCAGCATCCCCACCACCCTGTTCCGGTCATGGAGGTACCGCTCCGCCGCGGCCTTCATATCGGCGGGGGTCACCCTACGAATCTGCTCCATGTAGCGGAGCAGTTCCTGCCAGTCGCCGTAGACGGTCTGGAAATAGCTGAGCAGCCCCGCCACCTCCTCGTTGTCGGCAAGCCCCAGGACAAAGCGGGATTCCATCCTGTTCCTGGCGGACTCCATCTCCTCCGCCGCCACATCCTCCTTGAGGCGGTCCATCTCCCTGTATATCTCCCCCTCCAGCTCCTCCAGGGTGTGGGATGGCTGCGGCGTTGCCGCCACCACGAAGAGATTCTTGTCCCTGACGCCGGGAAAGCCGTTCCAGGCGCTCACCGATGAGGCGATCTTCTTCTCCACCACCAGCGACCGGTAGAGGCGAGACGATTTCCCCCCCGAAAGGACCTCCTGTATCATTTCGAAGGTGTAGTCCACCGGGTCCGGGAAGGCGGGCTTGATCCACCCGATGAGCAGATACGGGTTCGACTGGAAATAGTAGACAAAGCGGCGCTCGCCGGTGATGGGGGCCTCGGCTACCGTGTTCTCCGGCGGTGCGGGCCTCGACTTGATCGGCCCGAAGTATTTGCGGATCACCTTCACGGTACGGTCCGTGTCCTGCCTCCCCACGACGGTGATGGTCATCCGGGAGGGGATGTACCGGGTCCAGTAGAAGTTCTCCACATCCCTCAGGGAGAGATAGGGGATGTTGGAGCCCCAGCCGATCACCGGATGGCGGTACGGGTGCGACATGAAGGCGGTGGCGATGAATCGCTCGTAGAGAGCGCCGATGCCGCTGGAATCGGTCCGCATGAGCCGCTCCTCCATGACGTTCTCACGCTCGATGTAGTACTCTCGGAGCACCGGCCTCCTGAGGCGTTCCGATTCGATCTCGGCCCAGAGCTGAAGCTTCGACGACGGAAGCTCGATGTAATAACCGGTCATATCACGGGAGGTGGAGGCGTTGAATCCCACGCCGCCGTTCTCGGTGTAGACCTTGTCGTAGGGGGACCGGACCACGTACCTGCTGTGCTCCCCCTGCAGCTTCTTCAGCCGCGCCTTCAGCCTCGGTATCTCGTCGCTGCGGGGGTCGGTGAGCTTCAGCCTGTCGAGCCTCTCGCCGGTCTCCTCGATTTTTTTCAGATACATCTTTTCCTTCCGGTAATCGTTGGTACCCAGTTTGTCGGTCCCCTTGAAGAGCATGTGCTCCAGCATATGGGCCGCCCCGGCGGTGCGGTAGCTCTCGTCCGCAGAGCCGACCCGGAAGGCCAGCTCGAAGGCCAGGGTGGGGGCAAAGCCCCGATTCAGCATGATCAGGGTTATCCCGTTTGGAAGTTTCCTCGTCACCACGTGCTTTTTGAGGTACCCCTCCAGATCGCCGGTATCGGCCCCGGCCGGGACGAAGGCGCACAGGAGTGCGGCGATCGTGATAATCACGGTGTTCAGTCTCATATATGTCGCTCCGGTCTAGTTTCCCTTCGTGTTGTCCGCAGCCGCATCGCGCTGCAGGATCTCCTCGGCCAGTATCTTCAGCTTCGGTGAGATCTTGAGAGGGGGGAGTTCCACCTTCTGCGCCGGGCCCTCCTTCCCCAGGAGCTTGCCCAGGGCGAAGACCATGCGTTCGAATATCTCGCTCACCTTGTCCTGCCGGTTCACCATGCGGTAGAATTTCAACGCAACCAGCGGCTGCCGCAGATCGTAAAAAAAGTGGTCCGCGACGCGGGTGATGCCGTCACGATAGCCGGTCTTGATGAATATGGCCGCAGCCTGCCTGATGTCGCCGCTGTTAAAGAGTTCATTCCCCCTGCGTATCAGTTCAACCCGTTCCTTGCTGTCCATACCGTGTCCCGCCGGCAGATACAGGCATGCACACGGGCCGGGAAATCTCACCCGGCCCGGCGGCACGCCGATGTCCGTTTATATTTATCACAGTATACAAAGGAACGCTCCCCGGTACAACAAAAAAAGCGGCGGTGTTAGAAAAATTGCACCGCCTGCGGGAGCTGCCGGCCATCGCCGCCGCCGAGGACCGAATATGCGATAAAATCACTTGACAAAGCATCTCTCCTTTTTATTGATAACATATTTTCGCGTCCCCTGATATTCATCTGTATCCCGGAGGAGACAATGTATCCATTACTTTTCAGCTACGGCATCATCTCTATTGGCGGCTACGGCATCATGCTGGGCCTGGCCTTCTATCTCGGATTTCTTGTGGGAGAGAGGGAATTCAAGCTCAGCGGCAAGGACCCGGAACTGGCATACAAGCTCTTCCTTGCCGCGATACCCAGCGGCATCGTCGGCGCCAAGATCTTCCATATCCTCGAGCACCTGAGCGAATTCGCCAGGGACCCCATGGCCATGATCTTCTCCGGCGCGGGGCTTTCGGTATACGGCGGCCTCGTCCTTGCCCTGGCGGTATCCATCATCATCATCAAGAAGAACAAGGAGAACGTGCTCAATATATTCGACATCGCAACGCCCACCCTGGCCCTGGGATACGCCGTCGGCAGGATCGGGTGCCACGTGGCCGGCGACGGCTGTTACGGGATCACCACCGAATCATTTCTGGGAGTCGCCTACCCGAACGGCATCGTCCCCACCACGGCCGAGGTGCTGCCGGTGCCGCTCTTTGAGTCACTGATTTCCTTTATCGTGTTTTTCGCGCTACTGCAGCTGAGAAAACGTGAGCTTCCGGCGGGCATGATCTTCTTCATATACCTCATCTGCAACGCGGTCCCCAGGTTCGCTCTGGAATTCATCCGCCTGAACCCGAAGCTGATCCTGGGACTCACGCAGGCGCAGTGCATCGCCATCTGCCTCCTCATCACCGCGGTTATAGGAATCATCAGGATACGGAGGGGGACCCCGACGGCCGCATAAACCGAACCGGCATCAAACCGCTTCCATTGCTACAGTCCCCTCCCGGCGCGGGAGGGGAATTTATATATGCACGCCTTTCCGGGACTGACCATGTTCAAAGGATTGCTGTTCCTCCTTCTCGCCGAATTATCCTTCGCCCTGTCCACTGTCTTCGCGAAGATAGTCACCACCACGTCGCCGGTGCCGGCCATCGAGCTCACCTTCTTCAGGTTCCTTCTCGGCTTCGTCGGGATCGGCATCTACACCGCGGCGACCGGGAAATCGCTCAGCCCCAAGAACTTCACCTTCATCTCCCTTCGCGCCGTTTTCAACACGGCTGCGGTGATGTGCTTCTTCCTGGGTATCGAACAGACCACCGTGAGCAAGGCGAACATGCTCAACATGACCTACCCGGTGTTCGTGTTCATCATGGCCCCTCTCGTCACCGGGGAACGGATCTCAACCCGCTCCATTCTCCTGCTGCTCTTCGCCGTTGCCGGCATGTATCTGGTGATCATCCCCTCATTCGGCGGCCTCTCCCCCGGGGATATCAACAGGGGTGATCTCTTCTCGCTCCTCTCCGGGGCATTCGCCGCAGTCGCCATCACCTCGCTGCGGCAGGCGCGGAAATCCGATGAAACCCACGTTATCCTGTTCTATCTTATGTTCTTCGGTACGGTGATCAATGCGATACCGCTGCTTGCCATGTTCGAAATACCGCGGGGCCCCGTCGTCATCCATGTCGTCGCGGCGACTACGGCCTCCGTGGCAGGCCAGGTGCTCATCACCGTGGGGTACCGCTACATCGAGGCCGCGCCGGGCTCGTTGGTCTCCTCGAGCCGCATCCTCTTCGGCCTCCTCCTGGGCGTGAGCGTCTTCTCCGACCCCCTCACGTCGAGGATCGCGGCGGGTGCGGGGCTTATCCTCCTGTCGCTGATCGGCCTCAGCGGCATAGGGAAAAGAGGGGAAGATATGGCGCAGTAGCGGCCGGCATACCCGGTTTTCCGCTTGATTTTTCTCCCCCGGGTCCACGGAATAGGGGGTGCCCGCACGACGGCATTTCCGCGGCGCGCGGGCCGAGGATTACCGCGCCACGAGGAGGTGAGGTCCCACCCATGCGCCGGCTGATTGTACCCCTGTCCTCGATGCTCCTGTGCGGCCTGCTCACCTGTGCCGGTACCGGGGCGCCGCACCGGCGGGCCGTAATCGACCGCCCCATACGTTTCACCGAGCTCAGAAAGTCCCTCACGCTGAAATACCTGCGCCGCCACACCGATCCCCAGGCGTCGGGGATCGACATCGTGCCCAGGATTATCGTTATTCACTGGACCGCCATCGGCACCCTCGAGGACTCCTTCCGGTACTTCGACAGCGAGACGCTGCAGCCCGACAGGAGGGATATACGGCACGGCGGCACGGTGAACGTATCGGTGCACTACCTGGTGGACCGCGACGGCACTATCTATCGACTCATGCCGGATACTTGGATGGGGCGCCACGTCATCGGCATGAACCACTGCGCCATCGGGATTGAGAACGTAGGGGGCCTGGACCGTCCCCTCACCGGCGAACAGATGGAATCGAACGCCTGGCTCGTCACCGGCCTCATCCGATCCTACCCGACCATTGGGTACCTCATCGGGCACCACGAGTATCTTCGCTTCAGGGGTAGCCCCCTCTGGAGACAGCTGGACCGGTCATACCGGGCCCACAAAAAGATAGACCCCGGGAACGAATTCATGACTGAACTGCGGCGGCGCATCGCCCCCCCTCATGAAATCAGAGACGCCCCCTGATCCGGCCCCGGGAGGAAACGGCACCTCACGGGCATTCCTGAAGGCACTGCTCCTTGGCATACTGGCACGTCTCTTCACGCGTCACATCTTTCACGTCGCTTTCGATCTCGCCCTGCCCTTCCCTGTTCATGGCCTCACCGGTCCCCTTCATGCAGGACTGGTAGGTCCTCTCGCAGGCCCTCTCGCAGGCCGCCCTTTTGATCCTGTCTCCCAGCTCGGAAAGGTCCCCCCTTCCGGGAATGGAGAGGATAACGATGGAGAGTGCGACAGAGATGATGATCATCAGGTTTTTTATCATTGGTGTCACCCCGCAGAGCTGTATGCGATCTTTATCCGCTCCAATAAGATGTGTATCTCCCTTCTTTTGTCAAGAATTTCATTGCTCCGGGGGACAGAGCCCCACCGGGGGGGCAGATCCCCATTATGGAACGACACTTCCTCTCACCCTCCCCTGATATGAGACAGGGGAAAAACGGCGCGATGAAGGGAAATATTCTTGACATTATAGACGACCGGTCTATTATGATGTCATCTCGCACCGGGAGGTCAGGCCATGGACACATATGAACAGCTGAGGGAGATCCTTGACTCCCACCCCGCCACGGCGCCGAAATCCCAGCGCATCATAGAGATACTGAGGCTTCTCTTCACTCCACCGGAGGCGGCCCTTGCCGTCACGATGAGCTTCAAGCCGAAATCGCCGGAGCAGATCAGCGCCGCTTCGGATATATCAGCGGAGGAGGCGATCGTCAGGCTCGAATCCATGGCCCAGAAGGGGATCATCTTCGCCAGGAAAAAGGACGGCGCGACGATGTACGGCCTCGTTCCGGTAATCCCCGGCCTCTTCGAGTACCCCTTCATGAAGGGCAGGACCACGCCGCTGCAGGAGCGCCTCGCCGGGCTCTGGGAGAAATATCACCAGGAAGCGCTGGGCGAATCCTTCGCCGGGAACCCCACGCCCATCATGAGAGTGGTTGCGGTGGACAGATCCATCACCGTGAGGGACAGGGTACATCCCCACGATGAGGTGAAGCGCCTCATCGAACAGGCAGGCTGCATCGCCGTAACCAACTGCGCCTGCAGGGAGAGCGTATCGAAATGCGACAAGCCGAGGGACGTCTGCCTCATCTTCGAAGGCACCGCCGAGTTCCTTGTGGAGCGCGGCTTCGCCAGGCGGATCAGCAGGGAGGAGGGGATCAGGGTCCTTGACAGGGCGGAAGAGGCGGGGCTGGTTCACACCAGCAACAACAGCGCCGACAGGGCAACGGTGATATGCAACTGCTGTCCCTGCTGCTGCACGGTCCTCCGGGGGAGGACGCAGCTCCATCACCCCCACGCCTTCTCCACCAGCAGGTTCGAGGCGAGGGTGCGCCCCGATGCCTGCACCGGCTGCGGCATCTGCGAGGAGGAGCGCTGTCCCGTGCACGCCATCGCAGTAAGGGACGGTGTCGCCGAAGTGGATGCCGAGGAATGCATCGGCTGCGGGCTCTGCGCCTCAGGCTGCCCCGCCGGCGCCATCGACATGGCCCAGCGGGAGTCGGTGCCGCAGGTCCCGGCGACGGTGCAGGAGATGGGGCTCAGGGTGGTTCAGGAGAAGGGGAGGATGGAGAGATTCATGAAGATCATGCAGCGATGATCACCGCGTCGCAACTACGGGAACAATGAGAGGATCCATGCAGCAGGGCACGAGCAAGAGAGACGAGATCATCAGGGTCGGTGCGGCGCTGATACACGCCAGGGGGTATAACGCCACGGGCCTCCAGGAGATACTGGACAGGGCCTCGGTCCCCAAGGGCTCCTTCTACTTCTATTTCAGGAGCAAGGAGGAGTTCGGGGTCGAGATCATCGATCACTTCGCCTCCATCGTGGGGGGGATCTTCTCACGCCACCTCCGCAACGGCTCGATAGCACCCCTGCGCCGCCTGGAAGAGCTCTTCAGGTTTTTCGAGGGATACTACAAAAAGCAGGAATTCGCCGGAGGGTGCCCCATCGGCAACCTCTCACTGGAGATGGCTGACGCAAGCGAGCGGCTCAGGACGAAACTCGCCGCAGTCATCCGGGAGATCATCGGCACCATCACTGCGTGTCTGCAGGAGGGTGTCGGCGACGGCTCGCTGCGCCCCGACCTGGACGCGGCCGGCACGGCCGAGTTCATCTTCCACGCCTTCGAGGGGGCGCTTCTCCACATGAAGGTGGCAAAGAGCGTCGAGCCGCTGCGGGCCTTCAGGAAACACGTCTTCCGGTATATCGGCCGCCGGGAGGGAGAGCCACAACAGCAGGGAGGTTCATGACATGGGAGAATGGAAAAAGACGGGGTGCGTGCTCTGCGCGCAGAACTGCGGTCTCCAGGTGGAGGTGGAGAACAACCGGATCGTGAAGGTCAGGGGCGACAAGGAGAATCCGCGCAGCCGGGGCTACGTGTGCCGCAAGGGGATGAATATAGCGTTTCATCAGCACCACGATGACCGGCTCACGCATCCCCTGAAGCGCACGGACAGGGGTTTCCAGCGCATCTCCTGGGACCAGGCCATCGATGAAATCGGGGCGAGGCTGAAGGAGATACTGGACAAAAACGGCCCGCGCTCCTACGCCTACATGGGGGGCGGCGGACAGGGGTGTCACTTCGAGGCGGCCTTCGGCGTCACCCTCATGAAGGCCCTGGGATCGAGGTATTACTACAACGCCATCGGGCAGGAGCTGACCGGGCAGTTCTGGGCGCACGGGAGGGCCACGGGCAAACAGTACAAATACACCATTCCGGACGAGCACCGTTGCGACATGTTCGTCGGCATCGGCTGGAACGGAATGGTGAGCCACCAGATGCCCCGGGCGCCGCTGTTCCTCCGTGAATTCTCGAGGGACCCCGAAAAGCTGCTGGTGGTGATCGATCCGAGAAAGACCGAGACCGCGGAGCTCGCCGACATCCATCTGGCCATAAAACCGGGGACCGACGCCCTCCTGACCAGGGCGATGATCGCCATCGTCATCGACGAGGGGTGGACCGACGACGATTACATCCGGGACCACGTCTCGGGATACGACGCGATAAAGGGCTGGTTCGCCGGCTTCGACGCGAGGGCCGCGGTGGAATTCTGCGAGCTCGATTACGGACAGGTGCGCGAGGTCTGCAGGCAGCTGAGAACGCGAAGGGCATGCTACCACCCGGACCTGGGCGTGTACATGAACAGGCACAGCACCCTGATTTCCTACCTGGAGATAGTACTCTTCGCCATCACGGGGAACTTCTGCGTCCCCGGTGGTAACGTCATTCCGGGGACCGTCATGCCCATCGTGGGGCACTCGGACGAGCGCGACGAGAAGACATGGCGCACCCAGGCGACCGGCTACCCGGCCATCGCGGGCGTCTTCCCCCCAAACGTGATGCCGGAGGAGATCATGAGCGGCAGGCCGGACAGGCTGCGGGCGGTGATGTGCACCCAGTGCAACCCGCTCCGGTCGTTCGCGGACACCGCTGCCTACGAGGAGGCCTTCTCGCAGCTGGAACTCCTGGTGGTCTGCGAGGTCGCCATGACGGAAACCGCCCGGATGGCCCACTACGTGCTGCCGGCACGATCGGGGTACGAATCCTGGGACGCCACCTTCTTCGCCTGGACCTGGCCGGATATCTACTTCCAGATGCGCAGGCCGGTCGTCGAGCCCGAGGGCGAATGCCTTGAACTGGGCGAGATCCACACCCGCATCGCCGACAGGATGGGCATCATACCGGAGATACCCGAGTCCCTCTTCACAGCCGCGAAGGAGAACAGGCTCAAGTTCGGCGCGGAGCTCATGAATTTCGGCAAGGCAAATCCCGCGGCGCTCAAGGCCATGCCCTTCATCGTGGCGAAAACGCTCGGGAAGGAGATGGGCTCGGGGAACCTGGCCAGCCTCTGGGCGATGCTGATGGTGGCGCCGGGGAGCTTCAAGAAGTGCGCGGTGCGCGCCGGGTTCAGCAAGGGCCCCCTCATCGGCGAGGAGATATTCAAGGCCGTGATGGAACAACCCGGGGGCCTGTGGATCGGAAAATCCGATCCGGATGACAACTTCGCCGATCTGAGCACCGATGACAAGAAGGTCAATGTGCACATACCGGAGATGAAAGAGTGGCTGTCCGAGATCGAGATCGAGCGGGAGCGAAGGGGGCTTGAACACGACGCGGAGTATCCGCTCATACTCTCATCCGGGAGGCACATGCCGTATAACGCCAACACCATCATGCGGAACCCCGCCTGGAACGAGGGGAAGCGTGCGTGCACCTGCATCATGCATCCGTCGGATGCGGAGGGGCTGGGCCTGAGGGACGGTGAGATAGTGAGCGTCACCACGAAGGCCGGCACAGTGGCGGTGGAGCTGGAGGTGACCGAACGCACCCGGAACGGATACGTGATGATTCCGCACGGATTCGGTCTTGAATACGGGGGGGACACCTACGGCGCAAACGCCAACCGGCTAACGAAGAGCACCCACCGCGACAGGCTCGCCGGAACGCCCTTCCACCGGCATATACCCTGCCGCGTGGAGAAACTGGGGGAGGGAGCATGACGACGATCTGCGGACAAGGGGCGGACGAATTCATGAGGATGCTGGAGGAGTTCCACGGCTACCGGGCGCCGGGCGTACTCATCGGCGGGTTCATGGTGGACCTCGCGCTGGAGCGCCGTTCCGGCGGCGGCTTCTTCGAAGTCCTCTGTGAAACCAGGGTGTGCCTGCCGGACGCGGTGCAGCTTCTCACCCCCTGCACCTTCGGGAACGGCTGGCTGAAGCTGGCCGATGTGGGGCGCTATGCGCTGGCCCTCTTCGATAAAAAGAGCGGCGCCGGGATACGCGTTCATGTCGATACGAAAAAGCTCGCCCCCTATCCCGGGATCAGAGAGTGGTTCTTCAAGGCGAAGCCGAAAATCGAACAGGATACGGACCGACTGGTGCGGGAGATCCTGGATGCCGGGAAATCGATACTGACCGCGACCTCGGTGCAGGTGGCGCCGGAATTTCTGGGGCCCCGGAAAAAGGGGGCGACCTCCCCCTGCCCCTCCTGCGGCGAGGGCTATCCGGTCGAGAACGGCGACCGCTGCCTGGCATGCCAGGGGAAAAAACTCTACGTGTAATAACGGAACGCCTTCCCCGCGGGGAGATGCGCCGTGTTAATGATCCCGTGAAAAGGAGACAGCCATGAACGAACACCACGCGCCCCTTGACGCATCAGCTCAGCGACATCTCCTGGCCGTGACGTTCCTCCTGGGCTCCATCTGGGGCCTCGTCGAGGCGCTGGCCGGCAGCACCATGAGATCGGCATTCCCCCCCCTGCGGGCCGCGCTCTGCACCGGCATCGGCATGGGGATACTGGGATTCGGCGCCGGCGCCGGCTTCCCCAGGCGCCTCATGGCGGCGATCGCCCTCGTGGCGGCATCCACCATGATGCTGGCGGTGCCGATCCTCCGATGCTCGCCCCTCTGCAGGGCCAATGCGATGCTTGCGGTGACCCTGCACGGCACCATGCTGGCGGCATATCTCCCGTTGGCCGAGAGGGGAGGACGGAACGACCTCCGCCGCTACGGGGCAGCCGCTTTCCTGGCGGCCCTGTCATCGTCGCTTCTCTTCCATACACTCGGCCTCAGGCTGGCCCCCTGCCAGTACCTCCTCTCCTTCGGCGGGGAGTGGGGCCTGGCCAGATTCCTCCTGCGCGAGGGGATACCCTGGGCCCTCTTTTCCGCCGTCTTTTTCCCGGCGGGCCTCTCTCTGGGAAGGAAGAACGCGGGTCGCATCAGCCGGGTACTGGAGCGCAGGCCGACGCTCTGGTACGGAGCATCGGCCGTCTCCATCGCCCTGTGCCTCCTGGCCATCTCGGCATCCCTCCTGTGGGGTCGTTAGGGGAATACCGCGGATGGTGCGCATGAATCCGGACGGCGCAGCGACCCGCGCCGCGGGGACGCCTCCGATCCGGGACATCTCCGCGGCTGTCCTTGCCGGCGGCATGAGCTCGCGCTTTGGCCAGAACAAGGCGATGTACCACCATAACGGGAAGCCGCTGATACAGCACGTCACCGGGGTACTCTCCGGGATCTTCGGCGAGATTTCGGTCATCGCCGGCCATGTCGACGGCGACTACGGGTCCGGCTATCCGGTGCACCCGGACCTCATCAGCGGCTTCGGGCCCCTGGGGGGCATCCATACCGCCCTGACCCTCTCGCGCACCGAGATGACCTTCATCGTGGCATCGGACATGCCCCTCCTGAACGCAGGACTCATCATGCACATGCTTTCGCTGACAGCCGGATACGACATCGTGGCACCCTGCGTTGGCGGGTTCTACGAGACCCTGCACGCGGTCTATTCAAAGCGCTGCCTGGATCCCATCATGCGGCTCATCGGGAATAATGACAGGAGGGTTTTTGCGATTTACGGGGAGATGCGGGCGAGGGTTCTGGGAGAGGACGAGCTGCGCAGGTTCGGGGACCCCGCAATCATGTTCAAGAATGTCAATTCACCGGGGGACCTCTAGACCGGGGGCCGCCCCGTGAAACAGATGAATCCAGACCGTATGGAACACGATGCGGGGTGCGGGCCGTCAGAGCGAGAAGATCCTCCCTCATCAGTTGATTCCACTTTCCATCCCTTCATGATGTTCCGTCGCAAATGGGCTTGACTATGCATTCGTATATTGGTATTTTTCAGATTAGCCGGTTCATATCCCTGTGGAATGGTTATATGATTTTTCATCACGCACCGAATACTCATTCTCCGTCACTGAAGGGATCTTCTGCCTGTGCAAATCGAGCAATTGATTGCGTAGCGAAGGAATAAGTCTTGATACGACTGATACGCTGTACGTTGCTTATTGAATACTCAATACAGACCTACGACTTTCCAGATGTGCAGTGGTGCTGTTGCCGCAGGAGGGTGGAGGGCTCGACGGAGACGATGGGATTGCCCCTTCACATCAATCCCCCCCTGCAGCACCTCCAAGATTCAAAGGAGATCAAATCAGATAGTCCGATGAAGAACGATACACTGTGCAAAAGGGATTATGTGAAATGTTCAAATCGCTGAAAGAACAGAGATTGACCCTGCGCGATGCCCTTTCAATCGTCTTTAAAATCATACTGCCCGGCTTCATTACGATAACACTCTTTATTATCGCGATATATCTGATCGCGATTCCGCGGATTGAGGAGGATTATCTTGATTCTAAAAAGGAGATGGTTCAGGAACTCACCAGAACAGTATGGAATCTGCTGAAAGAGTACGAATCGAGGGTTCAATCCGGAGAACTGACAAGAGGGGATGCACAGCAGAGGGCGATAAAACGGATACGGAATTTGCGGTACGGGAAGATGAACAGAGAGTACTTCTGGATCAACGATATGCATCCCAACATGATCATGCACCCCTACCGAACAGACCTGGAAGGGAAGGACATCTCCGATTTTGCCGACCCCAGAGGAAAACGGCTCTTTGTGGAGTTTGTGAAGGTGGTCCGGGAGCACAACTCGGGCTTTGTCATGTATATGTGGCAGTTGCATGATAAATCCGATCTCATCGTGCCCAAGCTGTCATTCGTGATGGGCTTTGCTCCGTGGGGCTGGATTATCGGGACCGGTATCTATATCGAAGATATCCGCGAGCGAATTGCGGCCATACGGGACAGTCTCAACAAGGTGTTTTTCATAATCTTTCTGTGTTTAACGGTCATCTCGGTGTTTATAATCACACAGGGGATACTCGGAGAAAAGAGAAGAAGACAGGCCGAAGGGGCTCTGCTGAAATCAGAGCAGCTGCTGCGAAACATCGTAGAATTCCTACCCGACGCCACCCTGGTTATCGACAGCAACGAGCAGATAATCGCGTGGAACAAATCGCTTGAACAGATCACCGGAATCCCCTCAGGGGAGATGGTCGGAAAGGGGAATTACGAGTATGCGGTCCCGTTTTACGGAAAACGCCGCCCGCTGCTGATAAACCTGATACTGAATCCCGACCCGGAGCTTGAAAAGAATTATATCAATGTACAGCGAGAGGGTATACATCTGGTCGGAGAGGCCTTCACTCCCGCCATCGGCAGTGGGGGGAGATACCTGCACGCCCGTGCGGCATTGCTGTACGATGGCGACGGGAACATTACCGGCGCAATCGAGACGATTCGAGATATCACGGACCTGAAAAAAACTGAGGAAAACCTGCTGATCTCCCTCAAGGAGAAGGAGATACTTTTAAAGGAGATCCATCACAGGGTTAAAAACAATCTTCAGGTTATTTCCAGCCTGTTGAATCTACAGGCGGAGTACATCAGTGATCCGAACGATTTGAATGTGTTCAAAAACAGCCAGACACAGATACTGTCCATGGCGGCGATACACGAGAAACTGTACCAGTCCAGCAGTTTTTCAAGCATCAAGATGAATGACTTTCTGAAAGACTTGGTATACAAGCTGCAGCATTTTTACAAAAATGCGAATTCAAAAATTGCCGTCACCGTGGATATAGAGGATATGGCCGTATCAATCGAATATGCGATCCCGCTCTCAATGCTGATAAATGAAATAGTGACCAATTCGTTGAAATATGCGTTCCCTGACGGCACCGGTGAAATACATATAGAATTTTCGCGTATTGCGCACGACATATACTCTCTTGTAATACAGGATAACGGCACAGGCTTCCAGGAGAATGTCCCGGCGGACGGAAAGAGGACCTTCGGTCTCAAATTGATCGATACCCTTGTCGAGCAGCTTAACGGTACCATGGACAGGACGGCTGATAGCGGCACCAGATATGAGATAACCGTAAAACTGCAGTCACCATAGCATGGGTTATCGTGTCCCTGACTGCCCGGCCATCCCGCCGACGAGATCCTGAAGACGATCTCACGGTTCTGTTTTCGTATCACATCGGCGACGTTCACCGAAGATGACCTCTTCTGCGCATCATGCCATGATTCATTTTTTGCGGGCACCCCTGGTTTCGGAGGCCGGGGAAGACCCCGTGTCGGCGGAGTAGAGGGAGATGAGTAATACACATTGAATGATGTAGATATCGCGTGCCCTGATCCTCATGCCCACACCCCCTTCACTACCGGTACAATTCCGGTACCGCGCCGGTTCTAATCGTCTCCCGGATATTCTCATTATCCTTAAAAAAAACTCCGGAACTACCCGATGCCCACAGGACGTATATGGAAAGGCTGATTATTGGATAGGCACAACGGCGGGAGAAATCAAAAAAACATGCGGATTCCTGCATGCACCATCCCGGAGCGACGCGTTATCGGTGCGGTACCGGGAAAGGAACTTCGGCGGTTATTTCAATCTCTCGATTGCCACGAGCTGCCGGAATAATGACCGATAGGATGCAGCTTTCTTCATCACCTCTGCGGCCGATTCCCTCTCCTCCCTCGTGAATCCCTTCCGTCTGGTATACTTCACCGGCGTTCCGTCTTTGCTGTAATCGGCGATGATCTGAATGAGCCTGCCGCCGTGAAAATAGTATCGCTTCTGGTTCGTTGCCGAAGACAGCTCCTCACTCCAGTAATAGAAGACCGGCTGTTCCGAGCTGTCATAAAGGTATTCGATGGTGTAGTGCACGCTGGCGGCGATGTTGTAGGTCACCACGGCCTTCTTCAGGGTCCGGGTGAGCAGGTAGGGGTTGTTCTCCGGGTCCACCTGGCGTGGAAAATATATGAAGCGTATGGCGGTGGTCTGAAGGCCGATTCCCGGGTAATTGGTGTTCAGCGTGATTTCGTGGCGAAAAAAGGCATCCCCGAAGTTCTCGAGGCTCTGCGCTTCCTGGTAAAGGGCGCGGATCCGCCCGATGCGCCCGTCCTGCTGGGACAGGAGCGCCGTATGTGCGAAGCAGAGCACCCCGGCGAGCAGCACGATTCGTATCTGTAGTGATTTCATGATGATATGCATAATTGTATCATGCAGAACGCATACTGTCAAGGAAGTATTTCGAATGCATCGTTCATCCACCCCGCAGGGATGGCTGGCTCACACATAAATCCTGCGGGGGCCTATACCCTTCGGCCGGCAGAAAGCGGTCCCTGTTACCCCCCCCCGACCGGTCGGCACGGCAGGGATGGGGTCTCGTTGAACCGCTGCACGCATAAAAAAAGGCCCGGCGTCTGCGCCGGGCCTTTTCATGCCTACTTGATGTTGTATTTCTTCTTGAACTTCTCGACCCTGCCTGCGGTATCCATGATCTTCTGCTGCTTCGTGTAGAAGGGATGGCAGTTCGAGCATATCTCCACATGCAGGTTCTTCGCCGTGGAACGCGTCTTGATCTCGTTGCCGCAGGAGCACTTGATCACCGTTTCCTCGTATACGGGGTGTATATCCTTTTTCATCGCTCTCTCCTTGTGTCGCACACTACGAATTCATCGCCTTGAAGAAGGCCCTGTTGTTCTTCGTGGCCCTCATCTTCTCCACCAGCAGCTCCATCGCCTCGGTGGGGCTCATGGAGGCAAAGGCCTTGCGAAGTATCCATAGTCTGTTCAGCTCTTCCTCGTCAAGCAATAATTCCTCTTTTCTCGTGCCCGACTTGTTGATGTCGATCGCCGGGTATATCCTGCGATCCGACAGCTTCCTGTCCAGGACTATCTCGCTGTTGCCGGTGCCCTTGAACTCCTCGAATATGACCTCGTCCATGCGGCTCCCGGTGTCGATGAGGGCCGTGGCCATGATGGTGAGGCTCCCCCCCTCCTCGATGTTCCTGGCGGCGCCGAAGAAGCGTTTCGGCTTGTGCAGGGCGTTGGAGTCGACGCCGCCGGAGAGTATCTTACCGCTGGTGGGGACCACCTGGTTGTAGGCCCGGGCGAGCCTGGTGATTGAATCGAGCAGGATCACCACGTCCATCTTGTGCTCCACCAGCCGCTTCGCCTTTTCCAGCACCATCTCCGACACCTGGACGTGCCGGCTGGCTGGCTCGTCGAAGGTCGAGGAAACCACCTCCCCCTTCACCGAGCGCTGCATGTCGGTTACCTCCTCAGGGCGCTCGTCGATGAGCAGCACGATCAGGTACACCTCGGGGTGGTTG